>JAPLFE010000075.1 GCA_026390855.1 Chlorobiales bacterium | reverse complement strand
TTTCTTTTACTGAAGCCCTGTTCTTATACGCAGTACTCAAAAGGCGCCGGTTGTTTGGCTTTCGCTCTATGATTTCGCTGAAATCGTCTATGGCACCATCCAAATCCCCAGTTTCCACTTTCGCTATTCCACGGTTCCCGTAAGCCGTAATAGCTTCACGAAAGCGGAGCCCTATTTTCAGTGCCATGGTGAAATCACCTATAGCCCCTTCATAATCCTCACAACTGCTCCGGGCATTTCCCCGATCATAATATGCCTCGGCATTATCAGGATGTTCGGCAATAATCCTGCTGATCTCCGTTGCCGTCCCCCTGTATCCACCCATCGCATCTTTCAGCATCGCTTCTTCCCCATTAATATTTCAACATAAAAGCATAAAAAAAGGTGCCCCTTCTTCCTCAGTACTTCCCCTCTCATCACTCAGCACTTTCTTTCTCAGTACTTTCTTAAACCCATTCTTCCGATAAGGTTTCCCCTTGGAGACTGATAACTACCTTTTTCACCGGCACCTTACGCTTGGCCTTGCGTTGGGCTTCGGCCACAATCGACATGAGCCCTCCACAACAGGGCACCTCCATAATGGCTACGGTGATGGTGTTGATATGTGACATATCGATCATGGCGGCAAGTTTATCAACATAGATATGCATCTCTGAATCAAGCTTCGGGCACGCTATCGCAAGACTTTTCCCGCGCATGAAGGAGCCATGGAAGTCTCCGACAGCAAATGCGACACAGTCGGCAGCGAGCAATAAATCAGACCCTTGGAAATACGGTGCCTGTGGTGAAACAAGGTGAAGCTGGATCGGCCACTGGCGGAGTGCACTTTCAGCGGGTGCGCCGGGCATCGTGGCAACTGCTGTATCAGATTTTCCATTTGCACTGAAATCTATGGTTCTGCTGCCTGGACATCCACCAGCGTGCGCTGCATGGTGGTGGCCTGCATGTGCAGACTGAGGTGCCGGTTCGCGGGCGGCTTCACTTTCAAGCGGGTTCGCAATTCCCTCTTCTTCGAGGTATTCAAGTGCCTGCTGCACAAAGTCACTCTGACCGTGATCCATAAGGTGGTGCAGATGAGCGGCAATAACATTGGGCCCACCTTTTGCAATACTCTCATGCATCACCCGCTTTTCGTCGTAAGGTTCAGCCTCACGAGTTTCAATTTTCATTGCTCCGGTTGGGCAATGCCCGATGCAGGCTCCAAGTCCATCGCAAAAAAGGTCACTGATGAGACGGGCTTTGCCATCGATCACCTGCAACGCTCCCTCAGGGCAACCCGGAATGCAGTCACCGCATCCGGTGCATCTTTTTTCATCTATAGTGATAATCTGTCGTTTCATTTATTACTCCTTTTATGGGTTCAACACTGCTTGCTCAATGTTGGCAGATTGGGGCTCCACCTTATTTGCCACCTGAAGGTCCCGTAGCAGCTTACCAATGGTCACCTTTTCAAACTCTCTCTGGACAACCTGCTCAATACGCATGATTTCGTGGCGGAGAACACAACGTGCACGGTTATTGCAAATCTGCTTGCGAAACATGCACTCCGACACCTGCACCTTACCCTGAAAAATCTCAATCAGTTGTGTTACGCTGATCGCATCCGGATCCTTTTCCATCATAAAACCACCCTGAACTCCCTCTTTTGAAACAATCAGGTTATGGCGGATCATCTCCTGCAAAAGGCGACGCAAAAACTGGTAAGGGATATCATGCTCAGTCGCGATACTCTTTGCAGACAGATAACTCCCTTTCTTTGCAGCGAGAGCCAGCAATGCCCGTATTGCGTAATCAGTGTTCTTGGTAAGTACTTTCATAGTTGATCGTTTAATTGATACTAATATAGTATCAGTTTATTAAAAAGCAATGCATATTTTTTCAGGTGCACACTACATAAAAAAAATACCAGCCATCATACTCTGGCAAATGGATCGACAAAACCAATGATAAAGCACGCTATGATAAGCTGATGACCAGTGGTGGTACCGTATGGGGAAAAAAAGCAGTGCGAAGGGGTGGTCAGTAAATAAGGGCGGATGCAATACCTCCGTTCTTTTGCCTGTCAGGTACGCATGAACAGTTGGGGTTCAGGAATCACCCCCAACCTATGTGAATATTTTAAGAACCCAGGCTGTGCGGTGTCTCCCATAATGCAAGACTCTTCTTTCTCTGGCACTGCATCAATCATGCCCGTTTGTTCATGACGTAGTTTTTTCATTACTCATAAGCCGGATGGCCTTCGATAATTCTGTTAAATAATTGTAAACAAAGCTGAACAAAAAAAAACTTCCGGCTGACTCTCGGTATATTATTCACATTGCTATTACGAAAACCATAAAAAATATTCAGCTCATGCCTTTCGAATTATAAGTCATTAAACCATTTTTGTGAGCATAGGCGGGGATATCGCGAACGACAACAAACGTTCTGATTATTGCTTTGCTTTGAACACTTACCCTTATCGAACTGCACTTTCAGGGTTGGATGAGATTTATCATAACGCAACACACAAGATGAAGCTATAAGGAGCAAGGAGCAATGACCATATCCTATCGTGCAACACTAACTCATTATGCTTCAAAAAATTTTTTCATGACTTTACTAAACAACAAATATTCGATGAGCCGCCGTTATCTGGTTAAATCGACATCAATGCTGATCGTGTTGTTTGCCCTGTTGAACGGAGCATCCTCTGCATCAGCGGAGCCTTGGAAATTCGGCGTCATGGGAGACTCCCAGTGGACAACTGCCGATCCAGACAATGCCAACCCAAATACCGTACCAGTCGCGATTATCAATCAGGTCAACCAGGAGTTTATCAAGGCTGGCGTGAAATTCGTCATTGCTGTTGGTGACCTGAGCGACGACGGCAATGATATATCCGAAGTGACCCGCGCCCAGGCGGCGCAACCCCTTATTGATGCCGGCATAGGGTTTTTTCCGTTTCGCGGCAACCATGAGACTGTTGGCTTGAATAAGAGTTATGGCCTATCAGTTTTCCACTCCAATTACCCTCAAACCCGAACAGGAACCTTCACAAAGACAAACCTTCAGTACTACAAGGTCGGTAACAATTTCAGCAGCCCCGTCTCAGTCAGCACAGAACTCAATGGTATGAGTTACTCTTTTGACTATGGTGACCCGGAAAGCAGGGCTCGTTTTGTGATTGTCGATACCTGGGCAATGCCAGGCAAAGTCGATAAAAATCCCAATGGTTATGCATACGGCTATACCGTCAATGATCAGCAAGCATGGATAAGCAGCAGGCTCGACAAAAAAAGCCGAAAGACCGGGCAGGCGTTTGTTTTTTCACATCAGCCGCTTATGGCTGAAGGCCATCAAGACACCATGTTCAACGGTTATACGCACTCTCATCCAGACTGGCAGAACAGATTTTTTGCCAGCATGCAGGATAATGGTGTGAAATTATATATTTCCGGCCATGACCATATTCACCAGCGCTCAATTATCTCCAGCCCGGACGGTAAATCTCACATTCAAGAAATAATCTGCGCTTCCAACAGCAGCAAGTTCTACAACCCAAAGCCTCTGGACGACCCCAAGTGGTTTGGCCAGAAATCCCGTGAAACGTCCATTTCACAGGAACGCTATACTGTTGGGTACTATATCTATACTGTTGATGGACCATGTGTCACGGTCGATTATTACTCCGATGACCACGGCAACTGGATGTCTGATGCCAACTATCCAAACGGAGCAGGAAAGGCGGATACCGGCATAACCCCTTCATTCCACTTTGTAAAAAAAGAGACCTGGAGCTACAGCACAAACGGCAAGGAATTCCTGATACCTCAAGGAACAAGCTATGCAAAGGTATCGGACAGTTTCAAAGGCACCATTGCGCGAATTCTTGATGGTACCAATAACAGCACAGAAAAGGATTGTAGTCTTGATACCAAAGGTGGTGTTGGCCGAAAGTTGACCAAAACTGTAGATACTGGTTGGTACAAAAAGCAATCCCCTTCACAATCGAAGCGTGGAGAATATCTTGCCAGCAATATTTTATGCCTGACAGGCATGGGCGACCTTGGCCGGAAACAGACCGATGTTTACACCCTTTCGATAAGTTATGATCGTGATAAGGTACACTTGCAGCATTTCAACGACGGTCTTTTCGGTCTGGCAACCAAAGACACTGACGGCAACTGGATCAACGCTGTTGATAAAAATTCCGGAGGAGCCAGAACCTTCGTTGCTGGCCCCTGGAAAAAAGGTTATACCTTAGGCACCTACGGTATCGACAAGCGCAGTAAAACTGTTTGGGCGGTTATTAACTATAATGACAATTTTGCGGCAGCCAGGTTTAGCAAGTAAAAAAAGTGGATTTATCCGCTGTAGGCTCAGAAGAGAAAAGCTCACTTTGTGGACCAATAGATTTAAAATATCGACTTATGCAAACACCCGATTGCAGTCCGGCTCTGTATCCTGAAGTCAGATTTCCTGGGGTTCACGTCCTATCAGATAAACACACCGCCGGACGCTTCGATACGCTGAGCATTTACCCATCGACAGTCGTCAGAAACAAGGGCGGCAATGAGATCGCCAATATCGTCCGGAAGGCCCACACGCCCCAATGCCGTCCCAGAAGCAATCATTGAATTAACCTGTTTGTTATCACGAACGGTGCCACCACCAAAATCGGTTTCTATTGCTCCCGGTGCCAGAACATTAACCGAGATTCCCCGGTGACCGAGCTCTTTGGCAAGGTATCTGGTCAGCACTTCAATGGCGCCTTTCATAGACGCATACACGGAATATCCCGGCATAGTAAATCGCGCAAGGCCGGAAGAAACATTGAGTATGTGTCCACCATCGGCCATCAGAGGCACGAGCGCCTGGGTCAGGAAGAAAACGCTTTTAAAATGAACATTCATAAGATCATCAAACTGATCCTCTGTCACATCAGTGAAAGCAGAGTGTATACCCATTCCAGCATTGTTGATAAGGATATCAAAGCGCTCTGCGCCCCATTCTGCAAGAGTCTCCTGCACCTGGGTGATAAAAGCAGGAATTCCTGAAACAGAGCCGGCATCAAGATGCAGGGCAGTTGCTCGTGCACCCAGCTTGGTAATACTGGAAACGACCTCATCGGCAGCTGCCTTGTTCTGTTTGTACGTGATAATCAGGTCTGTATTGCGGGCGGCCAGTTTCAGAGCGGCATTTGCACCGAGACCACGACTTCCGCCGGTTATGATGGCTATTTTACGAGTCATATCACTTTCCTTTTCCATATTTTGAGTTCTTTTCAGTCAATACGATGATCGTCCCTTTCAGTACAAACACGAAAAAAAGTTAACCCTTATAACAAGCCGAATTTTCAAAGATGAAGGATTTCATTCAATCGTGACCGGGATAGGCCATCCCCCATACCAGAGCAACGATCCAACCGATACCACTCCATCCGAGAAGGATATTCAGGGTAAGGATCGCCACTTTGCTGTGATGTGCTCGCCGGAAAGCCACAATTGATGGAATGAAATACACTGCCCATAACAATACCATTATCAGAAAAGATACCACCGGTGAAGAATTAGACCAATACCAGGAATAAAAATAATTCATCATATACCGTTTAAAATACTCATTGATGTAAGGCAAAAAAACGTAACCACTTGGAATTAGAGTGAAGTAAAAACCTTTTGATCAAACCATCCCTTGCGTATAAACCATTTAAGCAGTTCAATAACAGGAACAATGGTTGCAGCTGCACCGATAACGATAACCAGGTCTTGAGGGGTAAGCAGAAAGGTTCCAAATGTTTTCCGAAAAACAGGAACATAAATGAGAGCGACAAGCATCACAAGTTCCCACGCTATTGCAAGATTCAACCAGCGGTTTGCAAAAGGGCGGTTTAAAAGAGAACTTTTTTCGGATCGGAAATTGTAAGCTTTGAAAAACTGTATAAGCACCAGCGATATAAAGGTCATGGTCATGGCCTCCTGTAGTGGCCGCCCCGAAACGAGGGCGAACTGGAAAAGCGAGATATTTACAACGGTTGACCAGATGCCACCGGTCAGCATAAGCGAAAGCACCGTACGGGTAAATATCCCTTGTTTCGGATCCGTCGGACGGCGAAGCATGATATCACGTTCAGCCGGATCAACTGCCAGTGCCAGTGCTGGCAGTCCATCGGTAGCAAGGTTGACATAGAGCAACTGAACGGCAGAAAGCGGTAGAGGCATACCCATAAGGGTTGCGAAAGCCATAAGGCCTAGCTCGCCGATATTCGATGAAAGCAGATAGGTAAGATATTTTTTTATGTTATCATAGATACCTCTTCCCTCTTCCACAGCTGCAACAATCGACGCAAAATTATCATCGAGCAGCATCATGGCCGAAGCTTCCTTTGAAACGTCAGTACCAGTAATACCCATAGAGATACCAATATCGGCTTTCTTCAGAGCAGGAGCATCATTCACCCCGTCACCGGTCATGGCGACTACTTCACCGTTTTTCTGCAGGGCTTCAACAATGCGAAGTTTATGCTTTGGAGCGACTCTGGCAAACACCGAAACGGAGCCGACTTCACGGAACAGCTCTTCGTCACTCATGCTTTGCAGCATTGTTCCTGTGACTACTTTGCCATCATGTAAAATGCCAAGTTCCCGGGCAATTGCCTCTGCGGTCAGCGGATGGTCTCCAGTAATCATAACCGGACGGATACCAGCTGCAATACATTGACGAACAGCCTCCCTGGCTTCCGCTCTCGGGGGATCAATCATGCCCGCAAAGCCGAGAAAAGTCATCCCTTCGCCAGCTCCTTCAATGCCGGATCCTGGTTTTATGGCTATTGCAAGAACTCGAAGCGCCTTTTTTCCTAGTGCATCAGCTTCACCGAGAAGCTCGGCTCTCACGGTGTGATCAAGAAGTTGAACACCTCCGCCTAAACGAAGGGAATCGCACTCCGCAAGAAGAACTTCAGGCGCTCCTTTAATGATGCTTTTTACAGAATCGCCATCCCGGTGCAGGGTAATCATCCGTTTTGTTTCGGATGAAAAGGGCTGTTCGTCAAGCCGTTCATACTGCTTTTGTAGCTCCAGCTCTTGCAAACCTGCTTTGCGGGCTGCAACGAGCAGCGCTCCTTCCGTCGGATCTCCTGCTACCTGCCACGCACCTTCCTTGTTTTGCCCGATCTGAGCGTCGTTACAGAGAACGCCCGCTACAAGCAGCTCTTGCAAACTTTCCGGCAATGCCCCACCTCCTGAAACAGTAAAAGAACCCTCAGGGAGATATCCTGAACCACTCACCTCAATAAGGGTTCCTGAGGTGTAGAGTACACGCACGGTCATTTCATCACGTGTCAGAGTGCCAGTCTTATCCGAACAGATCACCGTGGTACTGCCAAGAGTTTCAACCACCGGCAACCGGCGCATGAGGGCATGGCGTTTCACCATACGCTGTACGCCGAGAGCAAGCGAAATAGTGACCACAGCTGGAAGAGCTTCGGGGACCACGGCAACAGCAAGTGCAATCCCGAAAATAAGCATCTCAATAAAGGACTGACCACGAAAAAGACCGAGTACCACAATAACGAGCACAATAACAAATGCCGCACGGGCGAGAGCCGACCCTACGTTATCAAGATTTTTCTGGAGGGGGGTTTTTTCCGTACCAACACCCTGCAGCATCGCGGCGATCCTGCCGAACTCCGTCTGCATACCGGTAGACACAACAATGGCTGATGCACGCCCATAATTGATCATGGTACCGGCAAAAACCATATTCCGGCGATCGCCCGGTCCAGCTTCTTTCTGAAGAATTGATCCAACCTCTTTTTCCGAAGGAAGTGATTCCCCTGTGAGTGATGCCTCATCGGCGCGAAGATTATTCGACTGAATCAGTCTGCTGTCGGCGGCAACCCTGTCACCGGCATTAAGCAGCAGAATATCCCCCGGAACCAGATCGGTTGCATCAATAAAGAGATCCTTTCCATCACGGCGAACCCGGGCAAGCGGTGCGGCCATCATCTTAAGCGCCTCAATAGCCCTTTCAGCTCTGAACTCCTGAATAAAACCAAGCAGTACAGCAAACACAACAATCACGACAATAGCTAAAGCCTCAAGCCCATGGCCTAAAAAAGCGGAAAGGCCCGTCGCAATGAGTAGGGTAATAATCAGCACATTTTGAAACTGCTGCAAAAGCAGTTTCAACGGACTCGCCCTGTGCTCAGCCTTGATCATATTGGCGCCGTAGGTTTCAAGCCTTACAGCAGCCTCAGCTGAACTGAGCCCTTCCGTTGTTGAACCAAGCTTTTCCAGCGTCTCTTCGGGAGTAAGGCAATGCCAAAAATCAAAAAGTTCTGATTTCAAGGCTTCTTGGCGGCTTTTCATGATAATCAGTCAAGATGGCACAAGCATTCAACACAACCTCAGGTACGATCGTCGTCAATATTCATTATTGGGCGAAGCTGTAAAGGCTTCTCCGCTTTCTTACGCAGACGGATGTTCAGCATTTCAACCGTTACTGAAAAGGCCATGGCAAAATAGATGTACCCTTTCGGGATCTCAAACCCAGCGCCTTCAGCAAGCAGGGTTACCCCTACAAGAATCAGAAAACTCAATGCAAGCATTTTAATGGTAGGGTGTGCTTCAACAAAATCACTGATGGATTTAGCAGCAAGCATCATGATACCAACCGAAATTATAATAGCGATAATCATGACTTCCACATCTTTGGCAAGCCCAACGGCCGTAATAACCGAGTCAAGTGAAAAAACAATATCGATAACGGCTATCTGTATCAGAGTAAGTGCAAAACTGCTGGCAGAAGGACTTGTTTTTGTTTTTTCCTCTGCGCCCTCAAGGCTTTGGTGGATCTCCTGAGTACTTTTTGCAAGCAGAAAAAGCCCTCCACCTAAAAGAATGATATCCCGGCCCGAAACAGGATGTTCAAAAAGACTGAACAAGCTGTTTGTCAATCCCATCACCCAGGTTATCGACAGCAGCAGGGCAATTCTCGTCATCATAGCGAGGCCAAGGCCAAAAAATCTCCCCTTGCTTCGATTCTCTTCGGGCATCCGCCCAACAATAATCGAAATAAAGATGATGTTATCGATACCGAGAACTATCTCCAAAGCCGTCAACGTTCCTAGTGCAATCCATGCTTCGGGTTGCATGATCCATTCCATCATTATTCAGGGATCCTTAACAAAGTTATTGAAAAGCTTACATGTCATTGCCGTTACTATGAGCCCTGTGGATTCAGTTTAACGGCCTACAGTAACGTTTAAAAAAAGTATTGAGGTTGGCCATGGCGAATTTTTCAGCTTCCATGTACACTCTACTCGCCCTCCCTCTGGAATACATGGAATTTACCGTTTCTTTTCCTTAAGGAATCGTAACCCACGCTTAAAAAGTTCTTAAACAGCCTATGCTTGAGAGGTCGTCCACCCCTGCATCGTTCAGAAACGCAGTTAACCGAGAAGCAAAAAAAATGAGGGAGACCAAAAGATTACCCATGCATGCAGCTGGAACATTGTCCACTGAGAATTATTTCATGAGATTCCAGCAAAAAACCTTTTGGTGTAAGAGCTTCAACAGGAACACAACCGTCCACTTCATAAACCTTGCTGCAGGAGTAACAATAAAAATGATGATGGTGATGGTGATGATTAATTTCGTAATAGAGTGAGAGACCAGGTACTTCAACAGTTATCAGCCATTCCTCTTCCACCAATTCTTTGATAGCCCGGTAAACAGTGGCCAGACTTAAACCTGTAAGGATACCTTGTGCCAGACTTAAAATTTCCAACGGGTTCAGTGGTCGTTTTTCTGACTGAAATACATGCTTGATAATTTCCCTCTGTCTTGTTTTTCTCTTCATGTTACTCCTGTACAAGGCCCATGCTGGTTATCCATGATTAAAAGGTCATTTCCGCCGAAACGGGCGACAATACCAAAAGTATCGATGATGTTCTCCGGAGTCAAAACTTGGGCAGGGTTGCCGAAAGCGACCACCCGGGAAGCAAGAAGCAGAACATAGTCGCATTGGGATGCTTCCTTGATGCTATGGGTTGCAACCAGAAGCGTTTTACCTTCCGCTTTAAGCCGACGAATCAATTTTTCATAAAGATCCGCACCATTCACATCCAACCCCGCAGTTGGTTCATCCAAAAGAAGAAGGTCTGCTTTTCGTGCAAGGGTGTGAGATAAAAAAACTCTTTGTTTTTGACCGCCCGAAAGGACGTTAACTGGTTTTTCGGAGAGTTCAAGGGCGTGCACATATGCAAGGGATTCTTGAACAATATCATCGTCTTCCTTTGTAAAGCGACCAAGCAAACCTCTGACAGGAAATCGAGCCATCCGAACCACATCAATACTCCGTAAGGGCAGAAGAAACGAGTTCGGATGGAATTGGCCGTGATACGATACCCTGAGAGGCTGAAGGCCTGGTTTATCACCAAAAACTTCAACACGTCCTTTGATGGCAGGCAAGAGACCTGCCAAAGTTTTTAACAAGGTGGATTTCCCTGAACCGTTACTTCCCACTAAAGCCAAAGAGGCACCCTGAGGTAGTGTCAGGTTTAAACCTGAGAGTACTGATGTGCCATCATAGCCAATGGATACATCTTTCATGGTAATGGCATTTTCAAGCATAAAAATGCTCCTGTCTGAACCTTTGGGAAACAAGAAAGACTATAAAAAATAGTCCTACAGCCACTAATACAACACAGCCCCCAGCGGACAGATTGAAGTGGTAACTTAAGAGCAACCCTGCATAGACCGAAAGGCTCCCAAAACCGCTGGCGATAATCATCATGGTTCCAAGTTTCCGTGACAAAAAGGAGCTCGTCGCAGCAGGAGCAAGAAGCATTCCAAAAACGAGGAGAGTTCCAACGGTCTGAAACGAAACAATAACAGTCAGCGCAATCATGACTAAAAGTAAAAAATGGTACAATTTTGCTGAATAACCAGAAACCTGAGCTTGTTCTTCACTGAAACAAAGCAGAAGAAAGGGTCTTCGAAACACAAATGCCATAAGAGCGAGAACCAATGTCACTGAACCTTGTACGATCAAATCAAATAAGGAGATACCAAGAAATTGTCCAAAGAGAACCTTGACAAGGTCACCTGAAAATGATTGAGAGTGTGAAACGATTACAACTCCCAAGGCTAACATCCCCACAAAAAGCAGCCCTATTGCCGTATCAGCAGAAAGCTTTGACTTTTTTGTTATCCAGCTGATACCCGCTATCATCGCCAGGGAGCTTACAGAAGCACCAATGAAACCTGGAAATCCCCATAACAATGCTGAAGCCACTCCAGGAAGTACCCCATGAGCCAGTGCGTCTCCCAGAAAGGCTAGCCCCCTGAGAACCATGAAGGTACCTACAATACCGCACGCTATGGCCACCAGAGTTCCGGCAGCCAGAGCATTCAGCATAAATCCATTATTCAAAAAGGGTGCTAAAAAAATGTCCACTTACTTTAAGCTCCCGGTTATGGTTGCGGAGAGGTTTTTCATCATTGTGAAATATGAGCCGTCTTGTGGAAGCAAATGGGTGTCAATTTCGACACACTTTACACCCGAATCACTGGCGATGGCTTTTGCAACCCTGGCTGGAGTTCCTGTTTCTGTAAAAACAACCTTGACGTTATTATGCACAATGAGAGTCTTCAATGCGGCAAGTTCTGAAGCTGAAACCTCGGCTTGAGTAGTCAAGCTTGGTATGATAGCTCCGACCAGCTTAAATCCGAAGGCTTGCGCAAAATATCCCAGAGATTCGTGGTCTGTAACCAATTTGCGATTTTCTACAGGAATCGATGATACTTGTTCCCTGATGGAACTGTTCAGCGTCGTGAGCTTTTTGGCAAGAGCTGCAGCTTCGACGGTAAGGTCAATCTGAAGCTGCCCTTTGAGAGTAGTTGCGAGTGCCAGAGTTATCTCTTTTACAGCCAAGGGATCAAGCCAGAGATGGGGATCTTCTGCACCGGGTCTTTGATCAGGGTCACCAGAAGGAATACCTTCTCCATCTCCCACTTTTCTGATTTTGATATAATTGCTTGCCGTAAAGATTTTCACTCCGGCAGAGCGCGCCTGGCCTAGAGTTTTTGATAATCCGCCTTCCAGACCAAGGCCGTTTTCAACAATCAGTGATGCCTTCAGAAGAGTTTCTATATCCTTGGCTGATGGCTCCCATTCGTGGACATCAAGCCCATTGGGGATGATGACGAGTACCTCGCAATGATCACCAACAAGTTCTTTCACTATCGAACCAAGAACTGAAGAGGTGACTACAATGGTTTTTTTTGAAGTGTATTGGACATTGCGTGTTTTTTGGCAGGAGTTGAGAAAAACCAAACAGAAAACAGTAATTATAATCCCAATGATTTTGTTCATGATACCCCTATTGCTATTGAGAATGCATTTTCAATATAAGAGCTAAAGAGAATATTCTCAAAGGTGATATTTGTCCTGCCAATTACAAGAGAACAACCATAAATGAATCTGGTTAATTGTTCACAATTGAAAATTCCCTATCTTTTAAGCAGTTATTGTACCTTCCAGCTTTCCAGAATTTCAACAAGACGTTATGAATAAAGCAATCCGATCCATCGCTGTTCTGATGCTTTTCGGAATGCTTTTACAGATAAACTGCGTCTTCGTTTGCTACGGGCTTTTCTTTTTAAACCAAAAAGCAATTGCGGAAAATGTCTGTGAAAAGAAAACAAAAGATTGCTGTGGACAATGTTTCCTGCACAAAAAGATCGCTGTAACGAGCGATACCCAGTCGGCATCAACTGAAAAGCAAGTGCCAACTAAAACAATGGTAAAGCTGCTTCATGCAATGCCCGGTCTTCTGACCAACATTCAACACACTCCTTTGACTGCATCATCAGGCAAAAGATTCACTTCAAGCCACGCTTCGTTTTTACTCGATGGTGTCATGCGCCAGATCGACTATCCTCCCAATACAGAGCTTCAGCTCTCACAATTAAACGCATAAAAGCCCGTTATATCAGGTTTTTGAGAGAATGTTACCTCGCACGAATAGCATCGGGTGAGGAGTTAACTGACATCAAACTGATTGGAAAAAAGAGTGGGTAAGCATTCTCTGGATAACAGGGCTTTCCATTTTTTGTCTCAATTTATTCAAACCATTTGTTTACTAATCGATATGGGGAAATCAGAAAAATTTATTATAACTCCGCTTGTGTATCTGCTGACAGCTTCGGCAGTACCTTTGCCGGCATTTTGTCAAGAAGCCATAGGCCCGGAAACCGTTATTACGGGAACGTCAGAAAAAGCTGGCAAGTCAATGGTATCCAAACGAGTAAAAACCAGTGATACCGCCTCCCTGCTCAAGGATGTGCCTGGAGTTACTCTTGCTACGGGTGGCGGTGTTTCAAGCCTTCCGATTATTCACGGGCTGGGAGACGACCGTTTGATAATATACGTTGACGGTATGTGCCTGACTTCCGCCTGTGCCAATCACATGAATCCGCCACTGTCCTACATTGCTCCTTCTAACGTGAACAGCATTGGGGTTAAAGGCGGCGCGGCGCCGGTCAGTTACGGTGGTGACAACATAGGGGGCACAATTCTCGTAGAATCAGATCCACCGGTATTTGCTGAACAAGGTGAGGGAGTCAAAGAGTCTGGCAGTGTTTCGACCTATTACCGAAGCGGCAACAACAGCACTGGCGCTGCATTCTCAGGCTCAGTTGCAAACAGCGACCTCAGCTTTGGGATTACCGGCTCCATTGATCACGCCAATGACTATAAGGATGGCCATGGGAATACCGTAACATCTACCTATTACGAATCGCGTAATCTCGGAGCCACCTTAGCCTTTAAAGGCGAGAAGAGTCTTCTGACCCTCAAGGCTGGTCATCAATCAATTCCCGATCAGGGATTTGTCAACCAATGGATGGACATGGTCGACAACAACGCCTCGTTTATCAATCTCGGCTACAAAACCAGCTTCGCTTGGGGAAAACTCGATGCCAGAGCTTTCTGGGAGAATACCTACCACAAAATGGATTCCGGCAAAGATAAACTGGAAATCCCTGCCGTTCAAACTGGCATGGCCTTAATGCCAATGGAAACGCGCGGTATTGACATGGGCTATGCTTTGAAAGCGGAAATTCCATTTGCCGAAAAAAACATCCTGCGCCTCGGCAACGAATTTCACCGCTTTACCCTTAACGACTCATGGCCACCGGTCGCTGGCAGCATGATGATGTCACCTAACACCTTTCTAAACATCAATGACGGTCGTCGTAACCGGTACAGTGTGTTTGCCGAATGGGAATCAAAGATGAGCAATGAGGTGACTACGATTCTCGGAGTACGCGACGAGTTGGTTCAGATGAATACGGGTAATGTCCAGGGTTACAACACCGGCATGATGTATGCTGCCGATGCTAAAGCCTTCAATGCCGAGGACCATGCCCGCGACGACAACAATCTGAATATAACCACCCTGCTCAGATTTGAGCCCGCGTCCAATGCGACCTATGAAATCAGCTTTGCCCGCAAGACCCGTTCACCAAACCTCTACGAGCGCTATGCGTGGTCGAAAAGCTTTATGTGCAGCGGAATGATCAACTGGTTCGGTGATGGCAATGGTTATGTAGGTAATCTGAACCTCAAGCCTGAAGTTGCCAATACACTGAGCATCTCGGCAGACTGGCACGACAGTGCAGGCAAAAACTGGGAGTTGAAGGTAACGCCCTATTACAGCTATGTGAATGATTACATTGATGTGAATGTGTTAACCCTCAAATCCACTGGCAACACATTACAGTTTGCCAATCATGATGCCAGGATTTATGGGCTGGATGTCTCAGGAAAACTAGGTCTCTGGGAAAACAGCAGCTATGGCCACGGCCAACTCAGTGGAAGTCTTGGCTACGTGCATGGCCGAAACCTTGACACTGGGAACTCCCTCTACCATATGATGCCGTTAAATGGATACCTTACGCTGGAACAGAGAGTCGCCGGATGGACCAATGCTGTTGAGTTGCAACTTGTCAGCGAAAAAACTGAGGTTGATCCGCTGCGCAAAGAGCCAACAACTCCAGGGTTCGCTCTGCTCAATCTGCGCACCGCATACCAATGGAAAAACCTCCGACTGGACTTTGGTATAACAAACCTGTTTGACAAGTTCTATTATCTTCCGCTCGGAGGCATCAATTACGACCAAAACCTCGCAAGCAAGCGACTCATTCCATTCGAGTCAGTTGCTGGACAAGGCCGTTCGTTTAATGTTGGATTAACGCAGACCTTCTGACACTAAAAGAATCATCAACCTGACGGAACAGGCATGAATCCTGTCCCGTCAGTCAGGTGAGAGCACATTACAACACGAGAAAAAGAACAGGAGAAACTGAACACAACAAACAGTCATTCACTGAACTGCTGACTTCCCGATCCACCGGATCTACGAATCCTGAATCTTCTCCATAAATAGCATTGCAGCCTTTTGGGTACAAGTCCTGTTCGCCAAAGCCGCATCTTCACACTCTCCAACCATCCAGTGGCGCTTCGCTTCGTTCACTTTAGCCAACTTAAGAGAGAACTTTCACCTCCAGGATTTCATCGATTCTGTCAAGAAAAAAAGCTCAGGGAAACAGAACCCATGAAAATTTAAGAACTTTTTAAGCGCAGCCTTATACTCCTTTAAGGGTAGAGACCTTATATATGTTTCAACGGTCTGGATTGAAAAGAAATTTTATACCCTGTAAAACAAAGAGATGAAGTTATGAAGAACTCGATAGCCAGACTGCTCACATGCATCCTTTTTATTGCAGCACTTTCCGGATGCGGATACAACGGTATCCAGCAGAATGAAGAAACGGTAAACCGTACATGGGGCGACCTTGAATCGCAGCTTCAGCGAAGAGCAGACTTGGTTCCAAATCTTGTAGCAACTGTCAAGGGTGCTGCAAACTTTGAAAAAGAAACCTTGACGGCAGTTGTCGAGGCAAGGGCAAAGGCCACATCCATCCAGCTTACTCCTCAGATGCTCAGTGATCCATCGGCGATGGCAAAGTTCAGCACTGCGCAAGGCAACCTCTCCTCAACCCTGTCACGTTTGCTGGTATCGGTCGAACGCTATCCCGAACTTAAGGCAACCCAGAATTTCCGGGATCTTCAGAATCAGCTTGAAGGCACTGAAAACCGAATCAGCGTTTCTCGTCAACGATATAACGGAGCTGTAGAAACCTTCAATTTTTCAATCAGGCGGTTTCCAAATTCCTTGACCAATAGTCTTCTCCTGCAACTGAAACCCAAGGCATATTTCAAGGCAGACGCTGCCGCAAAGGCTTTACCTGTTGTAAAATTCTGATGCAGCTTCTGAGAGCTACAAGATTTGTTACGCTTTATGACGTTCCAATTGAAAACACAACCGAACCGCTGACTTAATACCAAATCAAAAGGAGAACACGATGAAATGTCCTGAATGTAATAACGATCTGCTATTGTCCGAAAGGCAGGGTGTAGAAATTGATTATTGTCCCGCATGCCGAGGCATCTGGCTTGATAAAGGCGAGTTGGATAAAATCATTGAGCGCTCATCCATCATTGAACGCTCATCCATCATTGAACGCTCTGCCGCTGAATCGTATCCTGTCGATTATAGCCGAGACTATCGAAAAGAGGATTCCTATCGTGGTGGCCATCACGATGATGATCATGGTCATGACAGCCATCATGGCGACGATCATGACTACTATATTGATCCGAGAACTGGTAAAAGAAAAAGAAGAGGTGGACCTTTAGGATTTCTCGGAGACTTGTTTGATTGACCCTGCAAAGTGATAAAGAGAGTTGATCCATTGTTCAAATGATGGAACAAAGAGGAAAAGGATGACCTTTGCTTCGAAAAAATGTTTTGAGGCTTATGAATTCAGGTTGAACAAATTGACGATAGCGAATACAACGATCATGAACAGCACTAAAGCAAACCAGGTCATCCTTCTTTTTATTGTTCTGATTATCTCTTTCATTTTTATTGCCATGATCCGATACTTTCTCATGGCTGTTTTTCTTGCGGCTCTTTTTTCTGCTCTCGCCATGCCGGTTTTTAACCGCTTTGAGGGTTGGTTCAAAGGCCGCAAAAGCCTCAGTGCTGCAATGACCTTATCCACCCTGCTGCTCATTGTTTTTCTTCCCCTGGCTGGACTGCTGGGAATTGTTACCGAACAGGCAGTCAGAATAAGCCGCATTGCCGTTCCCTGGGTACAGCAGCAAATCCTTGAGCCAGCCGCCTTTGATCAGCAACTTCGTTCTCTTCCGTTTTATGCCGAGCTTGAGCTCTACCGTGAGGAAATCCTCCTGAAAGCAGGAGAATTAGCCAGTAAAACAAGCTCAATGCTTTTCACAACTCTTTCCTCGTTTACGTATTCGATCGTCAATGACCTGCTGCTGCTGTTTATCTTTCTCTACACCATGTTCTTTTTTTTAAGGGATGGAAAGCATCTTTTGAAAAAAGCACTCTCTTATCTTCCCCTCAAAGAAGCTGATCAATCCCGTCTGCTTGACAAGTTTCTTTCAGTAACCAGAGCAACCATAAAAGGAAGTTTGGTAGTCGGTATTGTACAAGGCTCCCTTGCAGGTCTTGCCCTTCATTTTGCAGGAATAGACAGCGCTATTTTTTGGGGGACCATCATGTCGATAATTTCTATTCTGCCCATTCTTGGTCCTCCCCTCATCTGGTTCCCGGCAGTCGTCTATCTTGCTGCAACGGGCCAGTATCCTCAGGCCATAGGAGTGTTTCTGTTTTGCAGTATTGTAGTGGGCCAGATCGATAATATTCTCCGTCCAATCCTGATCGGACGCGATACCCAGATGCATGAGCTGCTGATATTTTTTGGTACGCTTGGAGGCATAGGACTTTTCGGCGTTTTCGGATTTATTATCGGCCCAATTATCGCAGCACTTTTTACAACAGTCTGGGAAATATATGGTGAAACCTTCAGTGAATACCTGACGGCGATCAAGGGCGGCAAAAGTATTGAACCCAGACAGTAAAAAAACCTATTACAACAATCAGTTAAACCTCTCGAATCTTCAATATGTCCACAGCAAAACAAAACTACAATTTTCAAAAGATTGTAGTCGTCACCGGAGTACTGCTTTTTATCATCAAATTAAGTGCATGGTATCTTACTCATTCTGTTGCAATTCTTACCGATGCGTTGGAAAGCACAGTGAATGTCGCCAGTGCATTTATTGGTCTCTACAGCCTCTACGTCTCTGCAAAACCAAAAGACATGCTTCATCCCTATGGACATGGGAAAGCAGAGTTTATCTCCGCTGCTCTTGAGGGTATCATGATTTCCAGTGCGGGTTTGCTGATTATCTACGAAGCTGTTAAAAATCTTGCTGATCCAGAGCCAATCGGCCAGCTGGATTATGGCATCCTTTTGATAAGTGCAACCGCAATTGTCAATTATGTCGTTGGGGCACTTGCAGTTAAGAAAGGACAAAAAAACAACTCACTTGCCCTGACGGCCAGTGGAAAACATCTTCAATCCGACACCTATTCTACAGTAGGCATTATTGTTGGTCTGATTTTATTGTACCTGACAAAAATGGTCTGGCTCGACAGCGTTGTGGCTTTAATATTTGCTCTTCTCATCATCTTCACCGGATACAAAATTATCCGTAATTCCTTGAAAGGAATCATGGATGAGGCCGATGAAGAATTACTGAAAAAAATGGTTGCTTTGCTCGACAACAACAGGGTGAATAACTGGATCGACCTTCATAATTTCAGAATTATAAAGTATGGCAGCACCCTGCATCTCGACTGAGTGATTCTCTGTATGTCTCCGATTATTAATTTCAATTTCAAAACAACGTGACCAATGAAAAATTCTTTACGGCATCTTTTTACAGGGATTGCAGCAATGACAGTGCTTTCTTTTTCAGCATGTGATAATCCTGAAAGTTCAAAAAAAGCAATGCTGGATACAGGAGCAAAAGTCGGTAATGCAGTCATGCAGGGCTCCCTTACTGAGTTTTCAAAAGCTATAGAGCTTGAAAAACAATCCGCCAAAGCATATGCAAGTCGGGGAGCTTTAAAGTACACCATGGGAGACCGGGATGGTGCGATAGCCGATTTTACAAAGGCGATAGAGATTAACCCGAAATCTGTTGCAGCTTACTCCGGAAGAGGAACTGCAAAAGTTACGAAAGGCGATATACCGGGTGCCTCTGCTGATTTTATAGAGGCTGGAAAGCTTATGATACTGGCAAAGCTTAATCCAGAAGCAGAAAAAAATCAGGAAAGTAAAAACGAGTAACAGCTGAATACCATGAATTGTAAAAGGTCAGGTGTCATACAAATGCTCTTCAACTGTCGGTGCAGCATAGCTTCTTGAGCTGCATTTGCAATTACTGAGGCAAACCGGTAGCTTCCGAGTGATAGATTCATTGCTCAAACCCCAACCGAATGAGGCCTTTCATGATGAACAAACCACTTCGATTTCTGCTTGTTGTCTTAGCTTTGGCGGCCGCCTTACTCCCCCTCTCCGCTTCTGCTGCACCGAAAGTTGATCGCGAAAACACGATCTATCTTGACCTTCCATCAGGGCGGATCGTCATCCAGCTGCTTCCAAATATCGCTCCCCGCCATGTGGCGCGCATCAAGGAGTTAACACGCAAAGGCTTTTATAACGGCCTCTCCTTTCACCGGGTTATACCGGGATTTATGGCCCAGACTGGCGATCCACAGGGTGATGGCTCCGGCGGTTCCGGCCAAATGCTTAAAGCTGAATTCTCACGCGAACCGCATATCCGGGGCACTGTCTCTATGGCTCGCGCTTCTGACCCAAACAGTGGCGACAGCCAGTTTTTCATCTGCTTCGCACCAGCGCCATTCCTCGATGGGCAATACACTGTATGGGGACGTGTCGTGTCTGGAATGGAATATGTCGACAGGATCAAGCCCGGCTCAGAATACAACAACGGTAGTGTGTCCAACCCCACCAAAATAGTGCGTATGAAGGTCGCCTCAGATGTAAAGCCCTGAGCGGTTGGATCTTTAGGGCTCTTCATGCTGGCGAGCTTATCGCCCGACCCGACACCAGCAGTGCAGAACAGAATTGCCAATGTCAGTTGTCACGCCCGAGCAAGCGGCAGCGGGCAGTGTTAAAGTGCGGCGGGTGTCCTGGGGCCACTTAATTCGGTGATGAAATGATGATGTTACAGCAGGCTCCGGACGAAATGAATTGTAAAAGATCCTATAACACTCCAATGCTCTTCCCCCGGCAGCACAGCCAAGCGCCGAAGGATTGGACACGCTAGGCAAACGCGGTTCGCAGAAAGATCTTCATCCGCTTTGGCGGATATTATCTCCTTGAAGAGAGCTTAGATTGACTTAGCAAATCTAACGAGTCGTTCGATGACCTGACTCCCGATACCTTCATCGACTTTTTGAAAAGCCGCATATAAAGTATCCTGTTCTTCCTTGCCAAGAATCTTGTCGGTCATAGGAAAGAGCATATAATCCTCCCGCCAGATATGCCCAGGATAGAGATCCGCAATGCCACGAAGATTTGTTATCAAACGCCCTCTTGCAACATCATCTGCTTCATTTATTGACAATGCAGATGCTGCCTCATCGAGACCTTTTACTAGTACTCTACCTCTGGCGTGCTCGTTGATCAGTCCACCTATCGGACAGCCATGCATCGGAACACCTTTTTCAGCGAGTAACGGAAAGAGCAGTTCTTCTTCCTTTCCATGATGACATTTATCAGCGTAAAGCCGCATGAATTCGACAATACCAGTAAGAAGCGAATTATCAACCGGACCTCCTTCATCAATCTTGGAGATCAGTACCGGTGCTGCACCTACAATAAGAGCAATAACCCTATGTTCGGCTTCAAGCATTTCTGTTGGGCTTGACATAGCTTATCAACGTTTATTTATTGATCGAGAAACAGACTACCTATTGCTTTGCGTCAAGTTTATTTATAGTCAAGAAAATTTTAACACGTATCAGTGACATTCAGTTCGTCACGGTATCATCATGAACATTGATGCACTCAAAAAAACTGCCGCAAGGCGGTTGCGCAATTCCAACCCGAAGGGCGGAGTGCAGCGCTTTGGTAGTCCTGAGCGGTATGAAGCTAGATGCGGATGCAGGCAACCGCCGTGGCCCCGGCCAGCAAAGGAGCTTTTGCCCCGTTATGCTGTATCACTTGGAATTAGAATTTTTGATTTTTAAACTCAACCAAGGAGGCATTCAGTCCTGATACACCAGCGGGTCCGGCATGTCAATCATGGGATTGAGACGAACCGCCAAAGAGAAAAGGTAGGGATAATCCACTTTAAGATGCTGCATATAGAGGATCCATTCCCGGATTAAATGACCGAAAACCCGCATTATGTCGCCATTGATGTGTTCTTTGTCGCTAGGAGGAATACGATCGAAGGACTCCCGGGCCTCGAGCTCCTCAACGATATGAAACGCTGCCCAGAGCAGGTCAGTAAAATTTTCATGCTCAAGGAGATTCTGGTTTTCCAGCAGGCTCAGGAGGAAGCTGCGTTTACCCACCATGAACTGCTTAAGGCCGGGGAGGGCATCACTATCGATGCTGATCCTCTGGTTGCTTCGGCGCAGATACTCGAGCGCAGCGTCAAAATCTTGTTTTTTCCATGATCCGGTCATACGCAGGCGTTTTTTAAGTTCCTCGTTTCCGACCACGTGTACCGACAACTCTTTCAGCAGGCGGTTCCCGAATTCACTGAAAAAGACGCCGATGACCATGTTCAGTTTTCTCATTACCGATTGACGCTCCCTTTCCCTGAGCACCCTTTCAAAGAGGAGCGTGACAACGATGATGTAAATGGGCAGGAAGGCGAGATTGCCGAGAAAGCTGGCTGATATTTCCCTGAAGTTGCCAAAAATGCTGAAGTCAATGCCATAAAGGGCTAGCGAAATGGAGAAGAGGGCGGACACCGTCCACACCTTGCTCATAAAAAGTTTGTTAAACATGAACACCCGTTATTTTAAACCTTAACCAAACAACTTGAAATACCTTACATCATAATCAAACAGACAGAAACACTACACCGTTCGTTGAGAAGAGATAACACAAGAGATGAAGTGCTAAGTTTTTGCCTTAAAACCTGTTGAAACCCGCGAAGCAGTCCTGAACGGGCCGCTCTGTGCAGCATGCAGAAAAGCGAAAGGCTGCTGCAGCCGCCAGCCTGAAACGCTCCCCCTGCGGGGCATTATTCTTACGGCAGCATTTACCGATACCAGTTTGCCACGCCAAGTAGGCAGCAAGGCGAGCAAGCAGCAGACACGGAGCGAAGCAGGGAGGGAAGCTAGCATGCAATGCGCGCTGCATGAGGTGAGCGCGTTGCTGAGCAACAAGCCGAAAGTGTCCGAAGAGAAGCAGAGGATATAATTATCTAAAAAAGATGTAAACAAATATTGAGGCATATATTTATAAGGAATCCTCAACAGGCAGTGAAGTGATTCCCATTACTTTCAAGCGCTTTCTTGCTTCGGCAAGTTGTTTATCTGTGAATAGAGCTCGCCAAGGGTTAGAGAGCACCAAATATTCAACACTTTTATGAAGAGCATCTGTACCGCCATGTTCAAATAGCTCGCCAAGACCAATTGTATAGTTTGCAGTTGGTAATAGTAATCTGTCTGCTGCTTCTGTAGGCGGAAATTTGATTTCCGCAGATTTCGGCAATTAACGACCAGCAGTTTGACGTAGTTTAATCTACAAGCTTTAGTTCATACATTGAAGCCATTTAATCATAAAACGACCTCTTTTTTTAGGACGGTTCCTCCTT
>JAPLFE010000130.1 GCA_026390855.1 Chlorobiales bacterium | reverse complement strand
GTCCTGTATTTGCTATGATCTATTCGGTGGAGAAACGGGTATGGAATAACAGGGAACAGTGGCAGATAAAATTACGAGATCTGGAATTATGTAAACGGCAGGCCTGAAATTGTAAGAGGCTTGCTGGGTAGGGTTTATGGTGTTGTTGAGTTGTTGGGTAGTTTTTTTTCGTGATCGATTCTGGTAAGAATACCTATAAGTGATGAAAGAGCTGATAGAGCGAAGAATATAAGTGAAAGTGCGATACCTGTGCTGGTTTCGAGTTGTATTGTCCCAAGCAGATAAAAGAAGGTTATCTCTCTTGCACCGGCTCCTCCTATGGTGATTGGTATAATGGTGGCTATCGATGATATCAGAAAAATTGCCAGATAATCGATCATGTTTGCGTTCTGTGAGATGGCTTTGAGAATGAAACATACTGAGATAACCTGGGTTATCTGAACCAGCATCGATTCTATGGCTGTGATTGTGAATACCCCGATAAACTGTTTGTAGAAGAGTTTATTCAGAAGTAGTGACGTGGGATAGATCATTCCGAGCAAAACCCATGTATAGGGTATCAGATGAGGAAATTTCAAGGCGAAACTGCTGTGAAGCAGGAGTATAATTGAGAGAAACACAAGTGCGAAGATTCCGCAGATTCTATCCCACAAGACAGCGTGAAAGACGTTGATCATTTTCAGTCCGTGGTTTTTCTGAAGTACATAGATTTTGTAGCCGTCGCCGCCGATACCTCCTGGAAGAAACAGATTATAGAACATCCCCAGATAGTAGAGCTTAAGGTTGTACATTGGCGATAGCTCAATGCCGATTGCCTTGAAAAAGCGGTTTAAGCGTATGGCATTGAAGAGCTTGGAGAGATTGAAAAAAAAAAGGGAGAGCAGGAGGTACCATGGGTTGGCTCCGCGGATGATGTTTGTAAGTTTTGCGATATCGGTTTTCTTAAAAACCAGATAAAGGGCCAGAGCGGTGACAAGAAGCTGGAGAAGTGGCTTGAGCAGCTTTTTCAGGTCGGTTTTATTGTTTGCCAACGATCTTTTTTATGATATAGGGTTTCTTGTTTTGGGACTCGTAGTAGGTGCGCATAATGAATTCGGCAATGAACCCGGTGGTAATGAGCTGAATGCCGATAAAGGTCATAATAATGCCTAAGGAGAGAAGTGGACGTCCTCCGATTTCTTCGCCTAATATTTTCAGGGCAAGCAGGTAGAGGTTAAGGGCTATTCCTATAAAGAGGGATAAAAAGCCAAGAGTTCCGAACAGGTGCATTGGCTTTTGACTGTATTTCTGAAAAAAAACCATAAATAACAAGTCGCTCAGTACCTTGAAGGTGCGGCTGATTCCGTATTTTGACTTACCGAATTTTCGCGGGTGATGCTGAACATCAACCTCTTCCATTCTAGCGCCGTAGAGTTGTACGAGTACGGGTATGAAGCGATGTAGCTCGCCATAAAGGCCTAGATTTTTTGCCACCTCTTTTTTAAACACCTTCAGGGTACATCCGTAGTCGTGGATGTGCACATTGGTCAAATTTCTTATTATTGCATTGGCTATTTTGCTGGGAATTTTTCTGAGAATCATGCCATCCTGCCGTCCTGCCCGCCTGCCTGCGACAACATCAAGGTCGTTGTCAACAAGGTATTGCATCATCATCGGAATATCTGATGGGTCATTCTGCAGATCACCATCCATTGTGGCTATCAATTCGCCACATGCATGATCGATACCTGCGGCCATTGCAGTTGTTTGCCCGTAATTTTTATTAAGGACAACCAGATGTGCATTTGGTGGAGCATTTGCCTGAATTTCGGCTACGGTTCCGTCGGAAGAGCCATCGTCAACAAGAATGATTTCATGCTCAACAGCAACGAGTGACGTTGCAAGAGCAGCAAACAATGGTTTGATGTTTTCAGCCTCATTCATGACTGGTATGACGACTGAAAGCTTCATGATATCGAATTCATTGTATTAGTTTTACCAAAACAATACCGTATTTGCTATAGAGCAAAGTAGTACCCCCAAGATTACCGAGTTCTTTGACTGTTGTCAAAACAATTTCACCTCGCTTTGGAGCACGTCTTTCAGCAAAAGATTCAGAATATACTAAAAAAGAGGGGTTGTAGACTTCCCACATTACGATTTTATAGCCCTCTTTTTTAGCAAGAAGGGCAGCTTCTTTTACTGGTTCCTGGAGAAGTTTTCCCGCAAGGGGCATCAGGTATACATTGATGAGAAGAGAAAATATAACTCCTGTTGCAATCAGTTTATCAGCATTAGAAAATCGAGGTATGAATTGAATGGCTGAGATGACGAGCATGGTAGCGAGGATGATGAATACGTGATTTTGCCCTGTAAGCTCTATTCCGCCAGTCAGGATCGCTTTGATAAAGCTGTCATCAATTTTCTGTAATGCAATCTGCAGCAGTAAAGGGAGGGTGGCAAGTAGAGCAAGCAGTAAAAGCGGCCACAATGCAAAACGTTCGGGATGTTTGCTTAGTGGCAGTGCTCTGGACATGAGTATAAAAAGCGGTGTGTAGCCGTAGATTGTGTAATGAGGCAGTTTTGTGCCGGAAAGGGAGAAAAAAACAAAAACAAAGACGAACCAGATCAAAAGAAACCTGTTTGTATCGTCGGATAGTAACGTTTTTATTTTGAAAAGAACGGTAAAGAAAAGGCCGGTAAACGGCATCATCCCAAAAATAATGACTGGAATATAATAGAGTACAGAACCTGAGTGACCCTCAAACGAAGTGTTGAAACGGCTGAGGTTATGTTTGAAGAAAAAGCCTTCAATAAAAGCCATTCCTTGATCATTGTATTCAAGTATATACCATGGAAGTGCAATCGAGGAAAAAAGAAAAATGCCGAAGGGGTTGAAGAACATTCGTATCCATTTTTTTAATGTTCCACCCTGCAGACAGTACAAAAAGGAAACGGCAGCCGGTATAAGTATAGCTATTGGCCCTTTGGTGAGCATACCGAACCCGGCAGCGGCAAAGGCAAGGTAGAGTGAGTCTTTTGAACCTGTCCTGATATGCTGGAGCAGAGCAAACATGGTTATGGCAAGGAAGCAGTTCAGCAGACCATCAGCTATGGCTGCTTTTGCGATAACGACAACCTGTAGCGACAGTACCATTAATGCGGCAGCCAGAAATGCCTGGCGATTGCCGGATGCTTTACGTACAAAAATAAAGATTGATGTTGCCCAGGCGGTTCCGGCAAGAGCAGAGGGAAGCCGGAACGCGAATTCGTTGATACCGAAAAGTTTTACACAAAACAGTTGCAGCCAGTAAATAAGGATTGGTTTATCAAAACGTGGTATGCCGTTCAGATAGGTTGTCAGGTAATTTTTACTGATTATCATTTCGCGCGTTGCTTCGCTGAAAGCTCCTTCATCGACATCAAACAGCGGCGCGGATCCCAGACCTAAAAAGAAACTGGTAAGGATAAGGATTCCGAGGGCAGCGAGATACCAGCCGGTTTCAGATTTTATGGGGTTCAGAGACATCAAGTTTTGTTTTGAAATAGTAGTGATACAATATGATTGTGGAGGCAATGCCTAGAAGTGAACCGGCAATTACATCGCTGATATAGTGTTGTGTGAGAAATATACGACTGAATGCAATCAGTATGCCCGCAAAAAGGAAGGGCACCCGCCACTTTGGGCAAAGTATTGTCAGGACTATTGCTACGCTGAAAGCTGTTGCCGCATGTCCGGAGGGAAAGGATATCCATTCGTATTCAAAATGGAAAAAGTTGAATCCATAGAGTTTATCACTGAAATAAAGGGTCGGCCTTGCTCTGCCGGCTATGAATTTTATAATATCAGCACTGACTCCTGAAACTGCAACGGATAAGGAGAGGAAAAGGCCTGAATATGCTCTAACAGGATTCGTTTTGCGGAAAATAACAAAGAGAAGCATTCCTGCTATGAGGTACCACTGGGATTCACCAAAATCTGTGATTACGTTGAATACATCATACGGCCATGTATTGTTCAGTGTATGGAACCATAATGCAACCTTGATATCTGTAAAGATATAGCTGAGTATACAGAGCAGGATAACCAAAGTAACTGTGATGGTCCATAAAAAAGGTCTGTTCATAGTAATACCATTCAGTTTTCTACTTTTTATAGATCAGACTGTAATCGGTAAATCCACTCATATTACCATCTTTTGCTTTGAGATAACTTTCAAGAAAAAGCAGTAAGCGGGACTCGCTGCTTCTTCTTTTATAAATCAGTCCCTTCCATATGATGCGTGAATGCAGGGAATCTGGAACATTTTTTGATTGAATCATTGCCAGAATTGGGGCTTTCTTTTGAAGCACTTCAAGTGGTACTGATTCAGGAATTACTTTTCGTTCGGCATAAAAGGGGAGGTTATGGATCAGGTTATCTTGAAGATAAAGAGGGATTTGTTTTGGAATGTGGTGTCTTTGGTTAATAACTCTTCCAATGAAATCCGTCGGACGACGTTCTTCAAGCAGTGGAAGCACAGCTGTACTGAAGATTAGTAGTGCGCTGAATGTACCGATAAAAGGTCGAAGGTTGCCGATATCGGATATTATTGATGAGTTGCCAGTTTCGTTTTTTTGAGGAAGCGATGAAATGACAATAAGTAACAATGCTGATGCTGTAATCAAATGATAGAAAACAGAGAGTTTGAAGATCGTAATGATTGCGGTGCTCAGGATAATTCCTATAGCTGCGGGTATGAGAAAGACAAGGCTCCAGAGGATGAGAGGTATTTTTCCTATTGGTGTGTAACGGGTAATAAAATGTGCAGAGATAAGTGATAGAGCGGGATGAGCCTGTATGAAATAGGTTGGTAATTTATCGTGTGCCGGACTGAAGATAATGAACATGACAATAACCCATGAAAAACCAAAGGTAATATCCTTTTTTGACTGGAGATTGAAGAGATAATGGAAACTGGCATAAACAAAAAGAAGGGAGTATGGAAAAAAACTCCATAAGATGACTTCGGGATAAAAAAACAAATCTTTTATTCCTAAAGATTTATTTGGAAGTGCACGTTCAAAAGTTTCCTCATTGAGAATAACCAGAAAATCTCGTCCATATTGGTAATACATAATGCCGATCCAACTTAAGCCGATGATGCTGACAATTACCATGAAAGAGATTGGATTCAACTCCTTAATTTTGTTGAAGAACTCGATCCATTGAAAATTTGATTCTATAAGGAGATATATGATGATGATGCCTCCTATGACGATGATATAGGGGTATCCTTTAGTCAGTACAGTCAAACCGAGGGCAGTGGCTGCAAGTAGATAATTGCGGCTGTTGCCGGATAGATATCCTTTGAGGAAAAAATACAGGGAGAGTGTGAAAAAAAAGGCAAGGGGTATTTCAGGAGAGGCATATTGTTTACCTGCAATAAACTGTATGCTGATTGCATGAATGGCAAAGGCCAGCAGTGCAGTTTTTTCGCCATAGAGCATACGGGCTATTGACCAGACAAGCAGGTTTGTCCCGAATGCAAGAATAACGATCGGGAGGCGGATGGCAAATTCATTCATGCCGAATAATCCTGTAGATGCGGCGATGAGCCAATACGTAAGGGGTGGTTTGTTGAAGCGAGGCTGGTAATTATAGTTGATGTCGAAAAAATTGCCTTTTTCGACCATTTCTCTTACGGATTCAGCATAAAGGCTCTCGTTCTCAGTCCATATGTCGTTGACGCTGAAGTTTACGATATAGAGAAGCGCAATGAGGCTGAGTATAAACCAGAAAACGGGGGTTTGTTTAAAAAAAACATTCATGCTTTCTTTTGCATAACTATCAATTAGTTCAGAAAATACATTAAATTTTTTTGAGCTTTGCAACTTCTTGTTTTTTCAACTGAAAACCGTTCTCTCAATTCATAGAACATGATAATGTCAACACTTGAATCGGGGGTGATTTTACTATTGTCATGTGCTGATCGTGCAGGGCTTGTTTCGCGTATTTCCCATTTCATTTATAAGCGTGGTGGAAATATTCTCGATCTGGATGAGCATGTCGATCCTGTTGAAAAGAATTTTTTTGTGCGGGTGCTCTGGAGTGCCGAAAAGCTTTCAATGCCGGTCTCTGAACTTGAAGATGCTTTCCTTCCTTTGGCAAAAGAGTTCGGCGCTTTATGGAAAATTCGCTTGACCGGGCGTAAAACCAAAACGGCGATTTTTGTTTCCCGGTATGATCATTGTCTTCTTGAAATTCTCTGGCGTAACAGTATTGGTGAGTTTGCTGTTGATATTGCGTTGATCATATCGAATCATCCCGACCTTGCGCCGCTGGCTGCTCAATATGGTATTCCTTTTCATGTTTTTCCTCTCAACCGGGATAATAAAGAGATGGTCGAGTTGCAGGAAATTGACCTTCTGCAGCAAAACTCGATTGATACTCTCGTGCTTGCCCGTTATATGCAGGTGCTTTCTCCGCAGTTTGTTGAGCGGTATCAGAACAGAATTATTAATATTCACCACTCTTTTCTTCCGGCGTTTGTTGGTAGCAGTCCTTACCGGCAGGCTTATGAACGTGGAGTTAAGATTATTGGTGCGACGAGCCATTATGTCACTGAGGAACTTGACGAGGGTCCGATTATTGAGCAGGATATCATGAGGGTAAGCCATAAGGATACGCTTGATGATCTTGTTAGAAAAGGGCGTGACCTTGAACGTCTTGTGCTTGCCAAGGCTCTTCGACTTCATTCTGAGCACCGGATTCTTGTCAACGGCAAAAAGACTGTTGTGTTTGATTGAATGACCGCTTTAATGGAGAATATTGAACGGTTAAGGCAATCTGAGGCGTTTAAACTTGAGCACGCTACAGTAGAGAGTGTGCCGATATATTAACGAAAAACGGGTGTGTACATTCTCTTTTATGAGCAATATAGAGTCAGAGGTTGTTATGCATGGTGGGCATGATCATCATAAACACCATGCATCTGGAAACATCAGGATGGCTTTTTTTCTTAATCTGGGATTTGCCTTTGTCGAAATTGCTGGCGGATTATTAACTGGCAGTACTGCAATTCTTGCTAATGCTGTTCATGATCTAGGTGATTCTTTTGCACTTGGGCAGGCATGGTATTTCGAACGGATATCGCATGGTAAAAGTAGCCCGCGTTATTCTTATGGCTATAAACGTTTTTCTCTTCTTGGAGCTTTGATCAGTACAGTAGTGCTTCTTACCAGTTCACTTATTATTCTTGCTGAAGCCATACCTCGCATTTTTGCTCCACGGCACCCTGATGCCGGGGGTATGATTCTGCTTGCTCTTGCCGGTGTTACGGTAAACGGTATTGCTATGGCGAGACTTTCAAAAGAGAATGGCATGAATGCAAGAGTTGTTGCTCTGCATTTGTTGGAAGATGTGCTTGGATGGGTAACAGTACTGGTTGTTGCTGTTATTCTGTTGTTCTGGGATGTTCCGGTGCTTGACCCTGTTCTTGCCGCTATGATTACACTTTATATTCTTAGTGGTGTTGTGAAAAATCTCAGGGCAATGGTGCCGGTGTTTCTTCAGGCAGTTCCGGCTGAACATGATCTTGTTGTGATTACCAGAGAAATCGAGCAATTACAGCATATTCATGCTGTGCATCATGCTCATATATGGTCGCTTGATGGGGTGCATTCTGTTTTTACCGCGCACCTTGAATTGAATATTCTGCTTGATGTTGAAGCGTACTTGCAGCTCAAGGATCAAATCAGAACGTTGGTGGAACGACATGGACTTTATCACTCCACCGTTGAAATTGAGTATCCTGGAGAGGCATGCCGGAATGCAGTTTCTGTGCCATAAAAATCCAAAATACCATGATGAAAAAACTGTTTTTGTTTTTCGCCTTGCTGCTTTCAGGGTGTACAGGTGTACCGGAAGGAATTACTGTTGTTGATGATTTCAGCCTTGATCGTTTTCTGGGTACCTGGTATGAGGTTGCCCGAATTGACAATTCATTTGAAAAGAAACTTGAACAAGTATCAGCTAAATATACACTTGCCAATGATGGGAGTGTCAAGGTGTTGAACAAAGGGTATGACACAAACAAAAATAAATGGAAAACTATTGAGGGTCGTGGTGTTTTTATTGGTGATACTCATAAAGGGGCTTTGAAAGTGTCGTTTTTCGGCCCTTTTTATGCCAGTTACAATGTGATTGAGCTTGATAAGGTCGGTTACCGTTGGGCTATGGTATGCGGACGTGATCGTTCATATTTCTGGATATTGTCCCGGGAGCCTGAAATGGATTCGGAGCTTTTGAAGGAACTTGTTTCGCATGCTAAATCCTTTGGGTTTGACATGGCGCATCTTCACTATTTGAGCACTCAACCTTGATGCAGATATTGTGATGCTGAGGTTTTGTAATCAGAGGCTTGCTCTTTCATGCTGAAGGTTCCACATTCGTTTGTAGAGTCCGTTCTTTTCCATCAGCTCATGGTGCAGGCCTGTTTCGGTTATCATGCCTTTGTCGAGTACCAGGATGTTATTGTACCCCTCCATTGCTTTCAGACGATGAGTAATGGTAATAAGGGTTTTACCGGCTGTAATGGTATTGAGGGTGTCGGTAACCTCTTTTTCAGTAAGGCCATCGAGGTTTGCTGTAGCTTCATCAAGAATTACTATTGGAGCGTTTTGCAGCAGTATACGAGCTATGGCTATGCGTTGTCTTTCCCCTCCACTGAGCTTCATGCCATGCTGACCTGTCCACTCATCAAGTTTTGAGGTGAAATGGTTCAGACCGGCAGCAGAAAGCGCTTTTTTGAGTTCTTCATCGGATGCGTCTGGTTTAGCAAGCAGCAGGTTTTCGCGGATTGTTTCGGCAAAAAGATAGGTTCGCTGTGAGACGAGGGAAATATTGCGCCTAAGCTCTTCGGGGTCCAAGAGGGAGATGTTAACGCTACCCAAGGTGATTTGCCCTTCTGAACTGTTCCAGAAGCGCATAAAGAGAGATGTTATTGTTGATTTACCTGCTCCGCTTGGTCCGACAAGAGCAATGTGCTGACCGGCACGAACGGAAAAAGAGATGTTGTCGAGTGCTTTCGAATGGCTTCCGGGGTAGGTGAAGCTAAGCTTTTCTACCTTGATGTCGTGGTTTACCGGGAAGGATATTGGCGTTGATGGGGCAAAAGTTTCTGGCTTTGCATCAAGTATTTCAAAAAGGCGCTCGCCTGCATGAGTATCAGCTTCAAGATGTTTTATTGCCGCTGGCAGTGGGAGAAAAGGTTCAAACGATGCTATTACCGCAAGAGTGATGACGGCAAGTGAAATGCCGTTTATTCCACCAGTTGAGACGGCTGGAATGAGTGACCATAAAATAGCGATGACAGCGCCGTTCATGAGAATACCGGTGAGTGACTCATGCATACCTTCTATCAGGGCATTTTGTCTCTGGAGTAGGAGCTTGCTGTTTTCGGCTGAGCGCATTAGGTCGAGGTGTTCTGGAAGTTTTCCATAGACCTGAAGTTCACCGATACCCTGGAAGAAATCGAGAGCAAGAATCTGCTGAGCAGTTTTATGGTTCATGATTCCAACTGAAAGACCGCGGCTTAACTGTTTGGAAAGAAACGGTACGGCTATGCCAGCAAGAAGATGAAACAGCAGTATAAGCAATGCTGCCTGCATGGAGTAAATTCCAAGGAGAAACCACATCAGTGCGGCCACAAGCATGGCTGTAAGGGGTGGCCCTAAAACCCTTGTATAGATGTTTTCCAGGCTTTGGATGTCGTCGACAATACGCTGCAACAGATCGCCACTCTTGAAATGCATGAGGCGTGCCGGTGCAAGCGGTTCGATAGCATCATAAAACCATAAGCGTAGTTTTGAGAGTATCTTGAAAGTGATGTTGTGGGAGATCAGTCGTTCGGCATAACGAAGCACTCCACGGGCAAAACCGAAAAATCTTACTCCTGCAATGCCGAGCTGCAAGGCTGCTATTGGCGGCTGTAAAGCCGCTTTTGCGATGATATAGGCTGAGGTCATCAGTAGCCCGATGCCGCTTCCTGTAGTTGCGAATCCGATAAGAGCTGCGAGTGCCATCCACCAGAAATATGGCTTGACGAGGGATGTAAGACGAAAAAATATTTTCATAGTGTTTTCTCCTGTTGCAGGAGCAGGGCATCGTGATAGAAGCCTCCAGCGTTGAAAAGTTCGTTGTGTGTGCCGCATTGAGTGATTTTGCCCTGGCTGACTACTATGATCTGGTTTGCTGATTTTATTGTTTCAAGCCGGTGAGCAATGATGACGGTTGTTCGACCTTGCATGAGTTCTTCCATGGAGTTTCGCAGGGCGGCTTCAAGCTCAGGGTCGGTATGTGATGTTGGTTCATCGAGTATCAGCAGGGGTGCGTTTTTAAGAAACGCTCTTGCAAGGGCAACCCGTTGGGCTTCTCCTCCGCTAAGCCTTGATCCCTGTTCGCCAATTATGGTGTCGAGTCCTTCTGGCAATAAGCTGACAAAATTAGAAAGGCCGGTTTTTATCAGGGCAGAGTTTACCTCTTTTTCAGAAGCATCTGGCCTTGCCAGGAGAATATTTTCTTTCAAACTGGCGTTGAAGAGGTATGGGTGTTGGGGAACCCAGGAGATCTGGTTGTGCCAGCCTTCAAGCGGAATATCCTGGATAGGGTTGCCGTTTATGGTAATGCTTCCTTGGCTGGGTTCTTGAAAACGGAGAAGGAGATTGATCATTGTACTCTTTCCTGAACCACTTGGCCCTATTATAGCTGTCGTTTTACCTTCGGGGATGGTGATGTTGAGACCATCAAGGGCAGGACGGGTAGCCCCAGGATAGGAGTAGGATAGATCGGTGAAGTGAATGGGGTATTTTCCAGCAGTATTCTGGGTAATAAATCCAGTTTCCTTTACGGTAGCAGGAGAGGTATGCTCAAGGATGTCAAAAATCTCTTTTGAGGCGCTGACACCTTCCATACCTGCATGAAATTTTGTGCCTAGCTGTCGGAGCGGGAGGTAAAAGTCTGGTGTGAGTAGTAAAACGAAGAGTGCCTGTTGAAAGGTCAGTTTTCCGTCAAGGATGCGAAAGCCTATGCCAACTGCAATTATTGCGATACCAATGGTTCCAACAAGCTCGAGCGTAAAGGATGAGAGAAAGGCGATTTTCAAGACACGCATGGTTGCATGACGAAATGTTTCGCCCGTTTTTTCGATAGAATCGCGCTGAGCCTTACTTTGGGCAAAAAGTTTCAATGTAGGCAGTCCCTGCAGCACATCAAGGAAGTATCCGCTCATTCTGCTCATCGTTTTCCACTGCTTTTCAGTCATGGCACTGGCCGATTTTCCGATCAGTATCATGAAAAGGGGAATGAGTGGGGCTGATACAAGAAGTATGGTGCCTGAAATCGGATCGCCAGGAAAGATGGTGCAGAGAATAAGAATTGGTGTGAAAAGAGCAAAAAATATCTGTGGGATGTACTGGCTATAGTAAGCATCGAGGGCTTCAACGCCCTTCAGTAACGTTGTGCTGAGACGTCCGCTCTGAATAGAGCGGGTATATATCGGGCCGAGAGTGCCTACTTTTTCGATAAGTAGGCTGAATATTCTTTTGCGGATTGCAAGTGTTCCCCTGTTTGCTTCAGCATGAGATGCCCAGTTGAAAAACATGCGAAGCGCACTGAACAAGGCAAAAAATTCGAGCAGAGGAAGCAATTTTTCTATACCGAGTTTCTGGATAAATGCACTGTCGATGACATTGCTGAGATAAAACGCCTGGGTAACCAGCATGCCTGATGCGATACATCCGGATATGACTGAAAAAATAAATGGCGCTCGTTCTTCTTTAATGAGTTTAAAAAGGCGCCGGTCGATATTCATGGTTCATGGTGTAGTTACGTGTACAGGTGCAATTGGTGAAATTGCTATAAACCTGCATAATAAAACAATTGGATTCAATCTTCTTCTTCCGGTATGAAAAAATACTCTTCATTGCTGTGCATGGGTGAAAAAGAGAGCCCTTGTTGCCGATGGTTTCAAAATGTCTTTAGAGCGCATATTTGGCTGTTCCGAAATAAATTCGGGTAGAGCTTCATTCCCGTGACAAACGACGATTGTGATTCCGAGGAACAATATAAAAATATATGGCTTTAAAATAGGTCATAAATTGTCTTGAATCGATTATGAAAAGCATTCGCTCTTTACAGATATTTCTGCTGGATGCCCAATACAGCAGAGTCATTGTTGAATGTTCAGGTTTAACTGCTATAAGAGTGCTGAAATAACAAAAGAAATGCCTGTTGCGATCATGATAAAGCTGGCTGCTGTGTAAAACCGTTTTCGTGTCTTATTGCTGATATGGTGTATCACTTTTCCTACAAGGATGAGTGCTGGAAAAGTTCCTGTACCGAACAGCAGCATCATAAATGCTCCCTGCAGCATTCCGGAGAAAGGGTTTTGGGTCTCCATGGATGATCTTGCCGCAGTAAGAAGCGCTGTATAAGTCAGACCACAAGGTAGAAAGCCAAGGACGATGCCAATTGGGTAGTACGTGCTGACAGATTTCGGGCCTTTGAAGCGGGTCAAAATATTTTGAGTGATTGATGACGTAGAGCAGCTTTTGATTTTCCGGGGAAGGGGCAACCATTCTGCTGTTGCCATACCCATGATGATAATAGAGATGCCTGATAGAACCATGATTGCGGTCTGTATCCGCTGGATGGAGGCTGAGAGTACAAGTAATGAGCCTGTAAGGCCAACGAGACCGCCAAGAATGGTATAGGTTGTTATTCTTCCAATATTGTAAAGAATGTGCTGAAGCATTCCTGTTTTGGTATTTCCCAGAGAGAATGCTGCAACTAACGGTCCGCACATGCTGATACAGTGGCCGAATCCTCCGACGATGCCGCTCAGCAGTATGGCAAGGCTGGTGCTGGTCATGATTCTTTTTTTACTGCGTTGTTTTTTTGTATTGGTTCATCGTCATCGTCAAGCATCCGGAATTTCGGTGCTTCTGGATCGTCGAATTGTCCGCTTTTAACAGCCCAGATAAAGAGAAGCCATGCGGCGATGCTGATAAAAAAACCGATACCGATTAAAAAAAAGGTGCTACTCATGTTTGCCGTGTCAGTTTTTTTTAAGCCGCAAAGAGTTGCTTACTACACAGAACGAACTTGCAGCCATAAGCAGTGCTGAGACAATGGGATGAAGGAGCCCTGAAACAGCAAGAGGTAATGCTATGAGATTATATGAAAAGGCCCATAAAAGATTCTGCCTGATGATTGAAAAACATTTTGAGGAGCTTCCGATCAGCGTGTTGATCAGGTTGAGATCGTCTTTCAGAATTGCTACACCTGCGCTTTCAAGAGCAATGCCTGACGCTTGTCCAAGCGTTACCCCAACGTCGGCTTCAATCAGGGCTGGGGCATCATTGATACCGTCTCCGATCATCATTACGCACTTTCCTTCTGCTCTCAATGTATGGATAACTGATGCCTTTTCCAGAGGTCCAAGCTCGGACTGAACATTGGTTATGCCGCATTGAGCTGCAATATATGCGGCTACTCCAGGGTTGTCGCCGGTGAGCATGTGCAGCGAAAGTCCTTTGTTTCTGAGTGATGTAATGAGTCGCAGTGCGTCGTCTCGCAGATCATCAATAAGTGCAATCATGCCTGCAAGCTTTTTTCCGCAGGCTACCATGACAATTGTTTTGCCTTCATGTTCGAGCAATGAAGCGCTTTGTTCGTGTTCGGGAGCGATTTCAACTGCTTCCTGTTTCATGAACAATTTGGATCCAGCAAGCCAGATTATGCCATCGATAATTCCAGATACACCTTTTCCTGGTGTTGCCCTGAACTGTTCAACCTTAACGTATTCACCATTCCATGCTGCGACAATTGCTTTTCCTGAAGGATGCTCCGAACTGGCTTCGAGTGAAGCGACGTGCTGGAGGAGCGAACTGCAGATGCCATAATCCTGTAGATTGGTAATCGAGGGGTTTCCTCTGGTGATTGTTCCTGTTTTGTCGAGGACGACTGTTGTTGTTTTTGAGACTGTTTCAAAAATATCTCCTCCTTTGACAAGAATGCCTTTTTTGCCTGCAGTTGTTGTTCCAACCAGAATTGCAAGGGGAGTAGCCAGGCCAAGTGCGCATGGGCATGCGATTACCAAGACTGAGACTGCGTTCATCAGCGCGGTGACGCTGTTGCCGGAAGAGAGCTTCCAGTATAAAAAGGTACAAAGGGCAAGAACAATGGTTGCTGGAACGAAATAACCGGCTGTTTTGTCGGCAATGCCCTGAATTGGCGCTTTTCTGCTCTGGGCTTCTTCAACGGTGCGAATGATTCGTGATAACAGGGTGTCGCCTGCATTACCGGTTACGCTTATTCTAAGGCGTCCATTAATTGAAAATGTTCCTGCAAAGACCTGGCTCCCTGTTTTTTTCAGAACAGCATTTGATTCTCCTGTAAGCATTGATTCGTTTACTTCAGCTTCACCCTCAAGCACAGTACCGTCAAGCGGTATCCTGTCGCCAGGGATTATTTCAAAGAGGTCGCCGGTATGCAGATTGGTAAGGCTGGTCATGATTGTTTCACCGGTTTGGGAAACAATTCGAGCTTCCTGCGGCTGGAGTTCGGCAAGCTCGGCAATGGCGTTCCCGGCTGAAAGTTTTGATCCTGTTTCCAGAAACCGCCCAAGAAGGATGAAGGTGATGATCATTGCCGCGGTGTCAAAAAATACTTCGCCACCGCGTGCGATCATGGCAATGCTGTAGAAGTATGCTGACAGTGAACCGAGCGCGATCAGGATGTCCATGTTGAGCGTCCCTGTTTTCACTGATCGGAAAGCACTTGAAAGAAAAGGAAACCCTGAATAGAAAACTACTGGGGTAGCAAGTGCCCAGGAAATGAGTTGAAAAGCGAGCTTGTAGTGATTCTCGATACCCTGAAAAAAACCGGCATAAAGTGCTGCTGTGAAAAGCATTAGTTGCATTGAGAAAAATGCTGCAGTTCCGAATCGCAGGAGCAACTCCTGTTTTTCGCTTGTCAAAAAATCAGCGGTGCTGTTTTGCCGACAGGGATGAGGCTGGTATCCGATGGAACGAATGGCATCGAGAATAGTGCTTAGGCTGATTATTTCTGAAGCCCAGGTAATATTGGCGCGGTGGGTGGCATAATTGACCCTTACAGAACGGATGCCCTCAAGCTTCATCAGGAACTTTTCTATAAGCCAGACACAGGATGCACACCTTATGCCTGAAAGCAGGAGGTTGATCTGAAGCTCATTGCTGGAGGATGTTATTGTGTCGTTGAAGGCGCTTGTGTCAAGATTTATAGTACGAGGTGGTGGACCTGGCAGCCAATTGCACCGCTGGTGGTAAAATGAGTCAAGGGAGTTGTTATGAATAAGCTTGTATACACCGTAGCAACCATGACAGCAGAACTGTTTTGTTTCATCATCTATTTCAACGGTGATTGCGGATGCTTTGTTGATTTCCTGAAGACAGTGATCACACGTTATCAAGTCAGGAAATACAGTTTTACTCTCTGACATTAAAAGTAAACGATGGATTTTTCAATTGATCGGAAAGCAATGTGGCTTGCCATAGCGTATGGCCGCTTCTGCATTTGACAATAATACCCTTGCCTTGGAAGGTGCAGTTTGATTTTTTTGTCAGGGCGATCTGATTTTTTCCCATTTGCATATCAGGCATAGCGAGATCGAGCATGAGTGTATCAGGAAGGGATGTATTTGGTTGAACTTTAATACTGAAGGCAAGCTCCTTCATCGCTCTTACTGGTTTAGGCTCAATATCAATAGTGATTGTGCCCAGTCCTGCTGGTTTTGTGCAGGACCCTTTCTGAATGTCGCAATCTGCCACTTTTCTGGAAGGGATGGCGCACGCAGTCAAGAGGCAAGAAAAAAGTGCTGGAATATACAAGCCTCTCAGTTGATGTTGTAGAACCATTTTCTGCTGGTTGTAAGTTGTTGCTTATCAAGATCTATCCGAACCAGCCAAATTCCTTTAAAGGGAATTTCAGCGTTTACCTGATAGTGTCCTGGCGAGAGCTCTTGCATGCTTTTGGTGTAGTCATAAGCAGCTTTTGAGAGGTTGCCAACAAAGAGGTGGAGGTTGGCATTTTCCAGCGGTTTGCCCTGCGACGTCACGCTGATGTGGATTGTATTGTTCCCTTTTTTCAGGGCTTCGGGCTTGCTGATTGCAATTTCGAGCTTTGCTTCAAAGGCTTTGGACTGAAAAAATTTGGTTCCGGTTTCATAATAATTGGTTTCCACCAGACCTTCGGTATCCCGGTAGGCGACATAGATTCCAATGCCCATGGCACAGATGAATACCGAGTAAAGAATATACAGAAACAGCTTCATAGAAATCCGATTTCCTTGTTTATGGAAATGTTGTTGCCTGAAAGCCTTAACATCACCCGATCCCTTCTGTCGGTTGACTTGACTAATATCTTGCCGTGCAAAGAAGAAAATGGTTTCAAGATGAGAGAGTGCTCGCCGATCAGAATGACATGGTCAGGAGAGGATAGCTCAAGGATAACTGCTTCCCCGCTATTGTTATAGATGCTATACGAGTAGCGGTTCAAGTTTTTTACAAGTGCTTCTGCGTCTCTGGTGACTATAAAGTCAACCGGAGGGCGACTCCATATCATCAGAAGAAGAGTTAATGCTGCAACTGCAGTGGCGCCGCCGAGCCATAATGTTTTTAATCGAATGATACTGCCTCTGTAGTTTGGAAATGGGGGGATATTTCTTGGTTCGCACATTATCCGGCAGGCATCAATACATTCAGCGCAGGCGATACAGCGGGGGCTCAGTCCTTGCTTGATATCGATGTTGACAGGGCATGCGCGGACACACGCATCGCATTTCATACAGGTATTGTCCCTTAAGGAGTCGTATTCGATAACGAGGGTGTCCTTGTCGAAGAGTGCATTCTGCAGCATCGCATATGGACAGATCGATACGCAGAATTTCCTTCCGAGAACTGTCAGTTCAAGGTAGATCAACACCGTCAAGACAATAAAAAAAGCTGTAACAGTTGTTGAGACAAAGAGGGTTTTTATTGTCTCTGCGGGAGGAACGAAGTAGCAGATTATGGTGAAAGAGACCAGTCCGGAAAAGGGTACCAAGAGTAAATTTCTTATTGTCCGGGCGTTTTTACGGCCGAATAGTCTGGCGATGGTTTCGCTGAGATCGAGAAGGACGGTTTGAGGACAGAGCCAGCCGCACCAGATTCTTCCAAAAATAACCGTAACGAAAATAATAAGCAGCAGGAAAAAAAGTGTTGCTGCAAGGATAAGATAAAATTCCCGTATCCAGATAGCCGAGCCAAAAAAATAGAGCTTGAGTTTTTCAATATCAAAGCGAAACGCGCTCTCACCGTTTATGGTGAGAAACGGGAGGCCCGTAAGGATGATGGCCTGCAGTATCTCAACAACGGTTCTGTATTTTTTCCACAAAATAAGAGGTGCAAAAATGGATAAAAGTTAAACACCTGCTGAGGTTGTCTATTTTTTCCTCAGGGTTTCAAGAAACGAGATTACCTTATCGATGCGGTCTGAACCCAGTTGCTGGAGAAAAGGCGGCATCCCGTTTGGTCTGCCTGTAGAAATGGATTCATGAAGAGCTGCTTGTGTCGATCCGTATTTGAGGGTTCCGGTAAGATTTGGACCAATTCCTCCTGTTGCATCGGCCTTATGGCAGGGAGCACAGTTAGAAGCAAAGATTGTGTTTCCATCTGCAATGGCTTCTTTATTCCCAGAGTAATGGGTTACTGATGTTTGTGGTTTTGTTTTCGCGGCATCCGCCATCTCTTTTTCAAAGATTTGATAGAATGACCAGCCGGATATTGCCGGAGTGTAGGAGACGATATACCCAACCAGGAAGATAATTCCTCCTACAAAAAACAGCATCCACCCTTTTGGAATTTTATTATGACTTTCCTGGGGTTCTTCGGTATCATGCATATTGTTCTCCTCTTGATTGATAGCAGTTCGGCAGAGTTTCTGCCGGTAAAGGGTGTTCACTGTTCGTCATCGAGCATTCTGTGTTTTGGTTCTTCTATTTTCTGCTTTCTTTTTGGATTGTAGTAGTACCTGATTATTCCTCCAAAAATAACCGATAGAAGCAGGGTGAAGAGAAAATAAAAGAGCGCGGAAGAGTTCATTTTTTTGTCTCCAGATTTTTTACGTCCCTTCCCAGTTTCTGCAGGTATGCAATAATTGCATCCATTTCTGTGAGCTCATGGTGAAGTTCCGCTGGTGTGACAAGGTCGCGGGTCTCTTTTGAAAGATAGGTATCAGCTGTTACTTTCGAGCGGTATTGGCTGATTTGCACCTGGACATCTTGTTCTGAAAAGCCGTAACCGAGAATTGATGTTTTTTTGTAGGAATTGCTGGTATCAAGCCGGTTTTTTGCAAGCCAGCCATAAGGAGGCATGTTGGATTTTTCAAACATGCTCTGAGGACTCTGCATGTGCCGGTAGTGCCAGGAATCCGGATACTTGCCGCCAATCCGGTTTAAATCGGGTCCTGTACGGCGTGAACCCCAGAGGAATGGACGGTCATAAGCAAACTCTTCTGGTTTTGAATATTCTCCGTATCGCAGCACTTCGGTTCTCAGCGGTCTGACGGTTTGGGTATGGCAGTTGTTGCAACCCTCTCGCATGTATATGTCGCGTCCTTCGAGTTCAACGGATGTGTAGGGTTTTACATAAGCGCTGACTGGTTGAGTCGATGGCATGAAAAGCGGGATAAAGACGGTGACTGTTGATCCGATAAGGATTACAGCTGCTGAAAGGACAGCAAAAACAACCGGTTTTGATGTTATCCCCATGATTGCAGCTCCTTGTTTTGAATTGGTTGTTCTGCTTCATCCTTCTGTGGCGCTTGTCGGACTGTCATGATCAGGTTCCAGACAAAAATCAGTATGCCGGCAAAATAGATCACCCCAGCGGCAAATCGCAACCGGTAATAAGGGTAGAGCGAGGTGAGCGTATCGAGAAAACTGTACATCAGTGATCCGTCCGGGTTTGTGGCTTTCCACATGGCGCCCTGCTGGATTCCTGCAATCCACATGGTAATGGTCCAGATGAGCTGACCAACAAGGATTAACCAGAAGTGTGTATTTGCAAGTTTGATGCTGTAGAGCTGATTTCCGGTAATGCGTGGAATCATATAGTAGAACGATGCAGAGATGATCATGGTTACCCATCCCATTGTGCCCATGTGTACATGTCCAACTACCCAGTCGGTAAAGTGAAAGAAGGCGTTAAGGGTTCTTAATCCCTGAAGCGGTCCCTGAAGCGTCTGCAGGCCGTAAAAGGTTATTCCGAAAATAAAGAATTTAACGAGGTAATTGGTTCGCAGCTGTTCCCAGTTTCCCTGCAGGGTATAGTATCCGTTGATAACTGATCCCCATGAAGGAGCAATCAGGAAAATGCTGAAGGCAATTGCAACGGTCTGGATCCATTCAGGCAGGGGTGAGAGCATGAGATGGTGAGCCCCTGTCCAGAGATAGGCAAAGTTAAGTGCCCAGAATGAGATGATGGAAAGCCTGTGGCTGAAGATGGGGAGTCCTGTTGATTTCGGCAAGAAATAATAAAACATCGCAAGTATCGGGACGGTGAAGATAAATCCTACAATGTTGTGACCGTACCACCATTCTACATTGGCATCGTTTGCTCCGGCATAGACCGTATAGGATTTGAAGAGTGTGACGGGAATTTCAAGGTTGTTGACAATATAGAGTATGGCAATAGCAATGGTCATGGCAATGATGTACCATAAAGAGATGTACATCTGCTTTTCCCTGCGTTTGATAAGAGTAGCAAAGACATTAATGGCAAACATAACCCAGAAAACAACCACAGCGATATCAATTGGCCATTCAAGTTCTGCGTATTCCTTGGTGGTATTCATCCCAGCCATAAGGCTCAGAGCTGCAAGAGCTATGGTTGTATTGAAGAGGTAAAGATGTGCCTGCGCGAGGCGGGGGAAGGGTAGCGCCGTTCTTGTCAGTCGTTGCAGGATATAGTATGAGGTAGCAAATATCCCTGCAAGTCCAAATCCTAGTCCCAGTCCGTTTGTATGAACCACTCTAAGCCGTCCAAAACTGAGCCACGGGGCAAGATTAAGTGCTGGATTAAACATTTCGAAGGCAATCCAGAGACCGACAATGAGGCCAATAACAAGCCAGAATAGTGCGGAAAAAGCAAAACTACGTACAATTTTAAAGTTGTATTGTTCTGTTCCTGTTTCGCTCATGTCCTCCTCCAGATTGTTTATAAGTAATACAGACAAAAGAACAGTGTAGCGTAAATGATCAAGAATAATGGACTTTTTTCCCTTCAGTTGAAGCAGTAATCCATGTTATCTAATTTATCACTTAATTTTAACAGGAATAAAAAAAACCGGGTATATAATACCCGGTTTTTTTTAAAGCGTAGAAATTATCTGCAGTACTTTTTCTTTTGGCTTATTACAGCTATTCCACAAGAAGTTTGAGCTCTGTGACATAGTTTCCGACAACAGCTTTTTTATCGGTGATGATGCCTCTGAGGTATTTTCCTGGAGTGACATCAAATGCATAGTTGAGCACCGGGGTTGTCGGTGTTGCTACTTGTGTACCGAAAATTGTTCTCAGTTCATCAGCGTTGCGTTCCTCAATCGGAATCTGTGTACCATCGCTGAGGGTGATATCTATTGTGGATACAGGTGCGGCAATGTAGAACGGGATGTTGTGGTGCCAGGCACTGATGGCATGAGCACAGGTGCCGATTTTGTTGGCTGTGTCGCCATTTGCCGCAATTCTATCAGCTCCAACAATGCCAAAATCAATCATTCCTCTCTGCATCAGGAATGCTGAGGATGAATCGGAAATGGAGATGAATGGGATTTTTTCCTGTTCGAGTTCCCAGGCTGTAAGACGAAGACCCTGCAACAGTGGTCGGCTTTCTGCTGAAATGACTCTTTCAATCAATCCTTCCTGCCAGGCAAGCTTGATGACGCCGAGTGCTGTTCCAGATCCTCCGGTTGCAAGTGTACCGGTGTTGCAGTGTGTGAGAACGTTGAGTTTGCGTGTTTTGAGGATGTCTGCAAGATCGGCTTTGATAAGCTCTACACCATGTCGTGACATGGCATCGCAGTTGGCGATTTCATCATCATGGATTTTTCGGGCAGCTGCCAACATTTTTGCAAACAAGGTCTCAATTGTATCAGCCTCATAATGGTCGTCATAGACTTTTTTCAGGCGGGCAGTTGCAAAAAAAAGGTTGACTGCAGTTGGCCGTGAGGCTTCTACATCAGTAATAAGTGTTCCAAAAAACTCCGGGAACTCTGCTTTGGTTCCTTTGAAACTGTTGATACCGAGTATGACCGTATAGGCTGCGGCAACACCGATGAGGGGCGCTCCGCGGACGGCAAGTGTTTTAATAGCCTCTATGGCCTCCTGATGGTCTCTGGTTGAGACATACTCTTCTCTCAGCGGGAGATAACGCTGGTCGAGGTAACGAAGGGTTTTGTCATTGAACGAGATGGCGTCTATCATACTTTTTTTATGGAGGTTAAAGGTTTGCTACTACTGATTTGAAGATTGTGGTCATTTTTGGTTCTGCAAGGTTGGATACCTCGATGATCTCTTCGATACTGACAGATTTAAGATTGTCAGGGAAGCATTCATCGGTAATAATGGACATTCCGAAGACTTCTGTACCCTGGTGTACTGCAGCGATTACTTCAGGGACTGTCGACATGCCGACTACATCGGCTCCAAGGAGTCTCAGCATGCGGTATTCAGCGCGGGTTTCAAGGCAAGGTCCTGAAAGTGCAACATAGACACCACGCTGTACCTTGATTTTATGCTCAAGTGCTACATCTTCAGCAATTGCAAGGATACGGGGAGAGTAGGGGGCGCACATATCGGGAAAGCGTGACCCGATTTTTGGGTCGTTTGGCCCGATGAGTGGGTTTCCTCCAAGCAT
>JAPLFE010000091.1 GCA_026390855.1 Chlorobiales bacterium | reverse complement strand
CACATCTCTGGTAGATGTTTTTCAAGCAACTTTATTTTCGAGTTATGTTTAAGTACAACCGCCATATAAAGAACAACGAGGAGGTTGATCACAACCAGAGTTATCTTGACCCATGTAAAACCTTTTGCTAACTCGAACAGTTCAAACGGGAGATAAACACAACCGCTTATCAATGCAAACCATTCTGCCCATCGCCTCGCAAACCAAAGTCCATAAGCTTCAACAAATCGCATAAGTGCATATAAAAATGCAAAAAGTGCAATAAAACGTATATGTCTATCTGTCAAATAGGCAGCTGCTTCGATAATAATCTTTGATAAATTATTGGCAGGATCGAGATGCAGATTCCTGACTAGTTGCCCGGTAGAAACCTGAATATTTTGATGGATCAGAGAAAATATTGCTACCCCTGCTAAAAGCCCAAGCAACCCCTTTAATGCTTCAAATATCGCAACGACCTTGAGAACTCGTATCATTTTATAGTTCAGATCCATTATCTTTAAATATCAATTAAGAAATAGAATGCAAGCATATTAAGCAAGCCTGATGCTATTTAAGAAGTATTTCAACAAATCCCATCTTTTATAATCGGCATACTGATTATCCGGCACACATTGTCAATTAATTCGTTGTAAACTTTTTTTGGCGAAAAGCAAGGTTAACCTAAAAAAAAATAACACCCATCAAAACCCCACAACTCTTTTGTTTAAGAATATCTTTTTCTTACATTTACATTCTCGTAACGGCGAAGTGGCCGAGTGGTTAGGCAGAGGTCTGCAAAACCTTCTACAGCGGTTCGAGTCCGCTCTTCGCCTCCGGTGACAAAAAAGCCTGCAACTAGCAGGCTTTTTTGTTTTAAGATAATCTTTTTGAATCCCTTATCACCCAATTTTTGCCGCACCGGAGATAATGGCATTTACAAGCTTTTCGATTGTAGCATCATCGATCAACACTGGAATATTCAGACAGATACTGCTGCGAAGCATGATACCCGTTTTCGGCCATAATGTTTCAAGATCAGTATTGCTGTATCGATCGTACTCACTGAGAAGATGACCCCATACACCTGCAAAATGCCAGTCAAGCGCTTCTGGTAGAATTTTGGTACCGAAACCATGCTCCGTCAAGTGAGCTTCGAACTGGAGCGCTGCTTCACGGTCCCTAACCCTAAAAATAAGTGTGTCTCCCTGCGAACCCTCTTCATCGCTAAACGGCCTGAGGACTATGTTATCAAGATGACGAATCGCATCCTTGATTTTAAGCTTGTTCTCCTTTGCTTTTGAAAGAATAGTATCAATTTTAGCAAGCTGGGCAAGCCCTATTGCCGCTGTCACTTCGCTAAGGCGTAAATTTAAGCCTTTAGACCTTCTAGGATCTTTACCTCTCGGCAAACCAGGCTGGTGCATATGACCGTGATCTGAGAACTCGGCCGCTCGATCGTAAATATCTTTATCATTGGTCACAATAATGCCACCCTCGCCGGTATGGAGAGTCTTACCTGCGTCAAATGAGAATGAGGCCACACTTCCAAAAGTGCCGAGCTTCTGTCCATTGTATGAGGCGCCAAGTGCCTGAGCAGCATCCTCGATCAAGATAAGTCCATGCTTCTTGCAAAGTAAAGAGAGTTCATCCATTTTCGGCGATGCCCACATTGGAATAGCAACTACTGCTTTGGTCGCTGGAGTAATGGCTTTTTCAACTTCCAATGGATCAAGATGGTAGGTTTCATCAAGTTCAACAGGAATTGGTATCGCACCTAAAGCACTGATGGCCTCAACCGGAGCAATAAAGGTCCATGCTGTTGTAATGACCTCGTCGCCGGGAGCGATTCCTGCTCCAGCAAGTGCGCAATGAATTGCCGCAGTACCTGAAGAAACCGCATGGGCATACTTCACCCCTATCCATGCTGCAAATTTTTCCTCAAACTCTCTTGTTTTGTAATTACCTCCTCCGTAACGGTATAAATTGACCTTCTCTTTACTGAAAAGCTCCTGTATTTCAGCCAGTTCTTCAAGACCTATGAGTTCTGCGCCCGCCATAATATTTCCTACTTTTTTTAAAGTTTAAGTTAACTGAGAAACAACGTCCTGTGCTGATTCTTCTGTAAATTCAACCGGATTACCTGAAAAGGATCCCTTCAAGGCTTCCGATGCTTTGTGTGCGAATTCAGCAGCATTACCTTTGCCATACCCATAAGGGACAAGAGATGGAATTTGAAGCTGATGGTAGAGTTCATCCATTTCTTCAAGCAGTTCCGCGGTCGCCTCTTTTGGTGAGGGTGAAGAACGCATGGGATTGAGGAGTGCATACTTTTCATAACCATGAAGATGGTTGTAGCGCATAACCTCTTTAAGAAAAATTGCTCCGGCAAGACCATGCGGTACACGATGCTTCACACCGAGATAGTAGGCAAAACCGTTAGTCGGGCCATCTCCGGAGTTCATAAGAGCCACAGTACCGCAAACGCTGCCAAGTGCAAGATCGATCCTTGACTCCGCCCGGTCAAGCTGGTTCTGCTGCAAAGCATAAAATGTCCGCTGAAATCCCTCAATAGCAAATATTCTACTCAATGCAGTATGCTTTACCGAACCAAAGCTGTCAACACAATGAACAAGACTGTCCATAGCCGAAGCTATAACACTTTCAACAGGAGCAGTCATAGAAAGCTGTGGGTCGATAACAGCTTTTTTAGGAAAATTCTTCCGACTGTTGATACCAAGTTTTCGCCCTTCAGCTTCATCAATAAATACTGCATTATAACTTACCTCGGCTCCACTTCCGAGAAGCGACGGAACAGTAATAAGCGGCAACGGATCGTTCACTCCTGAAGGAAATCCCTTGAGAGAAAGAGCTGGGACAGTGTTTGTCATAAGCAGAGCCACCCCTTTGCCGAGGTCAAGTGTACTTCCTCCACCTATAGCAACAATGACATCAGGGAGATTGCTCCGAAAAAATTCCGCGACATTTTCAAGATGAGCATAGGTTGGCTCACCACCGAATTCGTTACAATAAACAACTGAGTTTGCATATCCTGAAGTAAGGTTCTTCAAAACATCCTGAAAATAAAGACTGCCAGTCACATTGGCATCATAGATGATACCGGGTTTCTTCACTGCCAATTGAGCTAAATGCTCATTCAGATTCAGTGCTGCATTAACCCCGATAACAAGATCTGTGGATAAAAAGAAATTCATAAAAACATTGATCTAAAGGTTTTATTGGTTCACGGCCTGGCCTGCCAAGTTTTTTTTATTCAAATAATACTCAATTAAATCTATTTCATCGAGAGTATCAATCTCCCATGTTTGCCAAAATTCCATTTCATAAGCGGCAAGCTTTTCACCAATCCTGTTTCCAAAAGTGGCAAGTGTTTCGGGTTTAAATATATAAATCGAACCATTTTCAATAAACTGGGTTGGCCGGTCCTGTCGCATACCCCGGTTACGATAATCAAAATTAACGCTATTCCATTTCCCATCCCTTGATTCCCACAAAGTAAGATCATCAGCTTTGGTAACTGAAATCAATGAATCTGCCCCTTCCCGAAGAAAAAGCTCTACAGCCTGATCGATATCACCGAGTTTACGTAAAGGTGATGTCGCCTGCAGAAAAACAATAACATCCAAAGGAATGTGGTAGTCATGCTCGATAATTCCTGCTGCATGCAGTATTGCTGATTCAGAGCTCGCGTTGTCACCTGAGAGGTCTGAGGGACGAACGATTACCTTGGCCCCATACTCAGAAGCTACTTTTGCAATTGTTTGGTCGTCCGTGGTAACAAAAACCTGTTCAATACTTGTTGATGCCAAGGCTTGCATAATCGTCCATGCAAGTAGAGGCTTTCCAGCTAACGGGTAAATATTCTTGCCTTTCAAGCCTTTAGAGCCACCTCTGGCAGGGATGATTGCTACTGTACGCATATAAAATAGTTACATTTTTAATTCACCCATCAATAACTTGCCGGCAGACATTAGCGATTTTTGTGGCTGCAGATTTATTCTGCAAGGGGGTCAAGGATTTTAATACGTCAGGATGCAGACCACAATGCACGACTTTATTCAGAGCGGAGGCTACAAAAATAGTAGATGAAAACTGTGCAATCAGCATCCGACAGTTAGCAATCATCTCCTCCGTTTTGCCTTCACTAAAGACAATGCTCTCTGGAGCATAGAGCTCAATTTCCCTAATTGCTCTTTCAAAATTTTCATTTGGATGCAACTTAAATATGAGCTGACTACCTTCAGCAAGCTCTAGATACTTCCTTATATTTTTAACTCGATTTTCATAAATAAAGGTTTCGCGATTGTCCGATGTACAAACAAGTACGTAATCCTTGAATTTAAAATCATTCTGAAGGTACTGCTCGCAGTTGTCAAAATTTGGAATGCTTGTAACCTCTATTTTCTCAGGATTTACCCCCTTGCTAATAAATAATTTGCGGTACCCCTCACTGGCAACACAAAACTTTTCATAAGCATCGGATAACCCGGTTGTCGAAGTACCTGCAATCCATCGGGGAATCCACTGAAAATTCCTTGCCAGATGATAAAGAACAGTTTCCGGTTCAGTCATTCCCTCCTGAACCAGCACAAGTTTCTTTTGGCGAATATGTTTAGGTACAATGAGATCTGTACAGGTCACCACAAGATCATAGGCATGCGCAAAACCGCCAATATCAAGCTTGAGTCCATGCGAACGAAGATATTCGATCGTACGCTCGGAACGCTTGCGACCCATGATGGTAAACTCAAGCAACCCAACGTCACTTGCTGCACCAAGAAGACCATCGCTGAAAAATGGTGAGAAATACTGGTCATAATCCGTCAGCCATCCAGAAATCTGATGCATCTGAGTCGTCTGGTTCATCGAACCACAAATAAATAAAATCATTTTCTTCATGACTCTCCGTTAGTGACTCCTTCTGCATCACGAAGGTGAACTCCTGAAAAAAACATTACCCCATAACCGACAGCATACCAAAGCACCTCTTTGAAACGTCTCAAAAGTACAAATGCTCCCCCATAGGCGAGGTAATCATGCATACCGAGTGCCTGAAAAAATGCCAGATAACCAAGATCCTGTACACCAAGTCCCGAAGGAATGAAAAAAAACAACGCACGGAGTATGGTAATAGCAGTATCAATTGCAAGTACATGAAAAAAGGAGATCTGGACACCCAGCAAAGTCAAAATAATATAACTCTCAATAGCAAGAGTAAACCAAGCTAGGATATAGTAAAACATTATCAGTAATAGGCTTCCTACAAAAGATCCTCTATAACTCTTGAGTTCCTCATCAGTATCGAGAAAACCAGATTCTTTTGCAATAAGCCATAATTTAATTTTCTTGAATGGAATACGCATCAAAAGTCCATGCAGATTATGAGCAGCTTTTCCGTTAAGTAAAAGTGTAAGAAGGAGAATAAAAAAAAGAAAAACGACCGTACCTGTGACCATCATTATATAGCCAAGTCCCTCAAAACCAAGCATCTTAAGAGAAGCCATCTGCAGAAGTGAAAAGCCTGCAATGGCACCAATAAGCGTATAGATACCCTGGGCTGCACCAAGCAAAAGTTTTCGTACTGCTACACTTGCCACTCCTGCAGGAAGGGGTATTTTCAGAAACCGATGGCAGAGAAAAGGTCGCAATGGCTCGCCAACAGCCACTCCTGCAGGCAACGTCATTGAGACGGTTTCAGATATGATCTGAATATTAAGAAGCTTAAAAAACGGTATTGGAACTGTGCTCCGAGGAAACAGCTTGATCCAAGTAAATGTCTCCAAAAGATGCAGTGCTAAATAAGGAACAAGAATCAGCAACGATGAAAAACCAATCTTTAAAATCCGTCCAATTGCTCCTTCGAGATCAAGCTGACTGAACAGATAGGTAATAAGGATAATACCAAGACAAAGGCCAGCATAGCCAGTCCAAGAGGAACCAGATTTCTTAGTCATCTTCATAGATTATCAAGAAACAAAGCCAAATAAACACCCATAATATACTTAAACTTGATTTTCAAAATATGAGAATGGAAATAATCCAACTACAAAAAAATGTTATCTAACTACAATTAGAGAACTTATAGGGAAAATAAGGTTACAGGCAGCAACGCTTTCATGGAAAATAAAGAACCGATAAAAATGAAGGCTCCAGTGATAAGCTGGAGCCTGAAACAAAACAAAAATTCAGCTACAAGATTCCGATTTTCATGCACTTCCTCGACAACTTCAGTCAATCATAATCCCACATTTGGGTTTTTAATATAAAAAATCCCTGCATTATAAAAGCTATCGTATCTGCGAAGGTTTCTGAGAAACACATCTTACTACGTCAAGTGAAAAATTCAAACAAAAACTTCATCTACTTACAAGACCTTCACACATTTACATGGAGCTATACTGCAATGGTTTATCAAATTCTGATAATCACGGTGGATTTCCGAGTTATAGCACAGTTCGAAATATTTACAGTAACCTAATATATTAAATACAATTAAAGATATTTTTTTACTTGACCCCACTAAAAAAGCAGATGACTTTGTATGAACTATTATGAAATATTTGTTAATTATAAACTCAAGAATAACGAGGCTATAGGAAAACGGCTATAGGTATTATTCCCTTTCTTGTAACACCCTGTCGAAATACTTGACTCTTTTCCTTATGAAGGCTTTTTTCCACAAGAAAAACTTTCTTGCTAATGGGACTTATCAATCCTGACTTCCAAACATTACCCGAACTTTTCTCCTCTGTTTTCACCCATTACAGAGAACAGGAATCTAAATTTCCGATTGCAAGAAAGATTAACGGTGTATATGAACCCATTTTTTATAAGACACTTGAAGAAGATGTTCATCATTTTTCTTCGTTTTTAAAGCATAACGGTGTAACGTCAAAAGACCGTGTAGCCATTCTTTCAGAAAATAGACCGGGATGGTACCTTGCTGACATGGCAATTCTGAATCTTGGAGCTATTAATATTCCGCTCTATCCTTCTTTACCTCCAAATCAAATTGAATATATTCTCAACAACTGCAGCGCCAAGGCCATAGTGGTCTCAAACATGCTGCAACTTGGTAAAATATTGTCGATCTGGCAAAACCTTCCTGAATTGTACCTCATTGTAGTCATGAATCGCCTGGAAGAAATCGTAGAGGATGTTCTTGACTTAAACCAAGCTAAGGAAGAGGGTAAAAAAATTCTTGAAGAAAAGCCATGGTTCCTTGATAGCGCTCCTGTTGAGCCCGAAGATGTTGCCACCATCATTTACACTTCCGGGACTACGGGACTACCAAAAGGGGTTATGCTCACACACCGAAATATCTGTGAAAATGTGAAATCCTGCTCATCAATTATTCGACTTGATGAATCCGACTGCGGCCTCTCTTTCCTGCCACTCTCCCATGCATATGAAAGAACTGGTGGTTATTATCTGCTTTTTGCTTGCGGAGCCAGCATATACTTGGCTGAAAGCATTGAAACAATTTCACTGAACATGACAGAAGCCCGACCAACCATTATTTTTACGGTACCAAGGCTGTTCGACCGCATAAAGATGAGTATCCTCAAACAGATTTCAGCAGAAAATACCATAAAACAGAAAATATTTTACTGGGCACTGAATACAGGAGAAAAGTATCACTATGAAATCAATAAAAAAGGCAAAACATCAAAACTGCTTGCCATACAGCATACTCTTGCCAATAAACTAGTCTATCATAAAATCAAAAACAAGTTAGGGGGAAGACTGCGTTATTTCGTTTCTGGAGGAGCTGCACTTCCACAAAAAATCGGAGAATTTTTTCAATCACTTGATATCAATATCCTTGAAGGATTTGGCTTGACGGAAACCTCACCAGTTACTCACGTAAACAGACCGGAAAAAATAAAATACGGTACCGTCGGGCCAACCGTTGACAACGTCCAGATGAAAATTGCCGAAGATGGAGAAATACTCCTCAAAGGGCCAAATATTATGAAAGGATACTGGAAGGACGAGGAAACAACCCGGCAGGTTATCAAGGATGGGTGGTTCTACACTGGTGACATTGGAGAGGTCGATAAGGATGGTTATTTAAAGATAACTGATCGTAAAAAACATATAATAGTGACCTCTGGTGGTAAAAATATTGCACCGATGCCTATTGAGAACCTGATATCCGAAAGTCCTTATGTTGACCAGGTCATTGTGATCGGCGAAAAACGACCATTTCTTATCGCTCTTATTGTTCCAAATTTCAGTAAACTTAAAGAAATCGCGGTTATGGAAGGCATTCAAGCCTCCACGAATAAAGAACTCATCGAAAACAAAAGTGTACAACAGATTTTCGAAAAGCTTATGCGCACCGTGTCACGCCAGTTAGCCACCCATGAAAAGGTACGCAAGTTCCTCTTGGTAGATGACGCATTCACCATTGAAAACGGTCATATGACCCCAACCCTGAAACTGAAGCGCAAGGTCATTACTACAAAGTATACCGCTGAAATCGACAAAGTTTACAATACACTTAACATGGTCTATAATACTGAATAGGTGACGAATTTTGTTATAGAGGGCTTAGTCGCCTTTGATTTTCAAGATTGGCTGAGCACCATAATCAGCACTTTCCTGGCATTCAACCAGTCCTTCGGAAATAAGATCGCTGATAATTTCATCAAGATCCCATGGACAAGAAGCGTATTTCTCAGTAATTTCCTCAAGAAACATCCCTTCTGTCTTGATGAGTTCTTTGATGAGTCTTCCTCGATACCAGCGCTTAGAACCCTGAAACCTTGATTGCTTCGTCAGGGATCGTATTCCTGTCTTTTTACTGGTAAGAAAGAGGGCTCCGTAATCCATCAATGCGTTATGCCAATCACGACTTCGCCCGAGAGGAACTATTGATTCAGAAATCTGTTGCAGTTGGACTGCTGAAATATCTTCAGCAAGCCTGAACTCATGAATCATGATTCTACGAATATTGGTATCGACTGCTGCAGTATCGAAGTTATCAGCAAACACTGGGATGGAACGGCAGGTATACTCTCCAATACCTGGAAGTGTTTTCAAGATCTCAGGCTGAGACGGCACTATGCCACCGAATGAGTTCATAATGATAGCAGCGCACCGGTGCAAACGAACAGCTCGTGAGTTATAGCCAAGCCCACTCCAAAGTGAGAGCACCTCACGAAGTGGCGCAGATGCAAGATCAGAGACATCAGGAAAATGCCGGAGCCATAACTCAAATTTCGGAATAACCCTTTCAGCCTGAGTTTGCTGCAGCATGACTTCGCTTATCATGACTGCATAACGGTCTGTAGTAATTCTCCAAGGAAATACCCTTCCGTTCAGAAGGTAAAAATCAAATATTTTTTTATGGAACTGTTCAATATCCTCCCTTTTCAATTCTCTGCCCCCCATTATAAACAATAATTTACAAGTTAAAGGGCAATAAACCGATCAGGCACAAGACCCTTTTCATCACGCCTTACTGTTGCTGCTTCGTGAAAAGGATCATGACCGAAAAAAAGTATCCATGACTCATTGAGTGCGCGCTCCAGTAAAGTGAATTTTTCATCAATCACCTTTTTTAAAGAATCGATATCGTAGTTCATACCCCAGAAGAGCTGAATATGGAATAAGATCAGCACAAGAGAGCCATCAAAAAATTTTACCAATTGCTACCCCTTTGTATAACCATTGCTGGTAAACAAAGTAATACCCTTGAAAAGTTCTGTTTCGCCTGAACGCAAATGAAGGTTGTTCTGGCGCTGAAGAGCTTCAATAAAGTTCTTTATATACCCAGCCTTTTCTTTGAAATGGGGATGACAGGCTAAACGGTAATTTTCTTCCTGAACATAGAAAAGTACATCAGGAAAGAGAGGTCGCAGGATTTCTCCTTCAAGTTCGAAGGCGCCAGCGAGATGATCATGATGAAGGTGAGTAAAGATCACATCGGTAATATCCTTCGTTCCAAGGTCAAAACGTTGGGTTTCGTCAGAAAGGGTAAAAGAAGAAAGCGAGAGTAAATAGAACGAAGCTTTTCGGGCCAAGCAGTACCTAAACCTTTATCAAAAAGAATATTACGGCCATTACCTGAAATCAAAAGAAGACGAGCCACAAGTTTGACTTATCAGGACAACGCAAATACACTCCAGTAAAGGCGCTTATAAGAAATATCGTTCCTAAAGAGCCAAAAAAAAGAAAATCCGGCAGAAGCAAAGCCTGCCGGATTACTAAAACAAGAACTCAGGCTTTCTCGACAACCTTGCGTTCCTTAACTTTCAATGCTGCCTTGCCAGTACGTTTGCGTAGGTAGAACAGTTTTGCCCTTCTTGCCTTGCCGTGCTTAACCACAGTAACGCTTTCTATGTTAGGAGAATTGACTGGAATGATCCTTTCGACACCTACTCCATGAGAAATCTTCCGAACAGTGATTGTTTTATTACCGCCTACTCCCCTGTCGCTGATAACAATACCCTCGAAAGCCTGAAGCCTTTCCTTTTCACCCTCAATAACCTTCAACTGGATCTTGACGGTATCACCTGGATTAATTTCCGGAAAATCGGTAACAGCCTGAGTAGCTTCAACTAACTTAATTAACTGATCCATGACAACAACTATTTACGTTATTTTTTTCTTTAATTCTTCTAAAACTATATGATCAAGAAGATCTGGACGACGCTGACGTGTTCTTTCAAGAGCATTTTCATTACGCCAGTGTTCGATTTTAATGTGATGACCTGTCAACAGCACTTCAGGAACCTTCATCCCTCTAAATTCTGATGGACGTGTGTAATAAGCACAATCAAGCAAACCTGTCTGGAAAGAATCCGTCAGAGCTGACTCACTATCACCAAGTACACCCGGTATAACCCTGACCATTGCATCCATAAGGAACAGAGCAGGAATCTCACCTCCTGATACAACAACATCACCCATGGAGATCTCCATGGTAATCAAATTCTGACGGATCCTGTCATCAATGGCCTTGTAATGGCCACAGAGAATAATCACGTTTTGCATCCTTGAAAGCTTGTTTGCCATAGACTGGTCAAACAACTTTCCATCTGGTGAAAGAAAAATCACTTCATCATACTCTCTTTCACCCTTAAGTACTTCGATACAAGCAAAAACGGGTTCTGGTCTGATCACCATCCCCGCCCCACCACCAAATGGCGAATCATCTACCTGTTTATACCTGCCCAATCCATAGTCATGCAAGTTATGAATATGAATGTCAGCATGGTTTTTTTTTCGAGCAATGCTTAACAATCCGTTGTCGAGCGGTGAATCAAAAAAACCAGGAATGACGGAGATCACATCAATCCTTATTGCATTCATGGATTCAAAATGATTTCAAAAACTTTTCAAGCACAACAGTTCATAAAAATTCGTCGAATCTTGGTATAACCATATACTTCTCACTAAGATTGAACTCATCAACAAACTCAGCAATAGCTGGTAATAAAATCTTTTTTTCACCTACCTGAACCTCATAGACTTCATTCGCAGGCATCTTGATAACACTCGTAACAAATCCAACTTCCTTGCGATTACTGTCCAAAACCTTCATTCCTATTATTTCATGAAGATAAGCACGGTTTTCTGGTTGAGGCAAAAGCTGATCTTCTGTAATAAACAATTTCCAGCCTGTAAGCAGCTCGGCTTTTTCCATACTATCAATCCCTTCAAAAAATAACCATGCGAATCCAGCTGAAAGAGCGGCTTTTTTAACCTTTAACCGCTCAACAGAATCTACAGATTTACCCGCATAATACTCATGACGGGATAGAAAACTTTCCGGGAAGTCGGTAACAAGTTCCACTTTCACTTCACCCTTCAACCCTTTCGGCTTGAGAATGACACCCGTTATATAGAGTTCCATCCTGACCTCACCGTAAAAAGATAATTAGCCCTCTGCGCCTGCAGCCTTTGCTTCAGCCTCTTTTTTAGCATGACGGCGATGTGACTTCAGTGCAAGGCGCTTTTGGCGTCTTACGTTCTGATGCTCCTGCCACTTTTCCATCTCAGCTGTAATATCGGCTTCGCTGCGCCCCATGCTTTTCAGTCTGAGTTCATACAGCAGGCCGGTCGTACGAATGAGACTGTGAACTGTTGCTGTTGGCTGAGCGCCAGTCTGCATCCAATAAACGATACGATCTTTATTAATGGTTACGGCATGCGGTTTCGCTGTAGGCTGATAATGGCCCACAACTTCAAGAAACTTACCATCCCGTGGTGAGCGTGCATCTGCAACAACAATCTGGTATACAGGTAATTTTTTTCTTCCTGCTCTTTTAAGTCTGATCTTTACCAAGGCTAAAGTATTTTAGTTAATGTTAACTGTTAACAGTGAAATGCAATCTATCGTTTTAAAAACTTATCCAGCGCAAGATTTTGCGAAGTAATTTTTCTGCCTGACTGTGACAACTTTGATACCGAACGCATCATCTTTTTCATCTCTCCGAACTGCTTGAGCAGCAGGTTAACCTCTTGAACTTTTGTTCCGCTACCTTTGGCAATACGCTGTCGACGGCTACCATTGATGATATCAGGATTAATTTTTTCCTGCTTAGTCATGGAGTTAATCATGGCTTCAATAGGCTTGAAGTCAAGATTTTCAAGATCCTGCTTCGGCACCATCTTATTGAGACCCGGAACCATTTCAATTAACCCCTGAATCGATCCCATTTTTTTGAGTTGCTGCAACTGATCAAAAAAGTCGTTGAGATCAAACTCATTTTTCATCAGTTTTTTCTGCATCTCAAGAGTTTTCTCAAGATCCAGATTTTCCTGTGCTTTTTCTACAAAACTGACAATATCGCCCATCCCCAGAATTCTCTGAGCCATACGATCCGGATAAAATAAATCAAGGTCGTCAACTTTTTCACCGATACTAATAAATTTAATCGGTTTATCGACAACCTGACGTATTGAAAGCGCTGCACCACCCCTTGAATCGCCATCAAGCTTGGTAAGAACAACACCGTCAAAATCAAGGCGATCATTGAATGCTTTTGCAGTATTAACGGCTTCCTGACCCATCATAGAGTCTACGACAAAAAGCAGTTCATCAGGCTTAAGAGAATCTTTCAATGCCTCAGCCTCAGCCATCATATGCTGATCAATCTGCAAACGTCCAGCAGTATCAATAATAACAACATCCTTCGCAGACGACCTTGCAACTTCCATGCCCTGAAGGGCAGCCTTCAGGGCATCCTGTTCTTCAATAGCAAAGACAGGAACATCAACCTGCAAACCAAGGGCTTTAAGCTGATCAATTGCTGCCGGCCGATAAACATCAGCCGCGACCAACATTGGATTTTTTCCGTTCTTTTTAAGACGCAGAGCGAGTTTCGCACAGAAAGTCGTTTTTCCAGATCCCTGCAAACCGGCAACCATAATGATTGCTGGAAGTTTCTTGGGAGAAAGGTTGAGCGGTTTCTGTTCGCCACCCATCAGTTCAGTCAGTTCATCATAGACGATTTTCACAATCATCTGCGCAGGAGATACGCTTTTGATGACCTGTTCACCAAGAGATTTTTCCCTTATATCTTCGATTAATTTCTTTGCGACCTTGTAGTTAACATCAGCACCAAGAAGAGCACGCTTGATATCACGCATGGCGAGACCAATATTGATCTCATTAATGGTAGCCTGTCCCGCGAGCTTTTTAAAGGTGGCCTCTAATTTATCACTTAAACTATCAAACATTGGTTCCTGCTTTTTTCAGATAAAGCTTAAAAATGCTTAGCTTTAATTATAACAAAAAATAGCAAAAAATAAAATGATACAATCATATCTTCATTACCTAAAAGGTTTTTAGTGGTTTTTTTTTATGTTCAGACTTCAGAACACATCACGAAACAAGACGTTATGACCGCAGGCTCCATTGAAACTATTTTACACTCATTTCGCAGTAAACGAATTGCTGTTATAGGCGATATTATGCTTGACAAGTATATATTCGGCCATGTTTCCAGAATTTCACCGGAATATCCGGTACCGGTAGTCGATGTCACCCATGAGGATCACCGGTTAGGAGGAGCCGCAAATGTTGCGCTCAACACGCAATCACTTGGTGCGGAAACCATACTGATCGGCATTACTGGAGTCGATAGCAACCGGGAAATACTCCTTGAGCTGTTTCGTAACCGTGGGCTTACAACCGAGGGACTGATCAGCGATCCTTCAAGACCAACCACATGTAAAACAAGAATTCTTTCGCAAAATCATCATATCACAAGAGTTGACTTCGAGAGTAGAAAAGAGGTTGACGCAAGCATTGAGCAGACGATTCTCGACTCGTTTAATGCGATTATTAACTCGATTGACGCAGTCGTGCTGGAAGATTACAACAAAGGGCTTCTCAGTACCCAAATAATTCAGCATATAATTACAACAGCGATAGAGCATAATATCCCCGTCCTTGTTGACCCGAAACTCCAGAACTTTCTGGCTTTCAAAAAATGCACAATCTTTAAGCCTAACCTATCTGAAATGGCTGCATCACTGGGTATTGTGCTGCATAACAACGACCATGAGGTTGAAAAAGCATGTCGTATGCTTCAGGAAAAGCTTAAAACTGATACCATTATCGTTACGAGAAGTGAAAAAGGTATGACTGTCTATAATGGATCGTTTACCCATATTCCCGCAACATCACTGGAAGTTGCCGATGTTTCAGGGGCTGGAGATACCGTAATCGGGATTCTTGCACTTGGTGCTGCTGCCGGTATCGATATTATAACCAATGCTACTATAGCCAATCTTGCTGCTGGAACGGTTTGTCAGGAAGTGGGTGCCGTTCCCGTTAAATCTGAAAAACTGATCAAGGCTTATCATGAACATCTTCAATTATAGAGAGATGCTGCTTTATTTCTTCAGGAAAGGGAGGGTTGTATGAACCGTCCATCATAAGATTTCTCAGGTTATTCATAGAATAAAATGGAACATCGAACATTCCAGCATTACTTATTGATGCAGGAATGTCCTTACCAGGATCTATATGCATGACAAAGGTTATACGAATCTTTCCATGACTCGTAGGAGTAAAAACCCACATCCCTGTTGAATGACGAACCCTGTGATATTTTGGATTGTTAGGAAGATAATCAGGTTCGCCCTTCATAGTGACTGCTATGGAATTCTCTCCTACCGATATCAGACCAGTACGCAAAATCACCTCTCTTTCTTGAAGAGGCCAAGGAGTTTTGATGATTTGGCGCACAACATACTCGATAGCATCAGTTTTGTCAAGAACATCCATATCGGCAAGCTGATGAACCCAGCGTCTGTAGCCGGACATGTCATGAAATAGACTGATAAGCTTTTTCAAAGAGACCTGCATCTCAGCTTCTCCCTTAAAGCTATGCATATCGGAACCGTCAACCGTTGAAGAAAAAATTTTAATACCTTTGTGTTCAACGCGAAATTTCCAATTCCTATGAAGGATTAACGCGACATCCATACCATCTTGTAATAGGTATTTAGAAAACTGCAAAAAAACAGAAAGAAATCACTGTGTTATAAACTTCTCATAATTTTGCATGACGTCTTTGGCGGATTTTTTAAAGGGGGCTTCAACAGGAATCATATATTTTTCCTTCTTGACCATTTCTCGCAAATTAGTAAGGGTATGATAAGGCGTATCAATAACAGCAATATTAGCAAGCCAGGACGGGATTTCACCTCCAGGTTCGAGATGAAGACGAAAGACAACTCTGCACTGGTTTGTTGAAAGTGGAATAATATTCCATGCTCCCTCAAGTTGGGGGACACGAACATACTTGTCGTTTTTAGGGAGATAATCTGCCATACATTCAAGTTTAATATAAACCTCGGATGATTCCGGATCAATATACCCTTGTGAGCGTGTTATGATTTCGCGATCTGAAACAGGCCAGGGTGCGCTAACAAGCTGATAGACTATCCTCCCCTCATCTTCCGAAAGATCCTTAATCACTCTCATTTCTTTAGTTTTCCAAACCCATTCGGTAGCAACATCAACATCATACAAAAGGCTCAACACAGCATGTTGAGGGGCGTCGATAGTTGCAATACCAACAAATGAAAGGAAATCGGATGTTGGAACAGGACATGTAAATATTTTCAACCAATCATTTTTAAGGCGTAACGAGCAAGAAGCGTTGTTGATTTTTTCAAGTATTGACATAATCACTACGTTTAGATCGTTAAAAAAAAGAAATCAGGAATTAATCTTCCTGCGTAAAAATTATGGACGACTTCCTGGCAAAGTTTCAGCTATTTTGACAACTGGATCAGCAATGCGCACAAGAAACTTTATCTGGCCTTCTGCGCCAAAAAGCTGATGTGCAATCTTTGACTTTACCGCACGAACGATGCTTTTTCGATCACGAACAAAAGCATTTCTATCAAAAGCAATCTTTTTTAACTGGCAAGTTTTAATGACAATGGCTTCAAAATGGTTTTCTTCTGCATAATCAGCAATAAAGCCATCCAATGAATTACGATAACCCTGAACTGAACTATGAGGATCATCGAGAATCTTCAGAGCTACATCATCAAATGAACCCGACTGATAAAGCTTCTGGTAAAAATCAGATAAAGTACCACCACTTACCCAGAAATCAGGAATAATTCCACCAGCATCCCTAAGCGCAACAAGTTTACTCGTAGCCTTCGTTTCTTTCCCTTTGAGAGACATCACCAATGCAGGTAAAGATGAAGTCTTATAAACAGAAACGTCATTGTTTTTCAGATACAATAAACTGTCTGGATCAGCAAAGAGTTTCTGGGGAAGAATGTTTATCATTGCATCCTTATAATAGCTTTCACGTCCTGCAACACCCTTATGATAGACTCTCTGTATCTGTCGACCTGAAGGTGTATAATAACGAGAAACCGTCAAACGAATTGCAGACCCATCAGCGAACTGAAGCTGGCGCTGTACAAGCCCTTTACCAAAACTAAGTTCGCCAACAACAATAGCTCTCTTGTTATCCTGCAAAGCTCCAGCAAGAATTTCGGATGCAGAAGCACTTCCTTTATCGACAAGCACGATCACATCCCCTTTTTTGTAACCATCATCAATAGACTTAGCGACATAACGTTCATCCTCCGCACCACCAGCACGACTCTTTGTATAAACGATCAACTGACCTTTTGTAAGGAATTCATCGGCAACCGCTACTGCCTGTTCAAGAAAGCCACCAGGATTCCCTCGCAGATCAAGCACAAGTCTTGTCATACCCTGCTTTTTCAACCCTGCAAGAGCACTGCGAAACTCCTCGGCTGTCGTTGCAATAAAACGACTCAAACGTATATATCCAACCCGATCATTAATCATAAAAGCAGCATCAATACTCGAAGTCGATATTTTACCCCTAGTAACAATAAAGTCCAAAAGCTTACCGCTCAGAGGCCTGAATACTTTCAGATGTACTTTTGTTCCCCGCTTACCTCTAAGCTTTCGAAGCACCTCCTGCTGAGTGATACCAATAGCGGAAGCTGAATCAATCGACATAATTCTATCTCCGGGGGAAATTCCAACAGCAGCGCTAGGACCACCCGATAGAGGCGTAACAACGAGAAGCGTATCACTAATAACGTCAAACTCTATACCTATACCGTCAAAATTCCCATCAAATTCAGCCTGTGAAAAGGAAACCTTTTCTGGCTCCAGATAAACCGTATGAGGGTCGAGATACTCAGCCATTCCCTGAATTCCAGCTCCAGCAAGACTATCGCTATCAACCTTATCAACATAGAGCTCTTTCATCAAGCTATACGCCTCAATCATTTTTTTCTGTTGCTCAAACCGGCCATCCCTTCCACCATTCAGCCTGGTGCCGAGAAAAACACCGAATACAAGCACAACAAGCATTATGACAATGGTAAGAGTACGGGACATAACAAGATGTTTAGTTATAAGGCAAGAGAGGACAAGTATTTGAGTTCTGAAGCACAGTTTACCGATCAGAGATCAAAATCACAAAAATTAACATTGCAACTATAAGCTGATAACTTTTTCTCAGGGACATTATCAATGTGTATAAACCAGAAGATATTATCACCTATCCAGCACAGAGTAATGACAAAAAAAAATAGAAGCATAAAAAAAGTTAATTACATAGAATAGGGCAAATATTGATGACTAAAAAAACAACAATAAAACCGATATAACCATAAAAAATAACGCCATAAACACAAAAAATTATACAAATAAAGACGAACAAAAAAAATAAACACAAACAACATAAAATCACAAGCAAACTATCACAAAACTATAATCATTATCTATAAAAATACAATATATTTTACAAGTAAAAATAAACATAAACAACATAAAAAATACTTTAAATAAATAACTATTAAATATTTTATTAAAATAACTTATCATCAATGAAGTAAATTATTTTTTAATATTTTAAGCACAAAAATTAATAAACAAAATTACAGATACTTTTAAAAATTAAGTTGATTCTAATGTCAAAATAAATTAAAGTATAAATAAATACATAACTGAAATAAACGGATCATAATCCATTATGCAACAATATTATATTATGACATAAATTTATCAGATGAGTTGTAGTTTTATGGTGGTATTATATGGGGGATAAGCGACAATATGCTCTAAAATAAATATGCAATAACAGGGGGATAATTTTTACCTCAACAGTTATCCGATATGGGATTTACATTGAACAATAAGTTCAAGCTCAAGACTTGCACCAAGGGGTAATTCAGCAACTCCTAAAGCACTTCTTGTATGGACTCCCCTTTCGTCAAAGATCTCATGAAGCAATGAAGAAGCCCCGTTAGCTACCAAGTGCTGACTGGAAAAGAACTTTTCACTGGCTACATAAAGAGTAAGTTTTACAATTTTTTCGATACAATCAAGTGAACCAGTCACTGACTTAATGGCTGCGAGTGCATTGAGAAGCGCTATTTTTGCAGCCAAAAAAGCATCATCCTTTCGGAGTTCATTGACCTTACCTTTTCCACCAGGCTCTAAAAGTTTTCCATCCAAAATAGGCAGTTGACCAGAGGTATAAACAAAATTACCGGTACGTATCGCAGCGGTATACAACCCTGCTACAGTTGGCATTTGAGGGAGCACAAAGCCTGCCTTAATGATCCTTTCTTCAATAATACCCATAAAACAGTGGTGAATAAGTTAGATAAAACTGGTAATACGAATCCATCTGAAACAATAACATCACTATAAAGAGTGAAAAAACCTCCTCAATCAGCGTTTATTGACATTAAGATTAATATTATTATAGTCTGTGAAAAATCAAATCCTTTTGATTAAATGGAGCACCATAAACTCAAAGAAATTCATCTGCCGCGCATTTATCTTATCAGCAAAGGAGAAGAAAATGCTGATAAAAGCTCTTTGCTTATTAATCAGCTTAGCCTTCTTCCTCCCCTTATACCCTGCATAATGCAAATCCGGGAAAAACATCTTGATGCCAGAAAGCTTTTAACCTTGGCCCTAACAGCACGTAAAATAAAGCTTCCTAAAGGATCTCTACTACTCTGCAACGAACGGGCAGATGTCGCTCTCACAGCAATGCTTGATGGAGTACATCTACCTGAAAACGCCTGTTCCCCAGATAAACTTCGCACTTTTGCCTCAAAATTGATTTTCGGATGCAGCATACACTCTACAAAATCTCTACATTTTGCAGAACAGTCAGGCGCTGATTACCTGTTATTTGGACCAGTATTCGACACCCCATCCAAAAGGAAATACGGCGCACCTCAGGGCCTTAAAAAACTTGGAAAGCTCTGCAGAACCACATCACTGCCAGTTTTTGCACTGGGAGGAATTACGCAAAAAAATGCTGCACAATGTATGAATGAAGGAGCTTACGGAATAGCTGGCCTGTCTATTTTTCAAGACCCTACTCGACTTAATGATAATCTTGAACAATTTCATCACATTCTCTACCCATGATTCCCTACTCACCTTTTGTTTGCGTCATAACCGATGAGGCATTCTGCCCTGTCACCCTTGCAGAAAAGGCTCTCAAAGGAGGAGCCTCCATGATACAGTTACGACATAAAACCGCATCAGGCAGCCAGCTTTTCACATGGGCTGTTGAAATCAGCAAACGCTGCCGTCCATATGAGGCCCTCTGCATTATCAACGACCGTGTGGATATTGCGTTAGCGAGTGGTGTAGATGGCGTTCACCTTGGTCAGGATGATCTTCCTGCGACTGCAGCACGAAAACTGCTTGGAAACACACACATCATTGGCGTCTCTGCATCAAACGTTAACGAAGCGTTGCAGGCAGAAAAAGACGGGGCTGACTATATTGGATTCGGTCATATCTATCTGACAACTTCAAAACAAAAAGAACACGCTCCATTGGGCCCGGAAAATTTACAAAAGGTCGCTGCCATGGTTTCTCTACCTATTATTGCGATAGGAGGTATCAACACTGAAAACGCACCTCTGCTTATCTCCTGCGGAGCATCCGGCGTAGCAGTCATATCTGCAGTCAGCCGAGCAAATGAGCCTACCAAGGCCACGTATGAGCTCTTATGCGCAATAAAGAAGGAGCTACAATGAAAGCTTACAAAACAGTTCTCACCATTGCTGGATCAGACAGCAGCGGTGGTGCGGGCATACAAGCTGATATCAAAACCTTTGCCGCTCTTGAATGTTACGGATTGTCGATCATAACGGCTCTTACAGCACAAAACACTACAGGTGTCAATGCCATATACCCTCTTTCAAAACAATGCATTACAGCACAGTTTATGAGCATTGCCACCGATATTTCAATCGATGCAGTAAAAATTGGCATGTTAGGAAGCGCAGAAACTATCAGAACCGTAGCCGCATTAATAAGGAATCTTAAAGGAAGTCCCCCTATCATTCTCGACACTGTTCTCGCTTCTTCAGGAGGCACCCCCCTTCTCCCTTCGGAAGCTATTTCTATACTGAAAAAAGAACTCTTCCCGATAGCCTCGATTATTACGCCAAACTTACCAGAAGCCGCACTACTGACAGGAATGAAGCATTCGCATCTAACACCGCAAGCTATAGAGGAAACAGCCTTAAAGTTGCTGGAAGCAGGGCCCTCATCAGTTCTGGTTAAAGGAGGGCATAACGAAGGGGATGAATGCTGCGACTGTCTTCTTTACGATAATCGTTTTTTCTGGTTCAGCTCAAAAAAAATAGCTACCGGTAACACCCATGGTACCGGATGTACACTGTCATCAGCTATTGCAGCATTCATGGCGAGAGGCAAAACTACTGAAATTGCTGTAGCAAATGCTAAAAGCTATATCAATGAAGCTCTTTTGGCAGGTGCCGCTTACCGACTCGGCAATGGCAGCGGACCATTGCATCACTTATTCCGACTGTGGCAATGAGCTATGCTAATCCTCGAGGAGGACGACCAATGGAGTAATAGGTAAATCCTGATTGCTCCATAAACTCCGGGCTGTATATATTCCGGCCATCAAAAACCACCGGATGGCTGAGATCTCTTTTGATCATCTCAAAATCGGGACTCCGAAAAACAAGCCATTCGGTCAAAACAACGAGAGCATTGGCACCGTTCACTGCATCATCCTGGGTCAATGCATAGTGAATATCCTCACTCTCACCATATATTCTTCTGACCTCATCCATGGCAACAGGGTCATAAACTCTTACCTTGGCACCACCTTTCAAAAGCTCGTCGATAACCCTTCGACTTGGCGCTTCACGCATATCATCGGTATTCGGCTTGAAAGCAAGCCCCCAGATTGCAAAAACCTGTCCTTTTATATCGTCCTTGAAATGCGTCCGTATTTTTCTGACAATACTGCTTTTCTGATCGTGATTAACGGCCTCGACAGCATGAAGAATCCGCGACTGATAACCATGCTGTTGTGCCGTTCTATGAAGCGCCTGCACATCTTTAGGAAAGCATGAACCACCATAACCAATACCAGGATAAATAAACGAAAATCCAATCCTTGAATCAGAACCGATACCTTTTCTCACTGCCTCGACGTCAGCACCTACCCGTTCAGCAATGTTGGCAATTTCATTCATGAAGCTGATTTTTGTAGCAAGCATTGCATTTGCTGCATACTTGGTCAGTTCAGCTGAACGAATATCCATAGCAATAAAACGATCGGAACTGCGGTTAAATGGGGAATAGAGAAACCGCAGCAACTCTTTAGTACGAGGATTATCAACACCAACAACGATGCGTTCAGGTTTCATGAAATCATTGACAGCGTCGCCCTCTTTCAGGAATTCAGGATTTGAAACAACATCAAAATCAATACCAGCTTTTCTTTCTTCAAGAACAGAGTTTATTTTTTCTCTGACAAGGTCAGCCGTACCAACTGGTACTGTAGATTTATTGATAATAATCCGGTACTCCTTCATATAAGTACCTATACTTTCAGCAACACTGAGGACATGGCGTAAATCAGCAGAGCCATCTTCATCGGAAGGAGTTCCAACAGCAATCATCTGGTAGAGCCCGAAATCAACCCCTTCCTGGATATTCGAGGTAAACCTTAATCGACCTGCTCTGATATTTTCAGCAACAATTTCATCAAGTCCCGGTTCATGAATAGGGATCCTTCCTTCATTAAGACTATTAATTTTCTGCTGGTCAATATCAATACAGAGAACATCATTTCCGACTTCCGCAAAACAAGCACCAGTTACAAGACCGACATAACCTGATCCAAAAATTGAGATTTTCATAAAAAAGTCAGGGGGGTTAAAAATCTAAGTTGATTCTTAGAAAGCTTTCATCGCTCTGTTTAATTATTCTTCTATAACGACCACAAGACACCGGGATTTTTGCCAGAAAGAGTTTTCATCGCGGATAAGAAGAACTGATGAAGTTTTGCCTCCAACAAGCTCATAAGATCCTACGGAATGTGGTGTTATAATTTTGAGATTTGTCAACGGCTTATCAAAAAACAAATCTCTGGTTTCGGTAATATCAACCTTTTTGAAAAGATTCACATTAAAGTCAGACGCAAGACGATATTCACTTCCAAACAACTTCTCAAGAGGATTGATGCGTACCAGAATACCTTTGGTAACAAGTTCATTAAATGTGCCTGAAATATAATAGGCAGTATAAAGCTGAACTTCCTGATCCTGAATAAACTTATCAAGCACATCCACAGTAGCCATCAGAGATGAAATCTGTTTGTTCAGTTTCTGAAGCTGACCTTTAAGGGTTTTTACCTCAGAATCTTTGGTGTTAATAGCAACCTTCAACTCCGAAACCAACCGATCAAGAGATGCGACGCGATACGAAGATGATCTGTTCTCTTCTTCAAGCTTCCGTATAAGATTTTTACTTGCAGCCAGTGTGGAATCAATAAAACGAATGCTCGTAGTAATATCCTTACCGATCTGCTTAACATTTAATGAATCCCGTCCCTCAATTCCGGAAGAAAGACGTTCAACAACAGCTTCTTTCTGCTGAATCCTGCCAAGATTCTTCTGAACCTGGGCAAGAATCGCCATCATCGATTCCAGATGCTCTTGTCGCGGATCAGATTTTTGTTTCTCCTGGTTGCATGCCGAAAGGACTAGAAGAAATGCAAATAAAACAACCCCGGCAACCTTGAGTCGACTATCTCTTACAGCCACTGAATCCATTGTTCAACCCCTTCTTTTGTGCCATACCACCTGGTATGCGGTGTTGGAAGATGTTCTGCATCTGCAATAGTAACATTTTCAGCACCCTCAAGAAAACAGCTTTTTGCTGGCACAATTCCATCACCGGCCACATTGCCATCTTCGAGAACGCTTTTATAAAACTGATAACACATTTTCTCGACAAAACTTCCCTGAGAATCGCCATAATACTTATCACTGACAACAGAAACAACATGATACCTCGAAAAAAAATCTGCCTGCAGGTATTTGAAAATAAAATCCGTCTTTATTTTTGCATAATACTCATGGGTATGAAAAGGTGTTCCAAGGGTAATCAGCTTTCCAACCCTCTTTTCAGGATGATAAACATCGCCTTGAAATTGTTTTTCAAGAAGATAAATCATCGCGACAGTACCTCCCCCGCTATGCGCCAAAAGCGTAACAGGTTCTCCAGGAAATTTTCGTTCCATTTCCCTGACAACACTATCAAGAGCTTT
>JAPLFE010000043.1 GCA_026390855.1 Chlorobiales bacterium | reverse complement strand
TGTGCTTCATGCTGTTGAAGAGTTGCCGATTCATGACAACCATGTTGCCATGTAGCAGTTTTTTTCATACATCGTTATGAGTGGTTTGAGTGCAATGAGACTCTGTGCGGCTGTCCAGCGTCGTAATCAAATCCTCATCAGGTTTATATATATCCAGCAGTAAGGTTCTTTTGTACTGCATTCCTCAGTAATACACAGAAAGACAATTTCAACGAGCAGGGCACTGCCGCAGTAGTGCCCTGCTATTTAATCAGTGAGGCCTTTTAACGCCTCATAAAGAGATTTGAGCGTATGAAACCATTTGATATTGTTATTGTCGGAGGTGGGGGGGCCGGTCTGTATGCCGCAATGGAGGCTATGAAAACCAATCCTGCGCTGAATATCGCCGTATTGTCCAAAGTCTATCCTAACCGTTCGCATACTTCGGCGGCTCAAGGAGGAGCCAATGCAGCGCTGGGAAATAAGGCAAAAGACGATACCGTTGAAATGCATATTTTCGATACCATCAAAGGTAGCGATTATCTTGCCGATCAGGATGCTGTTGATGTGCTCTGTTCCGAAGCCCCTAAAATTATCCGTGAACTTGAAAATATAGGGACACCATGGTCGAGATTGGAAGACCATACTATTGCCCAGAGGCCATTTGGCGGTGCCGGTCGTCCAAGGTGTTGTTACTGTGCAGATAAAACAGGCCATACTATTCTGCAGACACTCTATGAACAGTGTTTGAAAAAAGGCGTGATTTTCTTTAACGAATATTTCGCGCTGAACCTGTCGGTCAACGGTAGTCGCTCAAGGGGGTTGATTGCCATGAACATGAAAACTGGTAAGGTTGAGGCTTTTCCTGCCAAGACGGTGATTTTTGCTACGGGTGGCTATGCTAAAATGTACTGGAACCGCTCAAGCAATGCCGCAGGTAATACCGGCGACGGCCAGGCTATTGCTTACCGAGCAGGAATACCGATGAAAGATATGGAGTTTGTCCAATTTCATCCTACAGGCCTTAGAAAGAGCGGTTTGCTTGTTACTGAAGGGGCCAGGGGTGAAGGTGGCTTCCTTATTAATAAAGATGGTGAACGGTTCATGGCGAGGTATGCGAAAGAAAAGATGGAACTTGGCCCAAGGGATCTCGTCTCACGCTCTATTGAAACGGAGATTCTTGAAGGAAGAGGGTTTGATAGTCCTGCCGGCAAATACATTCATCTCGATCTTACGCATCTCGGGGCTGATCTTATTAAATCGCGACTTCCACAGATTCGTGAAATGTCATTGAATTTTGAAGGAGTTGACCCTATTGAAGAGCCGATTCCAGTGAGGCCTACGGCACATTATTCAATGGGTGGAATCGATACTGACAACTTTGGTCGGACTATTATGGACGGTGTTTATGCGGCAGGTGAGTGCGCCTGTGTTTCGGTTCATGGCGCGAACCGTCTTGGTGGAAATTCTCTCCTTGACATTCTTGTGTTTGGTCGTATTGCCGGACATACGGCAGCTGAAGAAGCTGGAAAATTCGGGCCATGTAATATTTCGGAGACAGAGCTTAAAGAAAGTGCTGATGAACTCAGGAGCAGCATGCAACCTTCCGGTCATTATGAACGGTATGGTGCATTGCGAGAAGAACTTGGTCAGACACTTGCTATTAATGTTGGTATTTTCAGAGAATCTTCTCTACTGCACAAAGGAATACAAGATATTGCTGAACTTAAAGAAAGGTTTAAAAAAGTCCGAGTCTTTGATTCCAGTGATGTTTTCAATACCAATCTAATGCAGGTGCTTGAATTGAAAAATATGCTTGATTTGGCTGAAACCGTTGCCGTTGGAGCGTTGGCTCGTGAAGAAAGCCGAGGCTCGCATACCCGGATCGATTTTCCTGTAAGGGACGACGAAAAGTGGCACAAGCATACTCTGGCGACCCTCATCAACGGTAAAATCACGCCAGGTGAAAAACCGGTAACGATGGGACGCTATGAACTCCAGGAAAGAACTTATTAATCATTCTCTTATGACGGGAAAAATAGATCAGTATCAGGAAGGGAAAAGAGATGTAACCTTCCGGGTTTTTCGCTTTAATCCACAGGTCGACAGTAAGCCGTATTTCGATGATTATACCATTTCAGCAGAAAGAGGTATTACGGTGCTCAGATCGTTGAATTATATAAAAGAGCATGTCGATGCGACCCTCAGCTTCAGGGCTTTCTGTCAGGCAGGAATCTGCGGTTCTTGTGGTATGCGTGTCAATGGAATATCCAAGCTTGCCTGCACAAGTCAAGTATGGGATGAGCTCGATAAATGCAGGGAACCTGGAATTATAAAGGTGGAGCCGTTGCGCAGTTTGCCGATGATAAAGGATCTTATCGTTGATATGGATCCACTTGTCGATAAAATGACTCGCTATTCCAACTGGATTGAAACCACCATGCCACTTCCCGATATTGGCAAGAAGGAATTTTTGATTTCTGAAGAGGAGTTTCATAAGTACGATAAGGCGACAGATTGCATTCTGTGCGCTTCATGTGTTTCGGAGTGCAGCATTTTGAGGGCTAACAAGGAGTATGTTTCTCCTGCTGTGCTGCTTAAATCCTACCGTATGAATGTCGACAGCCGGGATGCTCTTCATGATGTTCGACTTTCAGAACTTGTTAAGGATCACGGAGTCTGGGACTGTACTCACTGTTACCGTTGCCAGGAATCGTGTGTGAAAAGCATTCCGATTATGGAAGCTATTCATGCGATACGTGAGGATGCCCTTGAGTGCCGGGGTCCGAAAGATACCAGTGGAGCTAAACATGCAGAAGCCTTTATGGAGGATATTGAAAAAAAAGGGAAGCTGGTTGAAGCCACTCTTCCCATTCGGACCAACGGTATGGTCTGGACGCTGCGCAATCTTTTACCCATGGCTATGAAAATGATTGTGAAACGAAGAACGCCGCCTCCACCACCGCTTGTAAAGTCGGCTAAAGGAATAAAAATATTCAGGGCGATGTTCAGAGAAATGAGCGAACATGTAAAGCAGGATCATCAGAAATCTCAAAAAAAATAACACGGGAGAACTGCTGGATGAAGCGATATGCATATTATATGAGCTGTATCAATGAGTCCATGACAAAAGAAGTGGACCGTTCGATCGATTTTTGGCAAAAGGACCTTGGACTAGAGTTTATCAAACTCCATGAAGGTACCTGTTGCGGCGGAAGTAATCTTGACTATGTCAGTCCGAAACATTTTGCGCTTGTCAATGCGCGCAATATTGCGCTTGCCGAAAAAATGGGCCTTGATCTTATCGTTTCCTGCAATACCTGTTTAATGACGATCCGTACAGCAAAGAAACAGCTTGATGAAACGCCTGCATTGAAAAAAGAGGTCAACGATATTCTGAAAAAAGAAGGGCTTGAATATCGAGGTATTTCCGAGGTGCGACATCTGTTGTGGGTACTGGTTGATGATGTCGGTCTGGATACCATCAAAGCTAAGGTAACGGTTCCTCTGAAAAATTACAGGATCGCACCATTTTATGGCTGTCATATTCTCAGGCCCTCAAAAGTTCTTGGGCGGGATAATCCTCTTGCTCCCAGTTCGCTTGACCAATTGATTGAGGCTCTGGGTGGACAAACGATTCCTTTTGAACATAAAAATCGCTGTTGTGGATTTCATACCCTTCTTGTAGCTGAGGAGGAATCCCTCAATGTCGCAGGCGAGGCACTGGAAGAGGCAATCAACTCAAAAGCCGATTTTATTGTAACACCTTGCCCACTTTGCCATACTGTGCTTGATGGCTATCAGTCAAAGGCACTCAAACAGGCGCATATCGAGAGTTCTATACCTGTTTTTCATATTTCGGAAATGGTCGGACTTGCCCTTGGTTACACAGCAAAGCAGCTTGGTATCAAAAGGCATATCGTGAGTTGAACTGGTTGCAGAGATAGAGTGACAATACATCGCTCACTGATCTTCCTGAAAGTTTTAATAAAAGGCTAAAAAAACGTAACTTTGCACTTTTACTTTGCTCTCAGCCGGGAGATTACCGGATATTCTGAGGGGCATCTTGTTTTGTTAACCCATCAAATTATTGCATTGCATGCTCAAAAATGATCTTTTTCTCCGGGCATTAAAGCGTCAGCCATGTTCCCGGACGCCAATCTGGGTAATGAGGCAGGCCGGTCGTTATTTACCGGAGTACCGTGCTGTGAGAGAAAAAACAGATTTTTTAACACTCTGTAAAACCCCGGAACTGGCAACCGAGGTAACTATTCAACCTGTCGAATTGATGGGTGTGGATGCAGCTATTATTTTTTCCGATATTCTTGTTGTTAACGAAGCCATGGGCATGAATGTCGAGATTATCGAATCCAAAGGAATTAAACTTACTCCTCCGATCCGTTCCCAGGCTGATATCGATAAACTGATTGTTCCTGATGTCGATGAAAAGCTCGGGTATGTACTCGATGCAATCCGTATGACCAAAAAAGAACTCGATAACCGTGTTCCTCTTATTGGTTTTACAGGAGCGGCATGGACACTCTTTACATATGCTGTTGAAGGTGGAGGCTCTAAAAACTACGCCTATGCAAAGCAGATGATGTACCGTGAACCGAAAATGGCTCATGCGCTTCTCAGCAAGATCTCAAGTGTTATTACCGCATATGTGCTGAAGCAGATCGAAGCAGGTGCTGATGCTATCCAGATTTTTGATTCATGGGCAAGCGCTCTTTCCGAGGATGACTATCGCGAATATGCTCTTCCTTACATCAAGGAAACCGTACAGGCGATAAAAATAAAATATCCCGATACTCCTGTTATTGTTTTCTCAAAGGATTGTAATACCATTCTTTCCGATATTGCTGATACCGGTTGTGACGCGATGGGGCTTGGTTGGGGTATTGATATCGGCAAAGCACGTGCTGAGCTTAATGACCGTGTTGCTCTTCAGGGCAACCTCGATCCGACTGTGCTTTACGGTACACCTGCAAGAATCAAGGCGGAAGCAGCCAAGATTCTCCGCTCTTTTGGTCATCATACAGAACATTCCGGGCATGTTTTCAACCTTGGCCATGGTATCTTGCCTGATATGGATCCTGAACATTTGAAGCTGCTTGTTGAGTTTGTTAAAGAAGAGAGCGCTCAGTACCACTAAAGGTATTTATTTCATTATCACGTTTGGACTCCGTCTGATGTTATGCATGAGGCGGAGTTTTTTTTGTTCAGCAGCGGAATTCGAGGGTTCAAAGCGCTATATTTTATCATTATATTTATAGCCATTCTCAACTCTGTTATTATTAAAATCGTTTTTATGACTAAACAATGCCAGTGTTCGGGAGGGTTAACTGACAGGACTCGTTTAGAGGAGGTTGTTCTTGATATCATGCTCTACAGTGCCAGACTCAAGGAGATAGTAGCAAGGCAGAACAGTGCGGTTATTGTTGCCATGGCACGAATGATTGCCGAAACCTTTGAAGCTGGGGGAAAGGTACTTCTTTGTGGTAATGGAGGCAGCGCTGCTGATGCCCAGCATCTCGCTACCGAACTGACTATAAGGTATCGAAGCAATGTTGAGCGACCTGCACTTCCGGCTATTGCGTTGTCGGCTGATACTTCTGCTCTGACTGCAGGAGCAAACGATCTTGGTTATGATGCGGTTTTTAGCAGACTGGTTGAAGCTTATGGTCGAGAGGGGGATATCCTCTTTGGTCTTTCGACCAGCGGAAACAGTAAAAGTGTTGTCAATGCTCTTGATTACGCACAGCAACATGGACTGAAAACACTTGCTCTTCTTGGCGGTGATGGAGGTGTGTTGAAAGGAGCGGCTGATCTGGAAATTATTGTACCTCACTCTGGATCGGCAGACCGGGTACAGGAGTGCCATATAACGATTGGTCACGTTATTATAGATCTTGTTGAGAGGTTACTCGGGTATTGCCTTTCATAAAATAACTACAAAAAAAGTAGGCTATGCTGATTAAAGAAATTGAAGGTGGATTAAGTGCGAAAGATACAAGGTTTGCTCTCGTTGTTTCGCGTTTTAATGATTTTATTGGGCAAAAGCTTGTTGAAGGTGCTGTAGACTGTATTCGACGTCATGGAGGATCAGAAGATAATATCACCATCTTTCGTTGTCCCGGTGCATTTGAACTGCCATTAGTCGCTAAAAAGGTTGCCGTTACCGGTAACTATGATGCTCTTATTACCCTTGGGGTTATCATCAGAGGTTCAACGCCGCACTTTGATGTCATTGCCGCAGAAGCGACCAAGGGCATCGCCCAGGTTGCTCTTGATACAATGATTCCGATTTCATTTGGAGTTCTCACTACAGAAAATCTTGAACAGGCTATTGAACGCGCAGGAACAAAGGCCGGCAACAAGGGCTTTGATGCCGCCATGACTGCCATAGAGATGGTAAATCTTTATCGGCAGATTTAGTCGTTTCTTAGAGGGAGAGATTGTTTTCGATGATCTTTGAGCATGTATCCATAAGCTCTTCAACATTGTTGAATCTGGATGGTTGAAGAGGTGGTGCGATGATGATCCTTATTTTACCCTTGTTGATTTTAAGGCTTTTTTTCGGAGTGATCAGTTGGCTACCTATTATGGTGACTGGCAGTACTGGTGCGCCACCCTTTTGAGCCACAAGAAAAGCTCCGCGCTTGAATGGAAGCAGTTTTCCATCTGTTGAGCGAGTACCTTCAGGGAAAATATGGACAGATCGGCCGCTTTTCAGGACTTCTGTTGCCGCCAGAAGGCTTTTCAGTGCCTCCCTGTTTTGTCCTCGTTTGATCATGACATAGCCAGCCTGCTTGATCACATGACCGAATATCGGTATTTTTCCCAGTTCTTCTTTGGCTACGAAGCGCAAGTTGAGTTTCATGGTGCCGAGCAGCAGTGGAATGTCGGCCATGCCTGCATGATTGCTGACAACAAGGTAGTTCTTTTCAGAGCTGTAATTTTCGCTTCCGGTTATTTCGATTGAAATACCGAAAAGCTTTGCGCTGAATCGCCCCCACCATGCGGCTATTTTATGGAAACGGTCTCCGGTCGGATCGATTATGTTAACCAGCAGGGAATAGATGAGCCCGAAGAACATGACCGGAATCAGGATGAAAAAAAATAAAATGGTTCTGAGGTTTATTCCGCGATTATTCATTACGACTGGTTGAGCTCATTGAGAAAAGTGGCAAGCTCGCTGTACTCTGAACTGATCATGGTCGCCATTTTCTTTTTTTCAAGTACTTCCAGCAGACGTGTGGGTATCTCTATTTCTTTATGGAGTGCATTCTGAAGTACCTCAAGAAATTTTGCAGGATGGGCAGTTGATAACACTATGCTAGCATTTTTGGCATGGCGACTCTCTGAACTTCGGTACTTTTCAAGAGCACGGAACGCGACCGCTGTGTGTGGATCCATAGTATACTCAAATCGTTCATAGACTGACTTGATAGTTGAAAGAGTTTCCTCGTCCGTAACAGCAATACCAGTGATATCTTTGCCCATTGAGACGTGGTCGTTGCCATAAAAATATTTAAGTCTCGCGAAATTGCTCGGGTTGCCTACGTCCATCGCTGTTGAGCAGGTTGTGATAGTTGGACGTGGGTCATAGCGTCCTTCATCTAGATAACGGGTTACGCTGTCATTTGCGTTTGATGCTGCAATAAAATGCCCTATTGGAAAGCCCATCCTTTTTGCAAGGATTCCTGCCGTAAGGTTTCCGTAATTACCACTTGGGACTGAAAATACAGGCTCATTGAATCCATACAGCTCTTTTAGCTGTAATGTTGCCCATGCGTAATAAAATGATTGAGGGATCAGTCTCGATATATTGATCGAGTTGGCGGAGGTGAGTGTTAGTTTTTCTTTCAGGTCCGGATCGATAAATGCATGTTTTACCATGCGTTGGCAATCGTCGAAATCGCCTTTTACTTCAAGGGCGTAAACATTACCTCCGGCTGTAGTAAGTTGTTGTTCCTGCAAGCGGCTTACTTTGCCTGAAGGATAGAGTAGTACGACCCTCGTGTTGGGAATACCCTGAAACCCGTAAGCTACGGCACTTCCTGTATCTCCCGATGTTGCAACAAGAACTGTAACAGGCGTCTCTGCTTCCGCTGCAAAATAGCCGGTCAGTCGGGCAAGAAACCGTGCTCCATAATCCTTGAAGGCGAGGGTTGGTCCGCAGAATAGTTCCTCAATAAATGTTTTCTTATCAAGTCCGATAATCGGGGTTTCAAATGGATAGCAGCTTTCGATCATATCGCTGAGCTGGTCCAGAGGGATTTCACTGCCAACAAACTTTTTTGCAATGGAAAACGCAATATCATTGAAGGTTGCACCTTCTAGCAGAGCTATTTCCTCAGGTGAGAAGTGGGGGATTTCTGAAGGGACATAAAGTCCTCCATCGGGCGCCAGTCCTTCAAGGGTGGCTTTCTTTATTGAAACGGGTACTGATGACTTATTGGTGCTGAAATAGATCATGATTTGTGATGCTCGCTATTGAATTTTATTACAGTATTTTTGCCCCTTCTTTACATATAGGCGATACCCACATATCGGATTCAAGGTGGGATTTAGAGTGGAGGAATGCCTCCTTCATGGCCAAGCCTACTTCAAGAGCTGTTTTTTCGGAAGAAGAAAACGCAAAAAGCGAGGGGCCTGAGCCAGCAATGCTACATCCGAGGGCACCAGTATCAAGAGCAGCCTGTTTTACTTCGAAAAAGCCAGGGATTAGCGGGGCACGTTTAGGTTCAGCAATGACGTCAACCAGAGATCGTCCGATAAGGTCATAGTCGGAGGTGAGCAGGCCAGTAATAAGCGCCCCGACATTGCCCCATTGCTGGGTAGCTGTTTTCAGCGGAATACTTGTGGGCAGCACCGAACGTGCATAGGATGTGCGTAGTTCGGTATGAGGATGTACCAGAGAACAGTAAAGATGTTCAGGAGAAGGAATCGTAATGAGGTCAAGTGGTGTATAGCTTCGTATCAGTACGAAATTACCGAGAATTGCTGGTGCAGCATTGTCAGCATGAGCTGATCCACAGGCAACCCGCTCTCCTTCAATGGCGAAGTGTACAAGCTCCATTTTCGAGCATGGTTGACCCATTAATTCGTTTGCGGCAACCAGTGCCGCCGCCGCGCTTGCTGCACTGCTTCCCATACCGCTACTGAGCGGCAGATGCTTTATAAGTTCCAGAGAGATGTGACCGGTAAAGTCAATCTGTTTATGGGTGCGGATATATTCAAGAAATTTCAAGACAACAAAGCTTGATGTGTTTTTTTTTGGATCAAGCGGAAGTGCACCCCCATCGCCTGTGATGCTCGTAATGGAAACAGGAGATCCTGATCGTCTTTCATCGGTAAGAGTCAAAATGACTTCATCACCGGGTTCTGTAATGGCAAATCCCAGAACATCAAAGCCGCAGGCAACATTTCCGACGGTTGCTGAAGCGAATCCTTTGACAGTTTTCATACAGTTTTCTGCGAACTAAATTCCTGTAGGTATTGGAGTGGATTTAAAACTAATAAAAAGAGTATAGGCTTCAAATGAGAGACAGAATTTGAATAACTAAAAGCTTTTCATTAAATTCGAGTTTTATATCTTTTGGAAAGGTAATTGTCCGATTTGGAACTTTCAAAAGAAGGTAAGCAGAATCTTTCTCTTTTCTTAAACAAATAACCAAGCGGAATAAGATATGTCTATAACAGTCAGGCCTGATGAGGTTTCATCGATACTTCGCAAGCAGCTTGCCGGTTTTGAGTCTGAAGCAGACGTTTATGATGTTGGAACGGTGCTGCAGGTTGGTGACGGTATTGCCCGTGTCTACGGTTTATCGAAAGTTGCCGCAGGCGAACTTCTTGAGTTTCCCAATAACGTTATGGGAATGGCTCTGAACCTTGAAGAAGACAACGTTGGTGCGGTGTTGTTTGGTGAATCAAATCTGGTAAAAGAGGGCGATACGGTTAAAAGAAGCAACATGCTTGCATCAATTCCGGTTGGCGAGGCTATGCTTGGAAGGGTTATCAACCCTCTCGGTGTCCCGATTGATGGAAAAGGTCCTATTGATACGCAAATTCGCCTTCCTCTCGAACGTAGGGCTCCAGGTGTTATTTACCGTAAATCGGTTAATGAACCGCTTCAGACCGGACTCAAGGCTATTGATTCAATGATTCCGATTGGTCGTGGTCAGCGCGAACTTATCATTGGTGACCGTCAGACAGGAAAGACAGCTGTTGCGCTTGATACCATTATCAACCAGAAAGGCAAAGGGGTGTATTGTATCTATGTAGCGATTGGACTGAAGGGTTCAACTGTTGCTCAGGTTGTCAATACCTTGGAAAAATATAACGCGATGGAGTATACCACCGTTATTTCTGCGACTGCATCAGATCCTGCGCCGCTTCAGTTTATTGCTCCTTTTGCCGGGGCTACCCTTGGTGAATATTTCCGTGATACCGGTCGCCACGCTTTGGTTGTTTATGATGATCTTTCCAAGCAGGCTGTTGCTTATCGTCAGCTGTCCCTGCTTCTTCGACGTCCACCGGGACGTGAAGCGTACCCTGGCGATGTTTTTTACCTACATTCCCGTCTGCTTGAAAGGGCCGCAAAAATTACCGACGATATCGAAGTCGCAAGGAAAATGAACGATCTGCCTGATGCCTTAAAGCCAATAGTAAAGGGCGGCGGAAGTCTTACTGCTCTTCCGGTTATTGAAACCCAGGCTGGTGACGTTTCGGCATATATCCCAACTAATGTGATTTCAATTACTGACGGTCAGATTTTTCTTGAATCTAACCTCTTCAACTCTGGTCAAAGACCTGCTATTAACGTTGGTATATCCGTATCCCGTGTTGGTGGAAGTGCTCAGATCAAAGCTATGAAAAAGGTCGCAGGTACTCTCCGTCTTGATCTTGCTCAGTTCCGTGAACTTGAGGCATTTTCAAAATTTGGTTCTGATCTGGATAAAACCACTAAGGCTCAGCTTGATAGAGGAGCAAGACTTGTGGAAATTCTTAAACAGGGTCAGTATATCCCAATGCCTGTTGAAAAACAGGTTGCCATTATTTTTCTTGGCACTCAGGGATTGCTCGATTCGGTTGATTTACGCTTTATCCGCAAATTTGAGGAGGAGTTCCTAAGTATGCTTGAGGTCAAGCACAGCGATATCCTCAAAGCCATTGCAGAAAAAGGTACATTGGAGACTGATGCGGCAAACGCACTTAAGGAGGTCGCTGTTAAGTTTGTGAACACCTTCAAGGAAAAAAATAAGGCGTAAGAAAGTAAAGAGGGTTTTTAAGCAATTTATTAACAGTCCCGTAATACATGCCTACATTAAAGGATATACGTGTACGAATTAAAGGGGTAAAGTCTACGCAGCAGGTCACCAAGGCAATGAAAATGGTGGCCGCTGCTAAACTGAGAAGGGCTCAGGAACGGGCTGTAATGGCTCGTCCTTATGCCGCCAAGCTGAAAGATATGCTGGGTTCATTATCAGCAAAGGTAGATACTTCGCTCAATCCCTTGCTTTCGGGTCGTTCTGAGGTCAACAAAGTTCTTGTGATTCTTATCACTTCTGACAGAGGCCTGTGCGGCGCATTTAATACCAATATCATCAAGCTTGCCTACAAAACCATTCATGAGGACTTTGCAGATATTCACAGCAAAGGTGGAGTCACGATGATTTGTGCAGGTTCCCGTGGATTCGATTTTTTCAGGAAAAGAGATTATAAAATTACCAAGGGGTATTCGGCTGTTTTTCAGAACCTGGATTTCAGTACGGCAAAAGAGATTGCAGATACTGCGTCCGGTATGTATCTGCGAGGCGAAGTCGACAGGGTGATTGTTGCCTACAATGAATTCAAGTCGGTGCTTGCTCCGAATCTGAAAGCTGAGGTACTTCTTCCTATTAAACCTGAAACTTCGGGTAAGGAAAGTAGCGGTGATTATATTTACGAGCCTTCGCCATCAGCTATTATCGATGTTCTTGTGCCAAAGCATCTCAATACCCAGATATGGAGAATGATGCTTGAATCGAATGCTGCAGAGCAGGCTGCCCGTATGGCTGCGATGGATTCTGCCACCGAAAATGCAAAGGAACTTCTTCGTACACTCAATATCAGTTACAACCGTGCAAGGCAGGCGGCAATTACTACAGAGCTTAGTGAAATTGTTGCAGGTGCTGATGCATTGAGTAGTTGATAGAAAATCTTAGAATACCAATGATTTCAAGCGCCTGTAAGGGCGCTTTTTTTATGGTACAGGCATAACAGGGTCATCATTATGCAGTTCATCAGGAAATGATTTATATTTTACACGTCAATGTTTGAAGTTAAGTCTCATTTTATAAGTCAATGAAGGTATGAGCGGGATCATGAAAATATACAAGTTTGGAGGTACTTCTCTGGGATCAGCAGGACGAATTAAAAAAGTCGCAGCTATCATTTCAGGCGCGCTGGAACATGGTAAGGTTGTTGTTGTCGTTTCGGCAATTCACCGGGTTACCGATCTTTTGCTTGAATCTGCAGTAAAAGCCTGCAGCGGTGACAGTGGTTACCGTGATACGCTTAATGAACTTGATCATCTCCATCACTCAATAGCTGGTGAACTTTTTTCTGGTGATCTCCTTGATAATGTCGCCCTCTCAATACGTTCCGAACTTGTTGAACTTCATGATTTTATGCATGGCGTTTTTCTTTTGAGGGAGCTTTCTGAAAAAAGCCTGGCACTTGTGCTTAGTTTCGGTGAACGTTTATCAGCAAGGATAGTAAGCAGTTATCTTCAGGAGCAGCATCTTGCATCGTTTTACCTTGATGCCCGCGAACTGATTGTGACTGATACTAATTATGCTGATGCTCTTGTTGACAGTGATGCATCCGAACAGTATATAAAAAAACGACTTTCATCTTTTAACGGAGTTCCTGTTATTACCGGATTTATTGCTGCCGCACCGGATGGCACCGTAACGACGCTGGGTCGAGGTGGCTCAGACTATACGGCATCAATTCTTGGCGCAGCGCTCGGAGCATCAGAAATCTGGATATGGACTGATGTTGATGGATTTTTCAGTGCGGATCCCAAGCGCGTTCGTGATGCCCGGATTCTGCCCTATATTACCTATGCTGAAGCGATGGAACTTTCTCATGCAGGTGCAAGAGTTCTGCATCCTCTTGCTGTTCAGCCAGCCATGAAAGCCGGTATTCCTTTACTGATCAAAAATTCCTTTAATACTGCTGCTAAAGGGACAAGAATTGAGCGCACTATTCCGCCAGACATAAGCCGGACTTTACCGGTAACAGGTCTTTCCTCAATCAACAATGTGGTTCTTCTGAATCTTTCAGGAAGTGGCATGGTTGGAGTTCCAGGCATCGCATCACGATTATTCAGTTGCCTTGCCTTGCACCGGATAAACATCATATTTATATCACAAGCTTCAAGTGAACAGTCAATCACTCTTGCCATAAATCCTGCTCAGGCAGCAAAAGCAAAAAAAATCCTAGAGGAAGAGTTTGTCAGCGAAATAGGATTTCGTCAGATAGACCCTCTTGTTATTCGTCGTAATCTTGCCCTGATCGCTGTTGTCGGCAATAACATGTCGGGTCATCCTGGCGTTTCGGCCCAGTTGTTTGAAACGCTTGGGAAAAATGGTATCAATGTTATTGCTGTCGCCCAGGGTGCAAATGAAATGAATATTTCTATCGTGATAGATAGTCATAATGAGGATAAAGCTTTGAACTGTATTCATGGGTCGTTTTTCCTTTCACAGCGCAAAGTACATCTCTTTATTGCAGGCACAGGCACTATAGCAAAAAGCCTGATAGGCCAAATCAGGGCCCATCGCCATAACCTGCAGAATGAGAATGACCTTGATGTAGTGGTCTGTGGGATGGCCAATACTCGTAAAATTGTGTTGGATGACAATGGAATAGATCTTCAGGATTGGCAGTCGATTCTTTTGCCACGAACAGAACATCATGATATTGAAGGATACCTTCAGCTTATCAGGGAAAGAAACCTGCACAATACCATTTTTGTCGATTGCACTGCAAGCGCAAAGGTGGCGGAAAATTATCCTGATTTTCTCCTTGGAAATATTTCCGTGGTGACGGCAAACAAACTCGGAATGGCGGGGCACTGGCCGCTTTACCGGAGGATAAGGGATGCTCAAAGGAAAAGCAATGCTCGTTTTCTTTATGAAACCAATGTAGGTGCGGGACTGCCGATTATTAATACGCTGAATGATTTGAAAAACAGTGGCGACAAGATTATCAGTATTGAAGGTGTTCTTTCGGGAACACTTAGCTTTATTTTTAATGAACTTCGCAAGGGTGGCAAGTTCAGTGATATTGTTCGCCAGGCGCAACGGGCTGGCTATACTGAACCTGATCCGAGAGATGACCTTTCAGGCGCTGATTTTGCCCGCAAGTTTTTGATTCTTGGTCGTGAACTTGGCTATACAATGGAGTATGCTGATGTCGTTTGCGAAAGTCTTGTACCCCAAGACTTTCGCGGGGAAATGACGGTTCCAGAGTTTCTTGACCGGTTATCCAGTGTTGACGAATGGTATGCCACTGAAATAGCGAATGCTGCTTATGATGGAATGACCATAGCTTATGCTGGTGAAATTCGGGATGGGAAGGCAAGTATCGGGGTGAAAAGGGTCCCGTTATCAAGTCCTATTGCTGGTCTCAGCGGATCTGAAAATATGGTTGTCTTTACCACGGAGCGCTATATGGCTACCCCTCTGGTGGTGAGGGGACCCGGAGCGGGAGGAGAAGTTACAGCAGGGGGAGTTTTTGCTGATATTTTACGTATTGCCAGCTATCTTGTTTAGAAAAAAAGAACCATGCGCGCTGAAATTGTTTCTATTGGGGATGAATTGCTCAAAGGTCAGAGAGTAAATACTAATGCTGCTTTTATTGCTGGAGCTCTTGCAGGAATAGGAGTGCCTGTTGGAAGAATAGTGGCATGCTCTGATGTTGAACATGAAATGGTTTCTGTGTTTACCGAATCCCTTGACCGGGCTGATATTGTGCTTGTTACAGGAGGCCTCGGACCTACCAGAGATGACAGAACACGAAAAGCTACCCAACAGCTTCTTCATAGAGGCCTCGAACTCAGCGAGGAAGCTTATGAGAATCTTGCTGCTAGAATGAAAAACAGAAGCTTGGAGTTATCAGATGCCCTCCGCGATCAGGCTATGGTGATTGAAGGGTCCCATGTTATTCCGAACACCAAGGGAACAGCTGCGGGGATGATTATTCGCTGCGGAGAACGCTTTGACAATCGTTATCTAGTTCTTATGCCCGGTGTTCCTTCAGAGATGCAGGCCATGATGAAACTTACTGTTATTCCTTATTTTGCTCTACTTTCCAACTCAGTAATTCGTCATACTCCCATTAAAACACTTGGTATTGGCGAATCGACCTTGGCAGAAATGATTGTTGACATTGAAGATCAACTTCCTGAGGGAACATCCCTTGCTTATCTGCCTCATACAGCCGGTGTGAACCTGATGATAAGTACCATTGGCCGGAACCAGGAAAATGTAGATCGCGATAACCGAAGCATTGTTGATGCCATTGTACAAAAGGCTGGAAAATTTGTTTATGCGACCAGTGAGGTTACTCTTGAAGAGACGATTGGTCAAATGCTTATTGAGGCAGGCATGACCGTGGCTGTTGCTGAATCATGTACTGGCGGACTGGTTGCCAGCCGCTTGACTGATGTGTCGGGCTCATCATTATATTTTCTCCAGGGTTTTGTCGTATACAGCAATCAGGCAAAACAGAGGACTCTTGGTGTGCAAGAAGAACTCATTGAATCATTTGGCGCAGTGAGCGAGGAGGTTGCAAGAGCAATGGCAACAGGATGTCTTGAAAAAAGTGGAGCTGATTTGGCTCTTGCGACAACAGGCATTGCCGGACCTTTGGGAGGCTCTCCTGAAAAACCTGTCGGTATGCTTTGTCTTGCTATTGCTAATAAAATTTCCAAGACTGTACTTTCCAAAACACTCTTTATGCAGGGAGATCGTGAACGCAACAAGTTCCGCTTCAGTGAGGCAGCCCTCATTGAAATTTGGGAGTGTTTACGGGTTGTTTAGCGTCGAGAATTCAACAATGAACCGGAAGTTTTCTTTGCGGTTTTGCCGTTTTGTTCATTTTTCTCCGTGCACGTATCCCGATTTTCTAAAAATCCCATATTAGTCATTGTTGATAACGATGTAAACACGAGCAAAGAGTTGTGCCAGTACTTACTTTTGTGATTGAAACATTCGTTTAATGTGAAGAAGAGTGTCAGTTGAAAAATTTATTGTCATTTTCAAAAAAAAGACGCTGTTTTATCGATAACTTCAACGACTAACAAAATTATATGTGCGGTTTACGAAAAGCAAATAGTTCTCCTGATAGCGTATGGCAAGAATTGCAAGATTACCGGATATAGTAGCAAATAAAATTTCCGCCGGTGAAGTTGTTCAGCGGCCAGCATCAGTTGTCAAAGAGCTTCTTGAGAATTCCATTGACGCAGGTGCAGATAAAATAACTGTATCTATAAAGGATGCCGGGAAGGAGTTGATCCGAATTGTTGATAATGGTGCAGGAATGTTAAGGGAAGATGCATTAATGAGCGTTGAACGCTTCGCAACCAGTAAAATAACCGGTGTTGATGATCTGGATTCTCTTCAAAGCCTGGGGTTCAGAGGTGAAGCACTTGCAAGTATCTCTTCGGTCTCTCATTTTGAACTGAAAACCCGTACGGAACAAGAGGCACTTGGTTTGAAGCTTCGTTACGAAGGGGGTATGCTCGTTGAGGAATCAGGTGTACAGGGTGAGAAGGGGACGACTATCAGTGTCAGAAACCTGTTTTATAATGTGCCTGCACGGAGGAAGTTTCTGAAGTCTAACGCAACCGAGTATCAGCATATTTTTGAAATTGTTAAATCGTTTGCACTGGCTTATCCCGATATTGAGTGGCGTATGTATAACGATGACGAGGAACTTTTTCATTTGAAGTCGCCGGATATTTTAGAACGGCTGAATGTTTTTTATGGCAACGATTTTGCTGCCAGCATGATAGAGCTGTCTGAGGAAAACGATTACCTTTCGATCAGAGGATTTCTTGGTAAGCCAGTAATGCAGAAACGTCGAAAACTTGACCAGTATTTTTTTATCAATCGCCGGATTGTCCAGAATAGAATGCTATCCCAGGCTGTGCTGCAGGCATATGGCGACTTACTCGTTGAGCGCCAGACTCCTTTTGTGCTTCTTTTTCTTGGTATTGATCCTTCTCGAGTTGATGTAAATGTACATCCTGCAAAGCTTGAAATCCGATTTGATGATGAGCGCAGTGTGCGCAACATGTTCTATCCGATTGTTAAACGAACTCTCCAGTTATACGATTTCTCTCCCGATCTTACAAGTACAGAACGTGACGAATTCCATTCTGTTCCGCCTCTGGAAGCGGCTTTCAGGAAACTGGCGTTTCAGGATATACCAAACCGGACGCAGTTCACAGGAGATCTTTATTCAGATTATCGATCAGGTGCGTTTCATGAACAGCCTAAACCGAGAGGTTCTATCTTGCATCAGGAGGACATGTTTTCGCCAAAATCAGCTGATGCCTATGCACACTCTGGTTCTGAACTGCGTGAAGGAGATGACGTGCTTTCAATTTTACAGTTATCTCGTTTCAATGAAGATGAAGCTGTTCCAAATCCAAAAGAACCGGAAACGAAAATCTGGCAACTGCATAACAAATATCTGATCTGCCAGATCAAGACAGGGTTAATGATCATTGATCAGCATGTGGCGCATGAACGCGTATTATATGAACGTGCAGTTGATGTTATCAACCACAATGTTCCGAATTCCCAGCAATTGCTTTTTCCTCAGAAGGTCGAATTTCGTCCTTGGGAATATGAGGTTTTTGAGGAAATCCGTGAAGATCTTAACAGGCTTGGTTTTAATTTGAGGATGTTTGGTAAACAAACTGTTATGATAGAGGGTGTTCCCCAGGATGTTAAACCAGGTACTGAAGTCACCATCCTTCAGGATATGATTGCTGAATATCAAGATAATGCCTCCCGGCTTAAGCTCGACAAACGCGATAACCTTGCAAAGTCATACTCGTGTCGTAACGCAATAATGGCGGGGCAAAAGCTTACACTTGAAGAGATGCGGACACTGATTGACAACCTTTTTGCTACTCGTGAACCCTACTCATGTCCTCATGGCAGGCCTGTTATCATCAAGCTTTCACTTGACCAGCTAGACAGGATGTTCGGAAGAAGATAACAAGGTGGTTGCAAGTTTGCTCAAAAATACTAAATTTAAAAACATACCCTTGTAGCTCAGTGGATAGAGCAACAGTTTCCTAAACTGTAGGTCGGCGGTTCGAGTCTGCCCAAGGGTACTTGCTTATCACGCATCATACCACCATTCCTGAAGCTGCTGAAATTGCAAGGATTCAGTTGTCTTTTTCCCTTTTCCGATACTAATACAAAGCCGATAAAGTATTTCGGGGTTCATGTCGTTGCATGTCCTTCATATTTGGTATTTTACAGCCTTAAATTTTTTATTGGAAGCCTTTAAAAGTTAAGACTGATGAAGCTTATCAGAATAATTGTCAGCATTCTACTGTTGCTTTTCTTTGTCGATATCGCCAGATACTTTGTTTATCCCGATGTAGGAAAGCTTGTGGAAGAAAACCCTCTGAAATCGGCTTTTATGGAGTCCCGTGAGGCTGAATGGAAACAGGAAGGGCTCAAGGATAAAAAAATTCATCAGAAATGGGTGCTTCTACGCAATGTTTCTCCCAACCTCATAAAGGCGGTTCTGATTGCTGAAGACGACAAGTTCTGGAAGCATGAGGGGTTTGATTACCAGGCGATTGAGCGGGCAATTGAAAAAAATATTGCTGCAAAAAAATTTAAAATGGGTGGCAGTACAATCAGCCAGCAGCTTGCAAAAAATCTTTATCTCTCTTCTTCCAAAAACCCGATTCGCAAAATCAAGGAAGCTATTATAACATGGAGAATTGAAAAAAAACTTTCAAAGCGCCGGATTCTCGAGCTTTATGTGAATGTTGTTGAATGGGGTGATGGCATTTTTGGTATTGATCAGGCTGCGCGACATTATTACGGGGTTAGTCCTGCGCGGTTAACTGCACAACAGGCTTCAAAACTGGCAGCGATACTTCCAAATCCTATAAAGTATTCCCCTACGGGTTCTTCACCGTATGTTCGCAATCGATCGAAAATCATCTATGCCATCATGCGAAAGAGAGGTGTTTTTGTGCCTGACTATAAGGAAGTAATGACCGTCAAACCTGATATCATACCGGTGGATTCTGTTGTGGTTGGTGTTCCTGAATATCTGATTGACCAGGCAGTTTCAGCCGATAGTACAGCAAGCAAGGCTTCTGATGATAATGTTGCTGTTCCTGCAGGAAAAGGAGAGGATGCCGTTTCTGAAACTCCTTCGGGTATGCAGAAGCCTTAAGGAAAGTCATTGGGAAAAAAATAAAGAAGAGGAGGAGTGATCTTATGAGTCTGCAGCTTGGGGAAGCCATAAAAATCGTAGCACAAACCAAAGTATATTTGCTCTACCGTACGGTAGTGTATAGCGCTATTGCTGTTGTAGTTGCAGTATTTCTTGGTATTCTCATGCTTATCGGCAGTGTTTTTGGAAGTGGTGCAGCAGGCGTGTTGTTTCTTATTGCATTGTTTGCTGGCGGTTTTGGCTTCAGACTGCTGCGTGAATATGTTCTCTATTTGCTTCAGGCTGGTCACATCGCTCTGATTACTGAGATCGCAGAAACAGGGACTCTTCCGCCAGGTATTTCTCAGACTGCATGGGCAAAGGAAAAAGTGATGAAGTATTATAAGGAGGTCAGTGTTCTTGCTCTTGTAGATCAGCTTGTGAAAGGGGTGCTTAGTTCGTTGAACCGTACGTTATTTAATGTTATGCATGTTCTTCCTCTACCAGCTCTTGATAGTTTTGTAAATATAGTGCAGCGTATTGTTAATTTCAGTCTTACTTATATCGACGAGTCAGTTATAGCCTATACCTTTCGTACTGGCAATGAGAATGTTTTCGATGCTGCAAAATCAGGCATTCTGGTTTACTGCCAGTCATGGAAAGCACTGTTGAAGAATGCCGTAATGCTAACGTTGCTCAGCTATGTATTTATTATACTCACGACTCTTGTTTTCATGATCCCCCTCGGGATTCTCGCTTTCTTTCTTCCATTGTCATGGGCGTTAGTTAAGTTTTTCCTTTTTGTTTTGGCTCTTTTTTTTGGTGTGTCAGCAAAATGGATATTGTTCGATCCGGTTGCTTGCACATCAACCTTGCTAACTTTTTTGAAGGAGGCCGAATCGATAAAACCAGATCTGGAATGGGAATCAAAAATTGAGGCTGTCAGTGATCAGTTTTGCACTTTGAAGGCAAAAGCTGGAGAGATGACGCGCTCTGCAGGGGAAAGCGCCTCTGCACAACCTCAAGGGGTATAGTGGTTTACTGGAAATCCTGTTCCATCTGCTAATGCTATTAATTGTTCTTACGAGTATAGAAAACAGAAAAACGCACCGGACTTCGGGCGTTTTTCTGCATAAGGAAATCAGTTCTCTCTGTTTTTTTATTCAGTGTAAGGTTCAAACAATGTCTTGTCCACTCCACAGACAGGGCAAACCCAATCATCAGGAAGGCTCTCGAATGGAGTTCCTGGCTCAATTCCGCTGTCAAAATCGCCTACTTCAGGATCGTAGACATAGCCGCATGGTACACAGACCCATTTTCCCATAAAAATTCTCCGGTTTAGTTAAGTGTTATCAGGTTGTAAATGATTAAAAAGGAGAAATATAAGCTTTGAGTGATAAATTTTGTCTTGATGTTGAAATAAAGCGAGAGCGTACGTAAAAAGTTCTCTACCGAGGGACAAAAAAGAAGGATGTTGCAGATTTTTAAGAGGAGAAGTTATGCCGATAATCGGCCCATGATGTTATGTTGGGTGAAAGCAGCAATACTTGGAACTTTCTTGAACCTTATGTATCTTTTCAGTCGCTTTTTCTGTAGTCTATTATTTCATAAGCTTGTTCTCAGGGCGGGGTGAAAATCCCCACCGGCGGTATTCCGGTACTCAATCGGAGAGCCCGCGAGCGCTTTCGTTGTAAACGGAAGGTCAGCAGATTTGGTGAAATTCCAAAGCCGACGGTTATAGTCCGGATAAAAGAGGATAAGGAGGCCCTCCATCATTCCTGCGCCCTGATTCATATTTTTGAAATTGTAATATTTCAAATCCCTGTTGCAGTGAATCAGATTCTTATCCACAAGTTTGGTGATTGTTTTGATCGTGTTGAACTTGCCCTCAGTTCGCTTCGTGCAGGAAAAGGGGTACTTGTTGCCGATTCGCCTGATCGTGAAAATGAAGCAGATCTTATTTTCCCTGCCCAGTTCGTTACTGTACCACAGATGGCCCAGATGATACGCGAATGTAGCGGTATTGTGTGCCTTTGCATGACTGATGAGAAAATCCGTTCTCTTGAGCTGCCTATGATGGTTTCGAACAATACCAGCGGCTTTCAGACGGCCTTTACCGTTTCAATTGAAGCTGCTGAAGGGGTTACGACCGGAGTGTCGGCCGCTGATCGTGTTCAAACAGTGAGAGCGGCTTCTGCAGAGCATGCTCGACCATCTGATCTCCGTCAACCCGGTCATATTTTTCCGTTGCGAGCCCGTTCAGGAGGAGTGCTGGAACGGCCCGGTCATACTGAGGGCACTGTTGATCTTATGAAGCTTTCCGGCCTGAAACCTTCCGGCGTTCTTTGTGAGCTGACCAATCCTGATGGAACGATGGCCAATATGATGCAAACTCTTGCCTTTGCCGAAAAGCATGGCTATCCGGTTCTGACGATTGAAGATATTGTTGCCTGGCGCAAACGCAGCGAGCTTAAAGGGTGGGTAGCCTGAGAGTTTCGGATTGTTCATTTTGTCGACAGCTGAATTTACTTTTTGGACGTGTAGTTCTTGTGTGATTTTTGCGGTGGTATATTTGTATTAAATCAATTGAAAAGTATGAGATGAACTGGAAAAGAGTGCTTTATATCTGGCTTTTGATTGCTGTTGCTGAATCGGTTCATGGTACTTTGCGGCGGCTCTTTCTGGTTCCCCGGATTGGCGAGCTACTCTCTCACCAGATCGGGGTAGTGGTTGGCTCTGCCATTATTTTTACCATTGCATGGCTTTGTATCCGGTGGTTTGGTCCCGGATCACATCGACAGCAGCTTCAAGTTGGCGCACTATGGGTGCTGCTTACCCTTATCTTCGAGTCCATTCTCGGCTACTTTTTTGGCTATTCGCTGGAGCGTGTCCTTTCTGACTACAATATTGCCAAAGGCGGAGTGATGGTCTTCGGCATATTGTTTATGTTGCTTGCTCCTGCCTTAGCCGCCAAGGTACGTCATCTGAACTAGTGTCACGTCACATATAGAAAGACGTATCAATAATCGTATATTGTTCTTCATAATCAACCAAAAGAGGATTGAATATGAAGAAGTACAAAGTCAC
>JAPLFE010000071.1 GCA_026390855.1 Chlorobiales bacterium | reverse complement strand
TTTAACGGGGAAGAACCACCAATAAGCTCTCGGTCGCTCCCTTCAGCTTGTTAGTATGCGACAACTCGAATGTCTTCAAGTTTCTATATAACAGAGAAGGATAAAATCCCTTGTATGTTCTTTAAGATGTTGGTGATCTGGATAAAGAGGTGACTCTGATGGTTGACCATCTTGTGGACTTGAGGTTTCTTCAAAAATAATCATGTTGTCTGACGTAATAGGTTCAACTTCAGCACACAAAAAAAGGAGATGAAAACAATGGGACAAAAAAGTGAAGGTACCTTTTATTTTGCCGGGGTCGATATTGGCTCCAATTCGGCTAAATCTGTCATTCTGAAGGATGACCAGATTATCGGTCAAGCGATCGTTTCTACAAAAGCAGACGTAGAAAAAAGTGGTAAAACAGCATTGTTTACCGCTTTGGAATCGGCCGGTATTTCCGCTGAAGATCTCAGTTATACCGTGGCTACAGGTTACGGCAGGATATCTGCGTCATACGCCGATGAAGTAATTACTGAAATTACCTGCCATGCCAAGGGAGCACATTACTTTTTTCCGAATGCCACGGCAATCATTGATATCGGCGGACAGGACAGTAAGGCGATCAAGCTGGATCACCACGGCAACGTTGCTGATTTTGTCATGAACGACAAATGCGCTGCTGGCACCGGCAAGTTTCTTGAGGTGATCGCGCGGGCGCTTGAGGTGTCGATCGACGATCTCAGCCTGAAAACCCTTGCAGGAGACTACGCCTGCCCCATTAACAGCACCTGTGCCATTTTTGCGGAATCTGAAGTTATCTCGCTGCTCGCTAGCGGTGAGAAAGAAGCAAATATTGTCAAAGGTCTTCACTACGCTGTTGCCAAGCGGGTTTCGACACTGTTTTCCCGCATAGGAAGCAAGGATGGAGAAAAGGTTTTTACGGGGGGAGTGGCAAAAAATGCCGGTCTGAGATTAGCTCTGGAAGAAGTTCTTGGTACCACACTTCTGGTGTCACCAGTAGACCCTCAATTGAACGGTGCTGTTGGAGCAGCCATTTTGGCTCGCACAAACAAGCTTGAAGAATTGGAGTATGAACATGCCTGAAACATTGAAACGATTTGAAGAAGCACTTGAGCACCGGCCGGGCGAGCTTGTAGAGGCTCGTCAAAATGGTAAAAAGGTGGTTGGAGTTTTCTGTTGCTATACCCCTCTTGAGATCATTCACTCTTTGGGGTTGATTCCACTAAAACTCGGTTGGGGTGGCGATGACGAACTGGCCGAACAGGGGATAGAGTACATAACTAATATTCAGTGCCCCTACGTCCGCCAAACCATCGGCGTATTCAAGGAGGGCAAAAACCCTTATGCCGTCAATACCGATGTCATCGCCATTTCGGCCGTATGCCTTCAGGAGTACCGTATGGTTGAGGTGCTGAGGTACTATTTTGGCAAGGAGACTCTGACGTTATCGGTGCCGAAGAATTATTATCTCCCTGAAGGGAAAGAATTCTTTGAAAAGGAGGTCGAGGGATTCACCGCCGAACTGGAAAAAATTGCTGGTCGAAAACTGGATACGGAACAGCTACGCTCTTCTGTTGCGCTGTATGCGGACATCCGTAACAATACTGCCGAGATCTATGACTATCTGGCACTGGATTACAGCCCTATAACATGGAAGCAGGTCATTACGGTGATCCATGCCGGTTTCTACCTCTCTCCTGAAAAGCATCTCTCTCTGCTGAAAGAACTGAACAGCGAATTGAAGACCATTCAGGTGTCAGAAAAGGTCAGACCGATCAACTCTGTTCGACTGCTGATATCCGGCTCCATTATTGCTCCCGGCAACACGAAGATCATAGATGTGCTTGAAGACTTGGGGGTCACGGTTGTCGCCGATGACATCTGTACAGGACAGAGAACCTTTGCCGGTTTTACCGTGAAGGAACCGACGCTGGCCGGTCTTGCTGAAGCTTATCTTGACAGAATACCCTGTGCGGCCCAGCTCTACCCGGATCAGAACACCGACAAGCGCCTGGAGAATATTTTCCAGCAAATTGAAGATCATCGTGCCGATGGCGTCTTGTACCACACCCTCAGATTTTGTGATCCCTACACATTCCGTGTTGAGGAAAACAAGGAACTCCTCGATGCCAAAGGTATCCCGTTCCTTCAGCTGCATACCGATTATGGCGCTAATGATATCGGTCAATTGCATACTCGCATTCAGGCTCAGATGGAAATAATCAAACGAAGAAAAAAGGAGGCGCACCATGCCAGATCACAAAAAGCAGTATAAGGATAAGGTACTCACCAAGGCCTACGAGGATTTTGTCAATGAGAATAAGGAGTATCTCGAGAAGGCACGGACTATCTTTCTGAATGAAAAAGGACTTACTTTTCGGGACGGCACCTATCTGTCACCCGAATATATCTGGGACTGGATCTTTGTGAAAGATGCCCCGGAAAAGTATCCCAATATTTTCATCGGATTCCAGGGGTATGATCTGGAGTCACCCAGTATTGTGAAATTCATTTATCTCTATTACAGCTTTTATGATCGCCTGATCGCGGCCAATGATAACGGTGTTTTGATCGTGAACCGCAAAGAGACAATCCCTGATATGTTTTACGCTCTTGGCAGCATACCGATCAGGGGTGGTGCAGGTGCAGCATTAAGGCATCAGTCGCTGTCAGTTGTTCCTGATAACTTTGAAGCTTGTGGTGCAGGTTCTGCCTGGGCCTGGAAGGACAATCGGATCCCGTTCGGTGCTCAGGTTGTGCCAACCGGTGTTCACTGTTACGACACGCCCAATAATGCCCTTGCAGTTCACCGCGCAGGCAAGGTTGATATACCAATTTTTTATCTGGATAATCCTATTGGCTCAGGCGATGCGGAATGGGCCATCGACTATCGGGTGAAGACGTTGCGCAGGGCGGCGGAAGAAATCGCCAAGCTGAATGGAGCAACAGTCGATGATGAACGCTTGAGACGTGAAATAATCGTCGGTAACAAGGTCAGAAAAGCGGTCTGGCGGATATACGAGGTTCAGTCAGAAAGCGATCAGCCTCCATTCACAGCCCATGAGTTCGAAACAATAATTCATTCCGGTCACAACTGGGCCGGAGAACCTGAGGCGTTTCAAGAGGTGTTAGAGGGTATCGCTGTCGAGGCAAAGGATAGGCAATCCCATAAAGTTCATGGTACTGTGAATCATAAAAATCCTGTCAGAATCTTTGTTGGTGGTGCCTGCACCCACTTCAGGCCTCTGATCGGCCATACTTCCGGTGCGGTGCCGGTAGGGGTGGAGTGGTTTCTTGTACCATCCCATGGCAGCCTGAATGAAGAAGGCGATCCCTTTAGAGCTCTGGTGGAGGGTTCACCCCTGAAATCCCTGACTGTTCCTCTGGAAGAACATGCGGATTGGATCGTGGATCGCATCAAAGAGTCTCGGGCGGAAGGGTTCATTTATGGTTATAAATGGGGGTGCAACTTTGCTTCATCAGCTGCGCACGTGATCACCGATGTGGTAAAGAAAAAAACAGGCATTCCCACATTAATCATGGAGACTGACTTTATTGCCAAGCAGGCCAACGAGTCTGGTGGAGGTCTCACCCGTGTCGAGGCTTTCATTGAGATTCTCAAGCAGAATAAGCGCTTGAAGGGTGGCGCTCCCGAGAAACGACACATTAAAAAGCCAAACTACAATGCAGCTCATGCCGCTGTTGAGTGATTATTTTTCCATCAGTTGACAGTTGTGCTTGATAAATAAGAGGGTTAAACAATGAATAATAAACTTAAAATAGTTTCTCTTACCCTTCTCACCATAGTTGTCGCCGGAGTTTTATGGTTTGTTTTTAATCCAGTCAAGCCACAGACAGAAAAGGTTACAATTCGAGTGCTTGAATCTACTGAGCCAACTCAGTGGGAACTTGCAAAAAAACTGACAGGGAGGGATATTCTTGCAGAAGAAGGTGTGACGCTCGAATCGATTCGTTCTGTTCAAAGTGGTGGTGGTACTGTTGCCCTCCAGGCGCTTTTGGCTAATAATGTCGATACGGCAAGTTCGGCATGGCCCGCATGGATTAATATTGTTGCACGTGGTGGTAAAATAAAGGCGCTTCTCGGAACTATTGTTTCGACAAAAGACAATAGAAGCGGCAACAGTGGCCTTTTGGTTCTTGAGGAAAGTAACATAAGAACTATCAAGGATCTTGTTGGTAAACGGATTGCCGTCAATGTGCTTGGAGCAGAAGCTGATTATGTTATTCGGCAGTACCTGAAAAATAATGGAGTTTCAATTTCCGAGGTGGAGTTGGTTGTAGTGCCGGCAGTAAATCAGGAACAAATGCTCCGCAGTAAGCAGGTTGATGCGGTAGCATTTACAACCAGTGGCGGTCCCTATTTTGAAATTACTGTCGAAAAAGGCGGGGTACGTGAAGTTCCGGGCACAAGAAACTTCGATGTCAAGGGAGAAAGTGTGCGACATGGTCTCGGTTTCAGGAATGACTTTATTGCCAAACATCCTGAAGTGGTCAGAAAATACATCCGGGCGTTCGATATAACTCGGCGCATAGTTTATGCCGAGTTTAAAAAAAATCCTGAGCATGTTAGAAAGGTTTATGCCGAAATTTCAGCCGTTAAAGGAGGTAATCCGCGTTTAGCAAAGTATTACGAAGCTACCAGTTGGACGCCTGATTTCCCCTTGATCCGTGACCAAGATTTTCAGTGGTGGATTGACAGATTTGTAGAGGATGGTTTACTGAAGCCCGGTCAGATAAAGCCTTCTGATGTATATACGAATGAGTTTACTCCATTGCCTACAAAGAAATGAAGAATTATTTCAAGAACCGGCATGTACAAATTGACAGTGAGTCATGTTGTCGATTTTGTATATGTCGGAGATAATAACTGCTATGCACAATATTTTCAGACTCTCTCTTTTTGTAAAACCTTATCTAAAACAATCGTCAGCTTCTCTTTTGTTGCTTACTGCAGTTGTAGGAATGGATCTCTCAATTCCTCGTTTAATTCAGAGGATTATTGATCAAGGCATTCACCATCACAATCAGCAGGTTGTTCTTGATACTGGCCTTCTCATGCTCGGCATTACCTTATTAAGCGTTTTTTTTGCCGTCAGTTCACACATTTTATCAGTTAGAGTAGGTGAGTGTGTTGCGCGGGATATTCGTGAAGCCTTGTTTCTAAAAATTCAATCCTTTTCTTTCGGAAATATTGACCGCATGAATACCGGCCAGCTTATGGTTCGTCTATCCAGCGATATTTCAGCGGTGCAGCGTGTTGCTCAGTTTTCCCTGCGTATTGGCACACGCTCCTTTTTACTGTTGATTGGTAGTCTTATCCTGATGATCAGAACCAGTATCGGCCTGTCACTTGCTATGCTCCCGTTACTTATTATAACAGCGCTGCTTATTGTGTTTTTTGTGATAAAAATGGAGCCGCTGTGGTGCGCTGTTCAACAACAGCTCGACAGGCTCAACACAGTGTTGCAGGAAAATATTGCGGGTATTCGCTTGATCAAGGCGTTTGTAAGGGCTGACTTTGAGTTCTTGCGGTTTAATAAGGCTAATCAGGCTTTTACAAGAGACTCAATAAGCGTTATGAAATTTATGGCAAGTATGCCGCCGATTTTGACCATGTGTATTAACACAGGTATTGTTCTTGTTATATGGGTTGGTGGTCTCAGTACTATTCGTGATGAGCTTACGATAGGGCAGGTTGTAGCGTTTACGAATTATCTGCTTACAACGATGGCTCCTATGATCTTTATGGCGAATTTGACGAATGTTTGGGCTGCCGGTATCGTATCATCAAAGCGCGTTGTTGAAGTGCTTGATATTATCCCGGACATTCAAAATGATGCTGTTGCAAAAGAGATGTTTGAGCATACGCCAGGAGGGATAGTTTTCGAAAATGTTTCTTTCCGTTATAGCAATGCAGGCGGAGGGATGCTCCTTGATAATATCAGTTTTACAGTTGAACCGGGAAAGACTCTTGCCATCCTTGGTGCCACAGGAGCTGGAAAATCAACGCTTGTCAACCTCATTCCCAGGTTTTACGATCTTTCATCCGGCAGAATCCTGATTGATGGGGTAGATATCAGAGCGGTAACACAGGACTCTCTGCTTCGTAGAATTTCAATTGTTCCTCAGGAAACTATTCTGTTTTCAGGCACTATTCTTGATAATATTCGATATGGTGTCCCCACAGCAAGTCATGAAGACGTAATAGAGGCAGCTAAAGTTGCCCAGGCTCATGATTTTATTCTCAACCTGCAGCATGGGTATGATACCCGGGTTGAAGAGCGTGGTGTTAATCTTTCTGGGGGTCAGAAACAGCGTATTGCCATTGCACGGGCGATGCTTGCATCCCGTCAGATATTGATTTTTGATGATAGCACAAGCGCGGTTGATATTGACACCGAAACCAGGATACAAGATGCTTTGGCTGCAAAATATTCAAACTGCACACTCCTTATTGTTGCTCAGCGCATTAGTTCGGTACTGAAAGCTGACAAGATCATAGTACTTGACAAAGGTCGTATTGTTGGAGAAGGCCGCCACGCCCAGCTTATGAAGAGTTGTAATGTTTACCGCGAAATTTATGATTCACAGTTGGGTTGTGATACGTCACAAGATAAAGTCAGTACGGTATTGGAGAGTGGGGTGTTACGATGAGTCGTTACCAGCCGAGTGGGCGAGACAACCACAAACATATAGGGATCGGTAATGCCGTTCAACCTGGTAAAATTGAAAAGCCGAAGAACTCTGCTGCCGCTGTTCATCGATTGCTTCGATATCTCTCGCCCTTCAGACCTAAATTATTGGTAGTTGCCGTTCTGGTAGTACTCTATTCTTTACTTGGTTTGTCCGGGCCTTACCTTATCGGGCTTGCAATAGATCGTTTCATGGTTGAAAAAAATATTGCGGGGCTTGAAAGAATAGCGTTGTTGATGCTGTTGGTTTATCTGATCTATAACCTTTTTCAGTTGATTTCGGGCTGGATTATGGCAAAGGTCTCTCAAACTGCCCTTAAACAGTTGAGCGGAGATCTCTTTACTCACATACAAACCTTACCTGTCAGTTATTTTGATCATACTTCGCCAGGGAGTTTGATGAGCAGGCTGACGAACGATACTGATGCAATCAATCAGGCGATCTCCCAGAATGTTACCTCCTTGGTTGCCAGTGTTCTTTCTCTGCTTGGTATCATGGTGGCTATGTTTCTGCTGAACTTTTGGCTGGCTTTAAGCGCACTGCTTGTAATTCCAGTCATGTTCTGGTTTACACAGTTTATTGCACGAAATACACGCAAAGGGTTCCGTGAGCTTCAAAAACAGCTTGGTGAAATGTATGGTGTCATGGAAGAGTCTATCAGTGGTCTGAAAGTGATCAAGGCATTCCGGCGTAATGAAGAGGTGATTGAGCGGTTTCAGAGTCAGAATGATAAGGTTTTTAAGGCTGCAGTCTATGCAAATAGCTACGCAATGATGCTCATGCCGTTAACTAACGTTCTTGGGAACCTTTTTGTCATTGTTATTGCATTCGTTGGTGGATGGATAGCACTCAAAGGCATGGTTACTGTTGGGGTTATTGCAACATTTATTATCTATGGACAGAATTTTATCCAGCCCCTTCGCCAGCTTGCGAATATGTATAACATCATTCAAGCGGCGCTTGCAGGGAGCGAAAGAATATTTGAAATTCTTGATATTCCATCAGAAGTTGATACAACCGTTACAACAGTACCATCACCTATCAATGGAACAATACGTTTCGATCATGTGAGGTTTGGCTATCAGAAGGGTATTTCCGTGGTCAAAGATATGACATTCGATGCCGCACCCGGTAAAACAATTGCTTTGGTAGGTCCTACAGGGGCAGGAAAAACAACTATTATCAATCTTCTGACCCGATTTTATGAGCTGAGCAGTGGCGTTATCACTATTGCCGGAAAGGATATACGTGATTACAGCAAAGCTGACTTGCGTCGGAAAATTGGACTGGTGTTGCAGGATACCTTTTTATTCTCCGGTACCGTTCTTGAAAATATACGTTTTGGTCGACTGGATGCCACTGATAGTGAGTGTCATCAAGCAGCAAAACTTGCCGAAGCAGACGAGTTTATCCGCCAGCTTCCTGAGGGGTATAACACCATCCTGTCAGAACGGGCAGGCAATTTGAGCCAGGGGCAGCGTCAGTTGCTTGCCATAACAAGAGTTATTCTTGCAAACCCTGAGATCTTGATTCTCGACGAAGCGACAAGCAGCGTCGATACCAGAACTGAGCTTCGTATACAGAAAGCGTTATTGACACTGATGAAGGGAAGGACTAGCTTTGTTATTGCCCATCGTCTCAGTACTATTCGCGAAGCTGACCTGTTGCTTGTCATCGATAAGGGAACCATCGTTGAAAAAGGAACCCATCAGGAACTTCTCGACCAGCAAGGTACTTATTCCAAGCTTTATTTAAGCCAATTCAAAGGGCTGGCAATATAGATGTATAGTCCAGCCTTTTTCCATCAACCACTGATTAAACTGTGAAGTAATATGTGGTGGACTTACGCGTTATTATCAGCCCTCTTTGCGGCCTTTACTGCCATACTTGCTAAAATTGGCATAAAAGGGGTTAACTCCGATTTGGCAACGGCCATACGAACGGTATTCATTTTATGTATCGCATGGGGGATTGTCTTTGCCCGAAAAGAGGTAGATGGCATACAACTCCTTTCAAAAAATAACTGGGTGTTTCTCGGCCTTTCGGGAGTTGCAACCGGTTTGTCCTGGATTTTTTATTTTAAAGCGTTGCAGTTGGGAAAGGTTTCACAGGTTGCTCCAGTCGATAAAATGAGCGTTGCCATTGCAATCATTTTATCGGCATTGCTCCTTCATGAAGTGATTACATGGAAAATCTTTATGGGAGCACTCCTTATCATTGGCGGGTCCGTACTGATTATTTTATAGAAAATCAAGCATAACAATTATCCCGCATAGCATTGTGACGGAAAATCCATGATACATGGTATACAAAATCCCGTTTACAGGGTATTTACAATGCAATGTTTTTTGATGATTTTTATCTCATTGAAAACGAATGAGTCATCAAAACATTATCAATCATGGCACAAAGTAAAGTCAAATGGTTTAACGATAAAAAAGGGTATGGCTTTATTGTGAATCCTGACGGGGGAGAGGACATTTTTGTTCACTATTCCAACATTGATTCACATCATCGCTTCAAGCTTCTCCGGCAGGATGCCGAGGTGCATTTTGAACTTGACAACAAGGGGAAAAGATTGCAGGCCAAAAAAGTCAGAGAAATATCTGCTGAATAAGCAGGCATTTTTCAGAGCTGAAAAATCAACTCCCCTCTTTTCCTTCTGAATTGAAATCGCAATAAGCAGAAGTGTTGTCGAGGTTTATGTTTCAACACTGAAAACGACAACACTTCTGCTTCGAGGCTATAAATTTAAACCTTAACAATACTCTCTCCAGGGCATACGGTAGCGCATGCTGCCTCACTATGATGGCCGACACAGTCGACACAGAGAGCTTCATTGATGACATAGCTGTCATCTCCAGGAGAAATAGCATGGACCGGGCATTCTGGTTCGCAGGCTCCACAAAAAATACAGGTATCGGTAATACGATGTGCCATAAGGATCTGATTCTTGTTATGATTATGAATACAAAGGGTCTAAACAAACTAAACATGTCATTCATTGTACGGTACCAGTATGTCATTTCTTGACGTTATTTCATAATTGAAAATGGAGTTAACCCAAAAGAGCCATCCCTTTTTGTCGAGATGGCTCTTTTGTTATCCTGGGTCTGCAATGATTGTCTTTGTTATCGTCTCTGGATATGATTGATCACCTCTGCCAGGCGGTCGATCTCATCCCTGGTATTATAGAAAGCCAGCGACGGCCGGATTGTCCCTTCAACCCCGAACCTCCGCAACGATGGCTGTGAGCAGTGGTGACCTGTCCGGACAGCAATGCCCTCACGGTCAAGCAGCTTGCCGACCTCTTCATTGGGCAGGTTGTTCAGCACAAACGACACCACCCCAACCTTATTGCGGGCAGTTCCGATGATACGAAGCCCCGGAATCCTGATGAGTTTCTCCGTAGCATACTCTGTCAGTTCATGCTCGTAACGGGCGATGTTGTCAAGCCCGATTTTCCGTACATAGTCAAGCGCTGCCCCAAGCCCGATGGCATCACCGATCGAAGGCGTACCAGCTTCAAACTTTGCCGGTGCTTCGTTGTAGATAGTCTCCTCAAAACGCACATCCTGAATCATGTTGCCGCCGCCCTGCCATGGAGGCATAATCTCAAGCAGTTCCCGCTTGCCGTAGACCACGCCGATGCCCGTTGGGGCAAAAATCTTGTGGCCTGAAAAGACAAAGAAATCGGCATTGAGGTCCTGAACATTGACCGGTATATGGGCAACAGACTGGGCCCCATCAATGAGCACTTTTGCGTCAAACCGCTTTGCGAGCTGAATCATCTCCCTGACAGGAAGAATGGTACCAAGACCGTTTGACGCCTGTGTCAGCGAAACAAACTTTGTACGCGGTCCGAGCAGCTTTGTGTACTCTTCCATGATGATTTCACCGCGGTCGTTCACCGGAACGACTTTTATGCGAGCACCTTTTTCCTGCGCAACCATCTGCCATGGAACAATATTGGCATGGTGCTCAAGAATGGAAAGCACAATCTCATCACCCGGCTGGATAAACTTCCGTCCCCATGTCTGGGCAACAAGGTTGACTCCTTCAGTGGTGCCTCTTACATAGATGATTTCCGATGCTGAACTAGCACCGATGAACTGCCTGATTTTCTCACGGGCACCTTCATAGGCATCGGTGGCACGGGCAGCAAGGGTGTGTGCACCTCGATGGATGTTCGAGTTATCGTTTGCGTAATACTGGGCAACAGCATTGATAACACTGAGCGGCTTCTGTGTCGTTGCTGCATTATCGAACCAGACAAGCTGTTTGCCGTGAATCTTCTGATGAAGAACAGGAAAATCCTTGCGAATCGTAAGCACATCAAACCCTTCAGGCTGATGAACAGGAGCTTTAGGTTCACGCAGAAAGTAATAGGGTTCTTTGGGAACTTCAGGCAGACTGAAAGGCAGCGAACTGCTCCCAAGTGTTTCAGGACTCCCGTTTGGCCATACCGGAGCCGGGGCTTTTCCCGGAAGCTCAGGCCCTCCTGAACCTCCCCCTTGCCTACTGCCCACTGGCAACTGCCCGCCCCGCAGCATCTGAAACACAGCCTCAAGATTCGGGCTGCCCTGTTCCTGCTCAAAGGTTCTATAAAGCTTCTCAGCATAGCACTCTCCTTCAGCAGGTCCGCTGGTTGAGCCCGGTCCCTGTGTAAGCTGTTCCTGCATCTGACTGGTGGAAAAAGCTTCAGGGGTATGCGACTGTGGGCTTATTTCAGGATGGGTACCTGTTACTTCCGTCGGATCTTGAGCTGCAGCAAGAAGCACTCTAAAGGAAAAATCGTCTTCAGAAGGAAGGCCACCATTAAGTGTAGTGAAAAACGGAGTAATGCTTTCCGGATCAGCTTTTGAAAAACCTTCAGCACTCTCCGGTGTTGGAGGCAGACTGCGGCGGATGAACTGGTCGAGTCCGTAGGAGCCGTCCGTGTTTTCTGAATAGTTCTGCTGTTCGGTCAATTTGTTGGCATGATGTCCCAGCGGTTCCTGCTTTTTTTCAGGTACACCTGGCAAAAAATAGAAATCATGCTCAGGTTGGGCTGGAACTTCGTCAGAAAAATAGGGCAGGTTCGGAGGTAAAGGTAATTCCTGTAAAGGGAGATGATTATCCGGTTCACCGGCAAGAACAGTTTTATCCTGTAAGCTGCCAGCAGCCGAAGAAGGTGCCCCTGCGGCATCAGTTTCATATCTCGGAACACTGCCCGCTTCGGGTACTTCATTGAACAGGCGGCTTGCAATCTGTGCAATGAGCACCGGGTTCAGCGCTTCACTTTCTATTCCAGAAATGTTCTCTTGAGCATATTCTCTCGGCATAAGTCACAATGGTAAGCTATAGAGAAAGCCTTCTAAAAAGGCTATCTCTATAGCAGTTAGTCTTTGATTTATTTCGTTTTGCTTCCAGACTGCCGATGTTCATAATCGTGATAGTATCCTACCTCTACGTTTTCAAGGACAGCCAGAGCATCATCGGTCAGAACGGCAAGCGATGAGTAGAGTGTCAGCAGATAGGATGCCACACCGAGTTTATCGAGTCCCATCAGTCGTGCTGAAAGGCTTGGG
>JAPLFE010000059.1 GCA_026390855.1 Chlorobiales bacterium | reverse complement strand
TTCCTGTCAAGGTAGCACTTCTCGTAAACATGGCCGCATAAGATTTTTTCTAACAACGCATTAGCCGCGTATTTCAAAACAGCTGTTAATTCTCGCGTCGCATATACGTCGCAAAACCAGTATAAACGGGGTTAATTTCGACAGATTTGATGTATTTTGGCTGTATTTAGAGCAAAAAGAAAAAGCCTGTAAGTTATTTACTTACAGGCTTTTATGGGTGTGGACGATAGAAGATTCGAACTTCTGACCTCTACAGTGTAAATATCATACTGAGGCTATATGTCTCTTATATAAAAAGAGTTATAGGACTTTAAAAATTTTCGCGTAACATACGCCTAACAAAAATTTTATCAAAATCTATGACCAAATACTAACAACAATTACTTTCATGCGCTTCAAAAAGGTTGCCCTTTTGAACCTGATACCCGAGAAAAATCTCCCTGCTCGAATATAATTATTGAATCATTACTGTAAGCTTTTTACCCAGCGCATCAGCATATAATGACGCATGGCTTCTGAGTGATTCCAGAAGCTGATAGTATAATGCTTAAGGTAAAAATATGGAATGCCAATAAGCAATATCCTCACTCGAAACTCTCTTCGCTCTCGCGATCACGCACACGCTCTTGCTCAATGCATCGATCCAGCTCTGGCAGGGCTTCAGCAACCCAACCTTTAACTTCCGCATCGGAGTGTTCAGCGAGTTGCATCAAGTGAGTCTTTCGCCGCATCAGAACGTTAGCCAATGAACCGCTCCAGCCCTGTGGGCGTATACGATGCCAGAAATTCCCGAGGAAACGTCTTTTGTCCGGAGCATAGTCCAATATCGACAAGAAAAGTGGTGACAACCCTATTTCATCACCATCGTTCTTGCGACCGAACATACTCAGGTTCTGACCGAGCAACGGATAGCGTTCGGCGGGGTCGATATCGGTCCATTGCCGGAGAATCTTGGAATCCATTTCTTCAATCGGAGTAGCACCGAAATCAGCATCGAAAAAATGGTGGTTGCGGAGTGGTGGTTGGGGCAACAGAAAGGTGTCGAGAGCGATGAAGGGCTGTGTCTCGAAGAGTGCCTTAAGAATGTAGCTCAGGTCATGCGATGAAATGTATACGCTTTCAGATACCGACAAAATGTTAATGCAAACCTGAAGTGCCGTATCCCCACCCTCGTTGCCAGCAAGACACATCCGTATCACTGTGTGCATACCGAAATCTCGGAGCACGCCTTTCTTGCTAAAGTCCGCCCGTACGAGCAGATTGCGACCGACCTCAATAAGGCGATGGCAATGAATCCTGTCGTCCTTGCCATCCTGGAAGAAGTACATATGCAAAATATCGAGTGCAATCTCGACGCCTTCAGGTAAAGCACCAATATCTTCGAGAAGATCCGCCAAATGATCTGGGGGTGAATCCTTGACTACGCCGTTGGCGATACTATAAAAGTTTGAGGAAGAGAGAACACCTTTGGCAATAGCTCGCCTCAGACGAGCAATACCCTCTTCGTCAATACCGACCCGCCCTTGGAGATAGGGAATAACAGGTACCAGGCTCGGATCATTAATAGCATCCTCAAGCGCAGATGAAGCGAACGTTTTGTCGCGCGAATTCGCCCCGTATATGAAACCGCCAAGAACAGTGGCATTGCGCAATGTAGGATCGGCAATACTATAGTCCGAAATTATCTCACGCCAGATTTCGCCTAAATCATCTGCGCCCTCAGCAAGGCCTTGACCACATTCAAATGCACGCAGTTGATGAGGTTCAACCAGCAGCTCGCCCATAAACTCTTTTCGAACCACTGCATCATGGGCCAGAGACCGACCTACGTCCTGCGCCATAAGCGAAGCCTTTTCCCAAGAGCGCATGGCATCATTGTCATCAAGCTCGACATCGGCCACATCCCAACCACCGTTGGCTCGATTGATTACGACCGCACGAGCCTGATTCAAAAGGTCAGATGGCTTCAGGTGCTGGATGATATGCTCAAGCCTCAAGCGAATTTCTTCGTCCATACCTTTGCCGTCGAACCTGTGAGCGGCTCTGAAGGCGAGCCAGCCATCAATCCAAGGACGCTCCTTGACAAATATCATTGCAGCACGCTCAAGGGCATCATGACAGGCGTCGAAAAGCCATAGCTCGCGTACATGGCGAGCCAGGATGTTTCGCACATCAACAAGATTCGGTTCCAGTTCGACCGCAAGCTCAATTGCGGCACTATACCAATCCCAGACTTCCTGGTGGATCTTGGGTTGCCACCCCCAGTCACGCGATCTCGCGCCAAAATCGTAACTACTCATCGAAAAAAAGTAATGAGTTTTTAGTATTGCGTCGAGGGCAACCGATGCACACCGCTGGAGCGTAGGAACACCCGATAAAGCAAGTGTCTTGATCACTTGGCGTCGTTGTTCCGGTGTTGCCTTAGTTCCAGATAGAAGGCGATGAAACAACTCGCTGAATGCATCATATGCTGGCTTGTTGACATTTCCTTCAGGCTCAGCAACGAGAAACCGCACCAGCAGCATCGTGGCAGTAGTAAACATGTGTGCATCGTAGCCAAGAACTCTGATTAACCGGATCCATTGCATACGATTGGCAGCATTGGGCTCAAGAATAAGATCAGCGGTAGGGCTATTCAAAACCTCTTCCAGTTTTGCGAGTACCACATCCGGGGCAACTGGAGCGAGATTGGTAACTATCTGGAGACCTGGCTCACCGAGAGCAATCAGATCACCCAATGGCCCATTGGTACACAACCAGCGAGTCACTAATGCCTTTGTTTCACAAGAGTCGTGAAGAAAGCTTAATCGGCGCGAAACAGATGTGAGCATCCGAGGTGTCAGAGTCAAGCAAAATCGATCAAAATCCGAAGGAGGAATTCGCTCAAGCGCTGACGAGGCCAGTGGATTTGCGATTGCCTGAGGAAGGATCGCACGCCAGCGACCGCGAGCCTGAACGATACCTCGACGGCGAAGCTCAACAAGTGCTCCATAAAGCGAGGAAGAGGCCACATTCCGAATAGTTCCAACAAGAGAAAGTTCGCTATTCTTTGATGTGTCTTCGCCATCAATCGAATAGAGAAGAGACAAATCCTCAGCCATACGAAGGAGTTGCTGATCAGGTTCATTGCGCTGCTGGAAGATTCGCTGAAACAGCTCATGGCTTTTGAGGCGGCCAAGCGTCTCGCCTTTGCCAAGAGTCTCAGCAAGCGCACGAGCTATACGAAAATTACCATCGCTGAACTCAGCTATTTTGTCACGGTCGAGTTGCGATATATCGGGAAAGGATAACTTAAGCCACTCGGCCACGAGTTCGGGAGAAGAAGATTGCAGGAGAAAGACCTCGGTACGTTCGGGCTCGTCGTCACGCACGTCATATTCGACAGTGATAAGGCTGATATTACTGGCACTGCCAGAGCAAATACGCGCCAGCTCAGTATGCGTGGAAGGGTTGCAGTTGTCAACGATAAGGATGGCAAACTGTCCTCTTTCAATAAGTTGCCTCGCCATGTCATGAGCAGTGGGATCAGTTCCCTCCGAATAGTCAGTATAGATTGCAAGACTCGGATCAAGCGGATCTTCGCCAACGCCGCTCTCGAATAGAGCCTGAACCAAACGAGTCTTTCCCAAACCGGAAAGTCCGACAAGCCTTATACACTGCTTGGGTATTCGAAGAGCAGTGCGCAGGTGTGTTATACCGTCTAATATGGTAAGCTGCTTGCGTTCTCGAGAACGCTCATCAACCAGACAGGCTTTGTCGTTGAAGAGATACGGTTTGGGTACGGCTTCACCGGTAATGCCCCAGTCTGCGACACTACTCCATCCAGAAAGCGGTCGACCGACATGACTACGTACCCAAGCAGAAACGCCCGGATATTTATTTATCCAAATGGCTAGGCGATCGCGGTCATAAAAGTCGGTATAAAGTTGCGACGCAGTTGGTAAGTCATACAGTGCATTGCGAATCGCCTGTCTGCGCTCTCTGAGTGGTTTATCAGCAACCGAACCTTGAGCGCTGACGATGATATAGGCTCCTGATACTTCAGCCAACTCGCGGATCACCTCGCGTAGTTCATTACTGGGCCGCATCTCTTCGCAAATGGCGCTTGCAGGCATATCAGGCTTCTTGACCTGGAAACCCGTTAACTGGCGTGGAACAAAATCAGGATTAGAAAGGGCTATGGGACACTCAATGCGAACATCGAGCCCTCCGTCCGGTGCGTCCTGATTTCCCCCAGCAATGACAGCCGATAGCGGGCATCCCTGAGCACGAAGCTCCGCCAATGACAATTGCATTACAAGTCTGCGCAAATCAGCATCACCTAAATTTGCGACATCACTACCAGAGACTTCAAACATACAATCAATCTATGCTATCATGATTCCAGTGAACTGAAACACTTACGCAATGAGACTAAAAAATCAATCCACACACTTTTTGATAGTGCTTATCATCTTGTTGATCTCAAGAACGTCGGTGGAGAGTTCCATCAGTTTTTTCTGAATATCAAGAATCTTGTCAGTGCAGAGATCATAAATTTCTCTGTTTTGCTCTGCACATGAACCGGGGTCACCCTCTTTTCTGCGTCCACCAATGACGTAATCTACGTCAATCCCTACGATTTCCAGCTTTTTCCGCAGGATTTTGCCGATCATGCTACGACCATTGACATAAGGGGTGAGATAGCTCCCATCCTTGGCCCCAATGGCCTTTGCAAGGGCTATCTGTGTTCCGAACTGCTCTCTGATGACCTCCCTGAACCGTTTAGCCTGCTCTTTATATACTACTTCACGAGCTGCCATAACCCCTTAATAATTTTGATGTGTAGATATAATTTTACTATATACTTAGTGAAGTATATCAATTTATAGTAAAATATATTAATAAATATTAATAACTACAAATATGCGCCCGCATGTAACCTTCGACACTCTGCCTCAGGCTGTCATGAGCTTGCATGAAAAGCTCGATGATATCGGAAATAAAATCGAAAGTTTGTCCAAACAACAGGCTTTTTCCCTGAGCGACGACACCCCCATCGGAGTGGATGAAGCAGCGAAGCTTCTCCAACTGAGCAAGGCCGCTATTTACGCCAAGGTCTACCGGAACAGAATCCCCTACTATAAGGCCGGTGGCAAACTCTACTTCTCAAAAACTGAACTGATCGGTGAAATTCACTCCGGTCGACGACCTGCACATCATGAGCAGAAAACGGAGGAGCCATCTCCCGTTTTCCCTCAAGTCTTTTGAAGGTAATTCTTTTTCAACTTATGAACCAGATTCTGGATACGAGGAAATATGAGGCCAAACTATCCACCATATTGCCTGAGGAAAAAACAGCTCCTTTTTCATGAACCTGCTTTTTCCTGAACATGAAGTTCGGCAACTGGATTCCGATGTCAAAAGCCTTTGTCAAAGAGCTGCCGACAGACCGGCCTTTTTCAAAGGTTGAAGCCGCCTTTTCCCTGCAGGTGGACTTTGACAAAGGCAACGCTGTTACAGTAGCCGGTTATGCAAAACGCTGGAACTGGAGCAGAAAAAAAGTGACAACGTTTCTTGAAGAAATTGGAGTAACAATTGAATACCCGGAAAACACAGCGAAAAAGCAGAATCAGCAGGGACAGATCAGAGTACAGATACAGAACAGATCAAGAGCAGATAGAGATCAGATCAAGTTTATCAATAATAATGAGTTACCGTCGAATAAAAACAGAACCGGAACAGAAAAAGAGCAGATCGGGAACAGATCAAGGGACACTACTAAAGATACTGTAATACCTGATACCGGATCCTTTAGGAATCCCCCTGTAGTCCCCCTTAACGAAAATGAAAATGGAATTGGAAACGGGAGCTCGCCGTCAACAGTAGCGTCACCCCCGCTGGTAAATCCCGGATTCTCCCAGGAATTCATTGCGGAACACTGGAATCGCTGGCTCAGACTGAAAAAAGGCGGGAACTACAAAAATGCCGAAGCGGAAAGCATTGCTCTTGAAGCGCTTTTCGAGCTCTCTGAAGGAGACGAAACCATTGCAGCTCAAGCCCTCAAAACGGCCATTGCCGGCCATGGGCAAAGTTTTCTCTGGTGTTTCAACCACAAGAACCATCAACTCACATCACCTCATGTCGCAAACCAACACCATCAAAACAGCCCTCAGGAAAGCGGCCTGCAGTTTGGTGCCGACAACCTCAGATGGCTTGAACTTCATGCTCGAACAGAGCGTGAAGAAATTGGCCCGGAACTTCAATGAAGCATGGGCCCGGTCAATAGAGCTGCTTACCCGTGCCGATGAAATTGAAATCGAACGGGCGATCAGAACACTGCAGGTCATCAAAGGGAAAACCTATACAAAGGCTCTGCTCAAGGAAAACGGCCGAGTCATCAACGATATCGGCTTCGATATCGGAATCGGTCTGATGTTCCGTAAACACAACATCAGCAGGGCCGAACTCAACCGCTGGTACAATGAAGCTGAAAAGACCAGGTTTGAAGGGCATATCTTCCAGCCGCTTCCCGACAAGGCTGATGCCTGGAAACTCTTTCAATCGGTTCGGGAAAAGCTCTTTGAGATGCACCGGGCAGCAGAAGAGTTACGTGACCTGAAAAAGAAATCACTGCTTCCGGCTCATACCAGCTTAACCATCGAAGGCATTAAATCCGCCATGGAACTCGGTATGTGGAAGCTGTTTTACCCGGAACAAAAACAGGAAGCTTTTTCCCTGCTTCTGTGGCAGGAACTGCCAAAAGAAGCCCGACTGGATTTTTTCCAGACTCTCTCCCCCGAAGAAAAATCCCGTATCTATAAGCTCCCTGACCCTGCTGCACGTGAAGCTGAAACCCAAATGCTGTTCGACAAGCTGATAAAGAAGCAAGCCCCCGTTATACAGCAGCAACAAATCACATAAAACCATGTGCAGAAAAACACTCCATGAAAATGCTTCTCTGCCATCCCGCTCCGGAAACAGGCCACCAAAAGCCCCCGCAAAGGGGGCTCTCTGGCAACTACCTGAATGCTGTTTTGGCTATCGCATGCTGCATCATCTCTTTGGTACTGAATGCCGCATGTACAAGATGAACACGCTGCCCGATGCCGCTCTGTCCTGCCTGTCGTGCGCAGATTTCCCGGAACTCCAAAGCAAAGCCCACCGCAATAACCCTCATGGCTTCCAGAATCCCTGTCGATGCTTCGACAAGAAACAGGGCTATGATGTTGGTTTCCGACTGCATCCAGATCCTGCGGGTTTCATCGTCAAACTGTGACGTGTCGAAGGAAATGTCAATGCTGAACCCTTCCCCGAAATCAAGGACAACAAACGGAATATCCCGTTGTTCAAAAAGGTAGGCCGTAATTCTGCCCTTTGAAAATAGCTCCTTTTCCTTTCGCGATATCTTGTTGAGAGACATCAGCACATTGAAAAAACCATCAGTCGGCAGAGCAACATGCTGCTCCCTGCCGGTACAGTATTTCTCGTGAGGAAAAAGCTCTCCTACCTGATAGACTTCCATAATGCATCACGGTGTGCCCGGTACACTCCGGACGGGTTAACGATAAAATAAGCATTCAAATCATTCCCCGGGGGGACAAAGGCTTCCCCACGGTCAGGCAAACTTTTTGCGCAAGGGAGACAAGAGAGCTGCACAATCCCGACTTGTCGGGAGCGGAAGCGAACGGCCCTTGCACAAAACAGGCAAACTGACCTATCCTTAGCCGGACCCATCCGGGGAAAAATATCCTGAAGTCCGCATAGCGGCTGCTATGAGCGTAGCGCCAACGCTTTTCTTAACTGCTGGCGAGTTTTTCATGCGTTTTCAAGTTGCAAGAAACATGACAGCACAGATGACGGGGAGAGACCGACAAGGTATATCGCCCCTGTAAAAAAAGACTTGGAGGCCGAACCCCGCACGTAAAAATCGCTGAGCTGGTTCGCTCTTCGGCTGTTGCGCACCTGCTGAGCGACCTGTTATACTGTTTACCAAACCGACACGATTTGCAATGGCGACAATGGTGGAGTGCAGCGAAGGCGGGGCGCTTGATCTTTCTTCTGCAAGCGGCATGACTGAGTGGAACGGAACCGTTGTCGCCCGTGGGGGGCGGAGACTGGAAAGCAAAAACAGCCTTTGCGCTTTTGCCGATTGAACGGAACGGAAGCGAAGCAGGAGTGGAGAGAGTGAGGCCAATGCGCAAGGGCTGCATGATCATGATACTGAACCTTCTCAACTTGCTCCGAGCGGTGGCTGCCTGGTGCGACTTTTGCTTTTTGCATTGCAAAAGGCGTGACAGATCAAGCAGCGACCGCGTTCTCTTTGGTGTAACCCTCCGCAACATCGGTCCAAGTCTTGCAGGCAGTGCATCGCGCGCCTGCCGGGGGCGTGGAAGTGAACAGCCGGCACGCAGCACGAAGTGTCCTAGCGAGCTGGTCGAGAACGGGGCGGGCGGGCAATGCGACGAAAGGAGCGAGGACGCATGCCACCAGCCCCTCCATCATTGCAATAGTCCGACTTGTCCGGGACACTGATGCGATGCCCTGTATACATGCAGATATGTTGACATGATTACATGCAATCACGTCGCCAAAACGATTCAATTCAGAAACTCGGAATAGGTGCGGTTTCGCGAATACAATGCATCAACCTCCGAAACCAAAAAGAAGAACAGCAAGCAAAAGGCCCGGCTTGGCCGGGACCCAGCGGGTCATACACTGATCAGGGATGCTTCCTGAAAGCTGAAATAACCTCCTTTGCTGCCGATAATGACATGATCGAGAATTTTCACGTCAAGAAGTTTACCGGCATCGACAAGCATTGCAGTAACCTTTTTATCGGCTGAACTCGGTTCAACATCTCCTGACGGGTGATTATGGGCAAGAATAAGCGCATGGGCATTAGCCAGAAGCGCTCCCTTGAACACTTCTCGCGCATGAACCAGCGAAGCATTGAGGGTTCCCTTGCTGATCATCTCCATCCCGATGACCTGATGTTTCGTATCGAGGTAAAAGGAATGAAATTCCTCACCTGCTTTTTCATGCAGTCCGATGGCCTGCAGCAGATCATACACCATGCGGGCACCATTGATTTTTTTATGCTCGTAAATAACCTGCGATTCTTTCACCAGCCTGATTCCATAGCGTGGAATAATGACCTGTTTTTCCTCTGCGGTAAAAAGCGGAAGAGTACGGGAGTGTGTCATGGTCGTAACCGTTTAAAGTTGCCTGAATCTTCTCTTTCAAATCATTCCCCGGGGGAACAGAGGCTTCCCCACGGGCAGGCAAACTTTTTGCGCAAGGGAGACAAGAGAGCTGCACAAACGAAGAGCGGAAGCGAACGGCCCTTGCACAAAACAGGCAAACTGACCTATCCTGGCCGGCCCCCTCCGGGGATGAGCAATCCTGAAATCCGCAAAGCGGGTATGACTAATCTTTTTCTTCTGAGTTTCTTCCATGTGCTGAACTGAGCCGGTAAACCGGACAGTTGAGCACAATGACGCTGAAGCCAAGGCATCAGCCACTTCGAGCCCTGAACTTCTTGCAGTGGAATGAATGTCCGTTGGCGTGACTTTTTGCCAGGCGTTCAGCAAAAAGCATGACAACGGCAGAAGGGAGCAAAAGCAGATGAGGGCGAAGCGCCGACACGACAACATTTAGAGAAGGTTGTCACAACGCCTTTTTACTACTGTAGTATGACGATAAACCCGCAGACAGGCTGGCAAAAATGGCATGACGGGGGAATTCCATCCGCATACCAGATATGATTGAGGAAAGGGATTAAAATGCGCGTGTTGCGCATCGGAATCATAAGATTATCCGGCAGAATTGAAGCAGTGGTAAGGTACGTGCAGCGCAGAACGGAGGCTGAATAACCGGAGATGCCAAACAGTATTGCTTGCTTTGGACTGATAGATGCATCGTTAGTCTGCAAAAATAACTGAAATCAGCAAATCTATGCTCCGGGCACCAGATTCAGCTTCCCCACAGCATCCGTCACATCCTCTGGCCAGATGAATATCCGATTATAGGGCTGCACCTTGAAATAGTCCTGGGGATAGAATATCTCACGTGTGGTCATATCCAGACAGAACCGGCTGATCCATGAATACTTCTCCGTGCTCAATACCTTGGCTCCATTGACCAGCTTGTTGGTAATCTCGTAGAGCTTGACGCACATCCGGAACTCATAGCCGGTCAGCGTCAGGGAGTCTGCCCATATTCCCTTACCGCTTTCAATCGCGTTTCGGCCAGCTTCCTGCAGAAGCAGCATGTCTGAATGCTTTGGCAAGCTCGGATAAATCGGGAATGTTGCCGCCCAGCCATCCATGACCATCGTCAGGTTGAAGGTAGCACGTTCTATCGCCGACATGCTTTCCCGCTCAGTAGCCGTGTAGTTCGGCGCCATGTAGGCCAGCAGCCGGCCTTACTGGTCAAATGGCTTTTCAGCCGAATGCAGATATACCGTGCGGTTCTTGCCTCCTTCATGCAGCTTCTTGTCGATTAGTTCCTGAAAAGCCGTGCTAGCTTTCTCTCCCTGTTCCTCCTGCAGGGTACCGGCAGTGCCACTTTGGAGTTTCTGTATCAGAAATTCGGCAAGATCATCATTGATTGGGGCTTTTCCTTGGCGCATCCATTCGGCCAACTGCGAGAGGTTTGTGTCCTGTTTTGAGGGTTTTGTGATTCCTGGATAATGAACTTCCGGGGTATCGATGCTCAGCATGCGTATCGACATCGACACATAAGGGGTATCTCCATCCGTTGCCCGCAGGTATTTGTTCGTACCCAGACTGTCCAACTGAAACCCCTTTGGGTCCCAAAAAATACCAACTTTAGCCATTGCTCGCCTCCATAATTGTTCGAACAACCGTTAATAATCGATCTTATTTCTTTTTACCCGCTCTTTGGGAAAGAGCGCTTCCCGCCGCTGATTTAGAAGCCTTATTGCATCTCCCATCACGCAGTGTTTTTGATGCGGCAGAAGCCGCACTTGCGCTTGTATCTTTTTTAGGCGCTTTAGTCTGAGATAATGCGCTTGCAGCAGCAGTTTTAGATTTTGCTGCAGTAGAACCACTGGTCAATGTCTTGGACGCGTTGCTTGCTGCTTTTGGCCCTGTTACTTTACGATTCATCTTATATCTCAGTAATTTCTTATTTATCCCATAAAATACATCACTAACACAAGCAATATACACAAAGGATATTGTCACAAAACATCGAGTTTGTAAAGCCCCGACAAAGTCAATTAACGTAGTGAACTGAGCCGGTAAACCGGACAGTTGAGCACAATGACGCTGAAGCCAAGGCATCAGCCACTTCGAGCCCTGAACTGCTTGCAGTGGAATGAATGTCCGTTGGCGTGACTTTTTGCCAGGCGTTCAGCAAAAAGCATGACAACGGCAGAAGGGAGCAAAAGCAGATGAGGGTGAAGCCCCGGTTCCAGCACTCCCCTTTCCGAAAATGAAGACATGCAAACGTGATGACATGAACACATGCATGCATAGAAACATGATGGCAGGTCGTCATAGCAGAAAACCTGCCTGATATGAAAAGCCCCGGATTAACCGGGGTCTTCGTCATGGTGGCCAAGGATGTAATCAGCCGCCTTCTGTGCTCTTGAGCTGACCTGAATGATGAATTTCGGATCAGCTTTCATTTTCTTGAGCCAGCCGTTGAGATAGGCCGCCGAGCTCTGCATTGTTTTCTGCTCGATGCCGGCAACTCCGGAGAGGAACGAAGCGGTCATTTCGGCAAGAAGCTCTTCATCGGAGTACTCGTGTGAGCCGAACCCCCAGTTTTGGGTTACGCCCTCTCTCTTGAGGCGTGAGCTGTGACCAGTGCTATGCGCCAACTCATGATAGGTGGTTTGATAAAAGTCCGCACTGTCTGAAAAGCTCTGCAATGCCGGTACTCTTACTTCGTCACGGGACGGGATGTAACAGGCATCGTTTCCGCCGTAATTGATCACCGGCCGGTTCGGCATTCCCCGGATAATTGCCTCAGCTCTTTCGATTGAGCTGTTGTTCTCTCCGATGGGCGATGGGACATCAAGGCCGTCAACACCGTTGGCAGGGTAAACCTTGTAATAGCGCATAAAAGGGGTCAGCTCCTTCTCGCCGGTCTTCTTGTTTTCTCTTTCAAGCATCTTCCAGAAAACAACCGGGAGCCCTTTGCAGCGGATGGTACCGCCCAGTTCTTCAGCTTGATTTCTTGTCAGGAAATATTCGCACCCCGCCGTGGAGAGTAAAAAGAGGTTGATACCACGATAAACCTTCCCTGAAACCAGGTTTTTCGGTAAACCGACGCTCCAGGGCTGACGCCAGGGTGCAACGCCCTTTTCAAGCTGGGCAATAATCTGATCAGTGATGATTTCATAGACAGTAACTGACATAACGCCTCCGTAGGTTAGAGATTGATGCAATGCGAACGTGCACTACAGCAACAGGGGACAAGCGAGGACGGTCTGACTGCATGACTTGAACGCCGGGCTGCCCTTCACCGGCTACCCGCCCTAGCGACAGCGGGAGGAGTTGCCGGCGGCAGCCTTATTCTTCTGATAGCATCGCCAAGCCATTTTTCACCCGGTTTCGAAGATGAGAACCCACAAAGGACGGTATAGAGTAGAGGAGACGGGCAGGAGCATACCCGCCATAAAAATGAGGGGAAAAAAGGATGACCCACTGATAATGTCTTTTCAGATCGGGTTGGAGCGGTCAGGCACCCGCAGCTTACCTTACGGATTGCTGTACGTGAAGCCAGTATAGCTTACGATAGACCCGCCGGAAGGCTGGCATAAATGGCCTGCCGGGCGGATTCCATCCGGTAATCCGGGTATGATTGATGAAGGTGTTTCAAAAGCGCGTGTTGCGCAAGGGAGACAAGAGAGCTGCACAATCCCGACTTGTCGGGAGCGGAAGCGAACGGCCCTTGCACAAAACAGGCAAACTGACCTAACTTGGCCGGCCCCCTCCGGGGATGAGCAATCCAAAATCCGCAAAGCGGGTATGACTAATCTTTTTCTTTTGAGTTTCTGCCATGTGCTGAACTGCGCCGGCAAACCGGATAGTTGAGCACAATGACGCTGAAGCCAAGGCATCAGCCACTACGAGCCCTGAACTGCTAACAACAGCAGAAGGGAGTACGGTCCGTTAAAAGCGAAGCCATTGAGTTGCCGGTAACTCCCCCCTTCAAGTTATGATGCAACATCAAAATGATGAGAGGGAGTACATGATGCAGTGACAACCCAGCGAAAAACTACCATCAATCCATACCCTATTCAACTACATCTGTAAAGAAAATGTCGAATCGCATCACCGAGGTCCCGTGACCACCAATAACATATTGATACCAGCCGAGGTTACTGTTACAAGCGAAGTATTCTGTTGGATTTTTTGTGAATTTTTTGTGAAATGCTTATATAACAACATGTTTAACGTTCTTAAACAAAAAGGAGGTAAACGATGCAGGCAGTAAAGGTATTTGAAAATGAGCAACTCGTCAATGAGCGCGAAGAGTTGATCGAGAAGCTTGAAGAAAGCAATGAGCCCGGTGCTCGTGTCGTAGCTCGTATAATCCGTAAGGCCGATGCAGAAGACGCAGAAACCGTGATGTGGTCTCAGAATTGGAACGCCCATAGCCGTAGCTCATAGAGCTATGGGTTAACCAAATGCAATGTAATCATCACCGTAAAGAGTGAGGGTGTTGAGTGTTATTTTGTTCCAAATCAAGAATTTGGAGGCATGCAATTAAAACCATCAGTCCAAGGTTTGCTGTGTAACACCATTACGGTTGTGGTTAGAATTTCTTCTCGCTGCAATTTGGCGTGCGACTATTGTTACGCCAAGACTTCGAATGCATCTGGAAGCACCTCCTCGTTTATGGCGTCAGAAACTGCCTCACTCGTTTGTGAGCAGTTTCTATCGCTTCCTGTCAAGCAAGTAGATTTTAATTGGCATGGGGGTGAGCCTTTGCTTTCTGACCCTACTGTGTTACGGAATGCCCTACAAACTCAACACCGTCTTTTGATGGGAGGTAGTGCGCCGGCCACAAACAAGGTACAGACAAATGGAACGCGCTTCTCCGATGAATGGCTTTCTCTACTCTGCGAATATCCCATTGATATAGGTATCAGCTTGGATGGCCCTGCCCGCTTCCATAATCGCCATCGTTCGGTTACTGATGAAAGGCCATCATCATGCCACGATGATGTTATGGCAAACATGGCTAAATTACGACAAATCGGTTTGCCGTTTGGTACGCTTCTCGTGATCACAGAAGATATGGCTGCCGCGGCGAAGGAGATTTTCGATTTTGTCACTGATGAGCAGCTCTCAGTTGATCTTCTTCCTTGCTTCTGCCAAGGTCCTTTGGGTGAAGTAGTCCCTCCAAGCATTCATCCTTATTCGCTTGCGCGGTTTGTGAAGGAATATTTCGATCAGTGGATTCGCCATCCTGATCCGCCTACTTGCCGGATACTTGAAGACATGTTGGGAGGTATAATTGGTATTAAACCTAGTACATGTGCTTATCGTCATCACTGCCATGCGTTCTATAGCGTAGATACGGATGGTCGCCTTTATCCCTGTGACCTGTTCTTGGGTCAACCAGATATGTGCTTGGGTGATTTGCATTCGGAATCGTTGCTCTCGATCCTTCGCTCACCTCGCACAGCTGCAATTCTATCTAGTATTACTACTCTGCCGGATGACTGCAATAAGTGTAACTGGCTTGCTGCATGTGGAGGGGGATGCTCAGCACATCGGATTGGTAGGACCCTCGACTCAGCTGGACGATATTATTTCTGCGGGGCACGAAAATCCATTTTCCAACATCTTGAGAAGTTTATAGTATCCAATGAATGCCTATTTTCTCCTGCGAAGACCGCAATAAGGAGAAGGCCATGAGTGCGGATCTGCCAACCACAATAGTCATTAAAACAACGGACTCATGCAATGCCGCCTGTCACTACTGCTACGAAGAAAACGTTGTTGATGGTGCCGTGCGCACTATACCTTTAGACGTGGTTGAAGAAATTTATCGTTGGGCTGCGGAGTCGGGGCTAGCAAAAGTCCAACTGGTTTGGCATGGAGGCGAACCACTACTAACTGGCATTAGTTTTTTTCAACAAATCTTTTCCATTCAGGCAAAGTACGAAAGACCAGGACTGGAATACATTCATAGTCTTCAGACGAACGGGATATTGGTAGACGATGATTGGATTGAGTTATTTCGATCCTGTTGCATAGGCGTTGGGGTCAGTATAGATGGACCAGCTTGGCTTCATGATTTTCAGCGACCGATGTCATCAGGATATCCTAGTCATTCAAGGGTGATAAGTGCTATCGACCGCATGACGGCCGCAGGTCTACGTGTGAGTCTCTCGGCTGTAGTCACTCAAAAAAGCCTCGGAGCAGAGCGCGAAATTATCTCTTTTTTTTCTGCACTTCGTGCTGAATCGGTAGATTTCCTTCCTATGACGGTACTGGCATCGAAGCTCCAAGGTCACGCATTCCTCATTAGCGCCACCGATTTTTGTCAGTTTATGAGTGAAATCTATAAAGAATGGGCGCGTCTCGGCGAAGAACGCATCTCAATACGATACCTGGAAAACATGATTCGTGGGGTGACTGGCTGTCTTCCCACACTTTGCACCTTTTCGGGCCGATGCGGAGCGTACATTTCCATTGACTTTGATGGTAGTCTCTATCCGTGCGACTCGTTTATGCGCGCACAAGAGTTTAGGATGGGAAATCTACGCGATAATACACTCGGTACATTACTTTCCACGAGCCGGTACCATACTTTTCGAGCTGACATCGCGCAGCTTCCGCATACCTGTGAAAATTGTGAGATAATTCAAGCATGCAACGGTGGGTGCCCATCAGAGCGTTACTCAGGTGACGGTAAGTTTATGCGTCGTTATCCGTTTTGCGAAACCCGCAGACACCTCGCAAGGCTAATCGTAACAGATTTAAACGCTGCTGGAGTGAGCGAATTGGTGCGGATTCCAATGGTTATTCATACGGAGAGCCCCCAATGAGCACTACCATAGAAAGTTCTATACAGGAGGATTTCGGAGAATGGCACGGATATTTGGTCGCCTTATGCTGCTCAGATGAATCTGAACTTCCGGTTTTTGCTAAATTTCATAACGGACTCGTTGCCTGCCCAGAAGGGTGTTGCCGAATCGTGGAAACTGAGACAGGGAGACCATATCTGATCTGTATAACTGGCCATGGCATGGTAGCTGCCGCTGCCTCAGCCGCACACTTGTTTGACGCACACAAGGTCGGTCTATTGGTGGCAGTAGGCTTCATGGGACGGATTTGCGCATCGATTTCAAGAAAAGACGTTATTCTCGTATCAAAGACTGCCAACTATGCTTCGATAAGTGCATTGATCCGACCGGAGGAAATCGACGCAGATCATGTACGCTCATGGACCCCACTCGATGAAATCAAGCAGCTTGCCTATTCCTCGGCTCAAGATTGCCAGTTTATACTCAAAGACGGGACTGTTATAAGCGCTGAGGGTCCACTTCATGATGAAGATGCTAGTCGCCAGCTTTCCAAACAGTTTTCAGCTGTCGGTGTGGACATGGAGACTGCAGCAATCGCGCAGGTTGCAGGACTTCGAAACCGAGCATGGCTCTCCTTTCGCATGCCAAGCGATGATGCTGATCAGCATGCTGCGAATGACTATAAAGTAGCATGCTCGCACGGTGTTTCCCCCGCCCTTGGCAAGGTTATCGAGACCCTCGTAGATCGTCTTGCCGCACCTCGTGTTGGCATGGCAAGCACACTAAGGGTTGATGCGAGCATCAATGGAGATACCGAGAAAAATATTCTCAGTGCTGATCGGCAAACAGTGTTTCATCCATTCTCGGGTCCCGACCATGACGATTCTTGCTTGCCACGAGTTGTGTCACATGCATTTGGAGTTCGAATGTGGGATGCGCGTGGCCAATGCTACTTTGACGGTATTGCAGGGACAAAGAACGTTTGCCTTGGACATGGACATCCTGCGGTTTTCCCGTTCCTTATC
>JAPLFE010000126.1 GCA_026390855.1 Chlorobiales bacterium | reverse complement strand
AATTCTCGTTCTATTTCTCTGACTCCATCACTCTCACCAGATGGGAGATATCTCGCCTATACCGATTTTACTTCTGGCAGACCGTCTCTTTACATAAAAAACCTTTCGGAAAAGAAAACATCAGTAGCCAACAAAAGTGGCGTTAGCATTGCTCCTTGCTGGAGAAATAACAACGAGGTAGCAACAACACTATCCTTTGAAGGTGATCAGGAAATTTATCTTTTAAAGGCTGACGGCACTATATCCCGAAGAGTTACTAATAGCAGGGGTATTGATGTTTCTCCCACTTTTTCTCCCGATGGAAGTAAAATGGCATTTGTTTCTTCTCGCAACGGCCAACCACAAATCTTCATCCAGGATCTTCAATCTGGACAAGCAAGAAGACTTACCTTTAGTGGACGATACAATACTCAACCATCATGGTCTCCAGCAGGTGATAAAATTGCCTACTCTACAATGGTAAATAATGGTGAAATCGATGTATTTGTGATAAATGCTAATGGATCTGATTTGAAACAGCTGACAAGAAAATCCGGCGAGAACGAACACCCATCTTGGTCTCCGGATGGAGGAATGATTGTATTTTCCTCGAATCGTCAAGGCAAGAAAAAATTATTTATCATGAATTCAACAGGAGAAAATCAAAGACGTTTATTGCAGGGTGAAGGTGAAGAAATGCAACCATCCTGGTCTTTGTTCAGGAAATAGTATCCTAAACTGTACTAAAGACTTGACCCGAAATCAGGATTGTCAATTCCAACAAGCAAGGAGTAAAAAGTTTTGACTCTTGAGGCATGGATATAAAAGTGATTATGCATGCCTCAAGTCCAGAAAAAAAGACTAATCAGCTAACCACTCTACCGATGAAACTCCATTGTCAGAAATCGTTATAGCGATAGTAACCGGCTTGCAACAAACCGGACAATCTTCCGTCACCTCCTGATTTCCTTCCGCACAATCCACCTGAAGTTCCATTACTTCACCGCAAAATGGGCATTGCACTGAGATGGTTTCAAGAATATTCATAGTTTTGGCTATTTCTGTTTAACAACGACTCAGCGATGGTGATGCCCCGTTTAGAATGAAGGCCCAGACTGATGAAACATTCCATGAAATCCCCACATCGCACCAAATAATGTTGTTATAACTGCCATTATAAGGCTTATAATCAGAGATAAAATGACAAGAGCTGGAATACTGGCAAAGACCCACTTTACCATAAACATTACCATTGACCAGAAAGGCATACGAATATCGGTGACCACAACTTTCTGTGCATCCTGATATTTTTTATCGTCCATTCAGTACTCATTTAACATTTTACAGAAACCTTTATAAAATTTGGTAAAAAATTAAAAGCAATAAAACACAACCATAAAATCCATGAACACTGATTGCACAGAACTCTAAGTGTTGTAAATGAAAATCTTACTTCTCCTTGTTTTTCATATTCTCATGCATTTTCTTCATCATAGCCTCAATATCCTTGTTTTGTTTTGACGATTTACCAAAGTTCATCGCAGGAAATTCTGCTTTGGTATAACCTGCAGGAACCTTAAACAGCGAGGATTCAAGCCCACGTTTTTCCACATTGGTGAGCTCCGTAATGATGTTAGCCTGCTTATGCCAGATTTTAACAGGAAAACCATCAAGTCCAACGGCCTTCATTCTCTTAGCTAATTCGGGCATATTCTTATCCCTTGCGCTCTGCATTCTTGCATACGTAAAATAATCAAGAATTTCTTTTGAAACCCACATTTCCATCACAGTCTCGCCCTGAGTAATTCGAACGTGAGTGCAGTTGTAACCATTAATAGTTTCCTTACCAAGATTTTCAATTTTTGCGTTCTTATAACCATCTGCATGATCAGCTCCTGTAATATCCTTTTTCATCGCATCGGTATCAATAACCGAATAGGACTTCTGGGCATTATTAATGAGATAAACAAGATTTGGAGTTTCCACAGGAGACACAATAACCATCTGCAGGTCAGAAGGCATATTTTTCATATGTGAAGTACTTTCAGTGCGTACCCCTTCTTTGGCAATAAAAAGCTTTGTTTCTGTAGAACCCGCTTCAGGTATAGTTGTCTTCATTGTAAGAACTCCTTCAAAAGGCGCAATCGAAGGTAGAATGGAACCTCCTGTTACACTCTCTTTTGAGGATGAAGCGGTTTCATTTTTTTTATTGCTGCACGCAGCAAGTGTCAGCAAACCAATGAGAACAAGCAGAAGCGAGGAAGCGACTTTTCGCATAATGGCAACTGTTATCTGGTTAATGGAAAATACTCTGTAGTAAAAATACAACTGTATTATGGTAATAGACAAAATTTCATCACCGAAACACCGCCAATTTAAAAAAGATTATCTGCCTCAGGGAAGCAAAAGCTCTTGATAGGTGTAGGTAAAAAAAATGGTTCCGATTTTCCCATTGAGTCCCATAACAGGTACAAGGAATAGACTTTTCCCCTTCGTTACCGGATAGGAAACCAGATCAGAATTCCCAAGGCTCATACCGGGATAAGACCGATAAATAGAACTGCCCTGAAGTTTGCGGTCAGTCGATACTTTGATGATGCCAGAGGGATCAGCAAGCATGATAATGCCAAACTCTTTTCTTTTTATCAGCTCGTTAAAATACTCCTCGATTTGATCATAATTGTATCGTATCAACTCTTTGCGCACCGCCCAGGCAAACGGAAGTGAAAAAAGCCTTACTTCCTGTCGCTGAATATTGATATAACGAACCTCTGCACGCTCTATAAGCTCTTTTTGCTTCTGCTCTCCTTGGTAACGCATCAAAAAAACTCCTCCTGCAAGCAACGCGATAACAAAAAACGTGGTGATTAAAAACAAACGTTTCAAGAATGAGTGTTTTTGCCGTGGACCGTCCTGAATATCATTGCTGTTCTTCATACATTCAAAAGAATTATGTTAGTTCTGCACTGAACATACTGAGATAGAGCGCTTCTTTTTCTTCCATCAGCTTACGATCATCAGGAGACTGATCGTTATAACCGATAAGATGAAGTGATGAATGGAAAGTAACTCGCAAAAGTTCGTGCTGAAAATCGACCGTAAACCTGGTAGCATTTTCTTTGACAACATCGAGGGAGATATAAAACTCGCCATCAATGTCACTTCCCTTATTGTAGCGGAACGTTATGGTATCGGTAGGATAATCATGCTGCAAAAACTCACGATTAATGCGTTGCATCATTTTGTTACCACAATAAACCCCTACAATAGACTCAACTGAACAGCCTTCACTCTTCAGAACCAAAAGAACTGCTTTTTCAAGCATTTTTTCCGGAAGATCTCTTTTTGTGGTGTTATAAATTTGCAGCGTCATGATGTGTTTTTTGTGAGGATGTAATGAGAGCATCAATATGTTTAAGCTGGTGTTTGTGCACCCTGAACGTCAGCTCAACTTCTTCATCAATACAACGCTCATCAATAACTTCAGCGTGCTCATAGAGATAGCTGATCAGTTTATAGTTGGAAACATGCGTGCTTATGTGGCGCTCCTGATAATCACGGGCTACATGCTGGCTGATTATCTCTTTAAGAACAGAAATATTAAGACCACGGACAGCAGATATAAAAACCGCATCTGGATATTTCGCACTCATATCCTTCAGGATCGAAGGATCTTCAAGGGCATCAATCTTGTTGAATACATCGATGATATTGTCATGCATAACCCCGATATCCTTGAGCGTGTCGCGTACAACCTGCATCTGATCCTCAAAACCAGGATGACTTATGTCGATTACATGAAGCAAAAAATCGGCCTGCAGTACCTCATCAAGGGTTGATTTAAAACTCTCGACAAGAGTGTGTGGCAGTTTACGGATAAAACCGACGGTATCCGACAAAAGAACAAGTTTATTGATGTTAAGTTCAAGCCTGCGAGTTTTGGTATCAAGCGTGGCAAACAGACGGTTTTCGGCAAAAGCCTGAGCCTCAGGGCAAAGGGCATTCATCAACGTAGACTTACCTGCATTGGTATAGCCTACAAGAGAGACTCTCGGTACTTGCTGCCGCCCCTGAGTCTGGGTATCATGCTGCAACGAAACCTCTTTCAGCTTTTTTTTCAGTAGGGAGATCCTGTTGCGGACCAGACGGCGGTCAGTCTCAATCTGAGTTTCACCAGGGCCTTTGTTCCCGATACCACCCTTCTGTTTTGATAAATGAGTCCACTGTCCAGACAGGCGAGGCAGCATGTATTCAAGCTGGGCAAGTTCGACCTGCATTTTTGCCTGTGCAGATTGTGCCCTTATGGCAAAAATCTGCAGAATCAAAGCTGTGCGATCGATAACCTTGCACTCGAGAGTCTTTTCGAGATTTCTTGCCTGAGCAGGCGAAAGATCATCATCGAAAATCACAAGATCAATCTCCTTCTCCTTGACAAACAAAACAAGTTCTTCAACCTTGCCTTTGCCTATGCAATAAGCAGGGTCACGCAGCTTTTTATCCTGTATGAACGATTCGACAATATCCGCGCCTGCGGTATCGGCAAGAAAAGCGAGTTCATCAAGATATTCTTCAACAAGAGATCTGGGTATTTCGGGGGGGGAAAACAGACCAACAAGAATGGCCTTTTCCCTTTTATTTTCTGAGGTAACAGTATTCAACAGGGCAATAATAAATTACGTAAGTATTTGAAGGATAATGGTCTGTAACTTGGCATCTTGCTATATTACAACCATTGTTTTATCTTGACAACTCTTTTTGTTAACGTAATCAAACCTTAAAAAGTTACACATTTTCACTTTTACGGTGTAGCGTAAACGGATAAAAGAGCTGTAACGACCCGAACAGACCAATATAAGCGCGTATATCAGATGAATTACAGCTATAATAAAAAAAATGCTGCAAAGGGAATAGATCAGCTGATAACGCTTGAAAATGCTTATGCTTACTGCAGGCAAATCTCCAGACATCACGCTAAAACATTCTATCTTGCAAGCATGTTTCTGCCGAAAAAGCAGCAGAAACCGATTTTTGCCATCTACGCACTGCTGAGAACGGTAGACGATATCGTCGATATGGCAGAAGACAAGCTGAAAAATGGACTCATTTCCAGCAATGAAATCAGCATGATGCTTGATGGCTGGAAATCCAGGCTTAAAGCATGCTATTCTGGTAATGTTGAGAATGATCCGATAATGATGGCTTGGCACGATACCCTTAAAAGCTTTTCAATCCCTATTGAACTTCCGCTAGATCTTATGGATGGAGTTGCCATGGATATCGAGTTCAAACCATTCGAGACCTTTGATGAGCTTTATGTATACTGTTACAAGGTTGCTGCAGTCGTCGGACTGATGACTTCTGAAATTTTCGGATACAGCGATAAAAAAGCGCTTCAACACGCCATTGAGCTTGGAATTGCCATGCAGTTGACCAATATTTTGCGTGATATCGGTGAAGATGTGGACCGTGGCAGGATTTATCTTCCACTTGAGGATCTTCGCCGTTTCAACTATTCGAGAGACGAGTTCATGCAAAAAAAAATCAATAACAACTTCATCGATCTGATGAAGTTCCAGATTAAACGGGCAAGGAGTTACTACCAAGCTTCCGAAAAAGGAATCCCGATGCTTGAAAAACAAGCTCGATTTGCTGTCTGCATCAGCAGCATAAATTATGGGAATATTTTAACCGCGATTGAAAAAAACAATTACGATGTTTTTTCAAAAAGGGCCTATCGCTCGTTTTACCAGAAAGTCAGCACCATTCCCTACGTCTGGTATAAAACCCGTGTTCCATCCTGAAAACACGGAACGAGATAATAAGACTGATTATATTTTTTCATTTATAGAATACACAGGTAGACGACATCATGCTTAAAGACAACGAAAAGAACCAGAACAACCTTGAACAGCCGGCTCAGCCTTCCCTGAATGACCAGATGCTGCGACGTCTCGAAGAGAGGCAGCACATACTTGATGGAGGAGTAAATCCATACCCGAACCATTTCGACGTCAGCCACTTCTCAACTGATATAATTATCAATTTTCAGGAAGATGTTCATGAACCCGTTTCGGTTGCCGGAAGAATAATGACCATCAGAAAAATGGGAAAAGCATCGTTTTTCCACATTCAGGACTCCAAAGGCAGAATTCAGATCTACCTTAAAAAAGATGATGTGGGCGAAGCAACCTACGACACCTTCAAATTACTCGATATTGGAGATATTGTCGGGGTTAAAGGCTACACATTCAAAACCAGAACCGGTGAGATATCAATCCATGCAGAAAAGTTAAAGTTACTCACAAAATCTCTAAGACCCATACCCGTCGCAAAAGAAAAAGAAGTTGATGGAGAAAAAGTCATTTTTGACGCATTCAGCGACAAGGAGCTCCGCTACCGCCAGCGATATGTTGATCTGATTGTCAATCCGGAAGTCAAGGAGACTTTTATCAAGCGTACCGCCATCGTCTCGTTCATGCGGCAATTCTTTTCCAGACAAGGATGGCTTGAGGTTGAAACCCCTATACTGCAACCGATATATGGAGGAGCTGCCGCCCGCCCATTCACAACGCACCACAACGCACTTGATATGCAGCTCTACCTGCGTATCGCCAATGAGCTCTACCTTAAACGACTTATCGTAGGAGGATTTGACGGGGTATTCGAATTTGCAAAGGATTTCCGAAATGAAGGTATCGACCGCTTCCATAACCCTGAATTCACTCAGGTCGAGCTTTATGTTGCCTACAAAGATTATAACTGGATGATGAAACTGGTTGAGGAGCTTTTTTACCAGACCGCTCTCGAAGTCAACCAGAGTGATGTTACTATTTTTCTGGGTAACGAAATCAATCTGAAACCTCCGTTCAGGCGTTTGAGCATTATCGATGCTATTGCTGAATACACAGGTAAAGATATTCGGGGAAAATCGGAAGAGGAACTTCGCTTTACAGCCAAAGATCTGGGACTGGAACTAGACCCAAAAATCAGCAGCGGCAAAATTATCGACGAAATTTTCGGTGAATTTGTTGAACCTAAGCTTATTCAGCCAACGTTTATCACTGATTACCCCACTGAAATGTCGCCCCTTGCCAAGGAACATCCTTCTCAACCGGGAATCGTTGAAAGGTTTGAGCTTATTGTCGGAGGCAAAGAGGTCTGTAACTCTTTTTCGGAACTGAACGATCCTGTCATACAGCGCGAAAGGCTTGAATCTCAAGCTCGCTTAAGGCAGCGGGGCGACGAGGAAGCCATGATTATTGATGAAGATTTCCTTCGCGCTATCGAATATGGCATGCCTCCATGCGCAGGTCTTGGAATTGGAATCGATCGTCTGGTGATGCTTCTTACCGGACAAGACTCAATCAGGGATGTCATATTCTTTCCGCACTTGAAACCGGAATAATTGTTGAAGAACAAAGTATTCCCTAAAGTTCCTATATATCCCCATAGGGCTTTAGGGGATGACTCACAATTTATAATACTCTCTATACCAAGAAACAAAACGACTTATCCCTTCCTTTACTGTAGTTTGTGGTGTATATTGCACATCCTTCATAAGCTGTTCCACATCGGCATAAGTATCAGGCACATCACCTGGCTGCATCGGCAGAAACACCTTCTCGGCGGCACAGCCAAGCTCTTGCTCAAGAGCCTCAATATAGTCCATGAGATCTACCGGACTACTGTTACCGATATTGTATACTCTCCAGGGATCACGGCTTGAACCAGGATCGGGGTTAAGACCGGACCAATCTAAGTTTGGCTCTGCAACATGATCAAGTGTCCTCAAAATTCCTTCAGTAATATCATCGATAAAGGTAAAATCACGCCGATGTTTACCGTAATTGAAAACCTGTATTGGCTTATTGTTTACAATGGCATTGGTAAACAGAAAAAGAGCCATATCAGGTCTTCCCCATGGCCCATACACGGTAAAAAAACGAAGCCCTGTTGTTGGCAACTGATAGAGGTGACTGTAGGTATGCGCCATAAGCTCATTGGCCTTTTTGCTTGCCGCATAAAGTGAAAGTGGATGATCAACATTGTCATGCACTGAAAATGGCATGGTCTCATTGGCACCATAAACTGAACTTGACGAAGCGTAAACAAGATGTTTTATGCCGTGATGCCTGCACCCTTCGAGGATATTCAGGAAGCCAAGAATATTACTGTTGATATAAGCATGGGGATTGACAAGGGAATAACGCACACCTGCTTGTGCAGCAAGATTAATCACACACTCAAATCCTCCTGTCTGAAAAAGCTCTTCAATTGCGCTCCGGTCGGAAATATCGGCTTTTATAAACGTAAACCTTTCATAAGACATCAGCATCGAAAGCCTCGATTCCTTGAGCGAGACATCGTAATAGTCATTCATGTTATCAAGACCGGTAACCCATTCACCCCGCTGAAGAAGCTTTCTGCAGACATGAAATCCTATAAAGCCGGCAGCGCCGGTCACTAGTATATGCATCAGTTGCAATCGTTAAAATTTTAGGGATAATTCAAGTGAGGCCATACAGTAGACCATAAACTGAAACACGTACATTCATTAAATTTATGATAAAAACTATTCCCACCGTGCGGCATGTCAAAAAAAACCAATAACCTCACACAAAAGTTTTTCCGGTAACGTGTAACTTATTTAGGTTTTTATTGCTAAAATCCGAAATTATTTAAGTATATAGAGGATGTAAAGAGTAATGAAAGCTATTCTCCATAACCAAGAAGAAATACCTGTATGAGTCGCTTTTTTGAGCGATATGAAGCAGAAGCCAACCGTTTTTTTGATGAGGTTATCTCAAAGGATGGAATGCCCCGGGCTCACTACGATAAACTGCTTCATCGCTTCGGCCAGTTTTCGATTGACGATATAAAAGCCCGCCGCGAAATTGTTAACATTTTTTTTCGGAATCAGGGTATCACCTTTACTGTGTATGGTGAGAATGAAGGTGTTGAACGACTTTTCCCGTTTGATCTTATTCCAAGAATTGTGCCGGGGAATGAATGGCAGACCATCGAAAAAGGTCTTATCCAGAGGATTACAGCACTCAATGAGTTCCTGCACGATATCTATCACACCCAGAAAATTCTTAAAGACAAAATCATTCCTCCTGAACTGATTCTTGGAAGCCAGCATTTCATAAGAGAATTTGTCGGGATAAACCCTCCTCTCGGTATTTATATTCATGTCACCGGCAGCGATTTAATTCGTGACGGACAAGGTAATTTCTTAGTCCTTGAAGACAACCTTCGCACTCCAAGCGGTGTCTCCTATATGTTACAAAACCGGCAGGCGATGAAACGCGCGTTTCCGGTACTTTTTGACAAATACCAGATCCGACCTATCGATAACTATCCGCAGGAACTTCTTCGTACCCTGCAGGAAATCAGCCCGAATTCCCGGCACGAACCAAACGTTGTAGTTCTTACACCCGGCATATACAACTCGGCCTACTTTGAACACAGTTTTCTTGCCCAGCAGATGGGCATTGAACTGACTGAAGGAAAAGATCTGGTTGTCAACGACAATAAGGTATACACAAGAACTACCCGAGGTCTTGAAAGGGTTGATGTGATCTACAGAAGAGTTGATGATGCCTATATTGACCCTCTTGTGTTCCGTCCAGAATCAAAACTCGGTGTTGCAGGTCTTGTCAATGCATACCGCAAGGGAAATGTAACGCTTGCCAATGCCATAGGTACCGGCGTTGCTGATGACAAGGTCATCTATAGTTTTGTTCCTGCAATCATCAAGTACTACCTCGGTGAGGATCCAATTTTGCAGAATGTACCAACCTGGTTGGCAAGTAACCCTTCCGACCTTAAATATATTCTTGAAAACCTGGGCTCGCTTGTTGTGAAGGCTGCTAATGAATCCGGAGGGTACGGTATGCTGGTAGGGCCGGAGTCAACGATTGAACAGCAGGAGACTTTTGCTGAGATGATCGTTGCCAATCCACGCAACTATATAGCACAGCCAACTATTTCGCTGTCGCGTCATCCAAGCTTTTTCAATGACACTGATCTTTATGGCTGTCATATCGACCTTCGTCCCTATGTTTTGTACGGTAAAACAGTTACTATAGTCCCTGGAGGACTAACAAGAGTTGCTCTCAAGCGTGGCTCCCTGGTGGTTAACTCCTCGCAAGGTGGAGGCAGTAAGGACACTTGGGTTGTCGATGAATAAACATTAATTTCTGATTATCTATGTTAAGCCGTGTTGCCGAATCCCTGTTCTGGATGAGTCGTTATTTTGAACGGGCTGAAAACACAGCAAGGTTCCTCGACGTCAATTTCAACCTGCTGCTCGACCTTAATAAAATCACCCAGGTAGAAAATCCAAGCTACTGGGTGGCACTTATTCTTGTAACCAGCGACAAGGAGCGCTTTAACTCCCTGTATAACGAATACTCTGCGCATACTGTTACCGATTATCTGGTATTCAATAAAAATAACCCGAACTCTATTACCTCCTGTATAAGCCTGGCAAGGGAAAATGCACGGAGCATTATCGAGAGCATATCAAGTGAAATGTGGGAGCAGGTCAATAACCTTTATCACTATCTGCAGAGTATTAACCCGCAGTTTGTCCATAACAACCCATACGGGTTTTATAAAGAGATCAAAAACGCATCACACCTCTTCCAGGGCATTACGGACAACACTTTTTCTCATAACGAGGGATGGGATTTCATACAAATTGCAAAGTACCTTGAACGTACTGACAATATTGCCCGTCTGATTGATGTCAAGTACCACATGCTGCTTTCGGAAGCGCAACGCCAGCCGGAAATCGTTGAAGGTTCGGAAGACATTATTCAATGGATGGCTGTACTGAAAAGCTGCAGCGCATTGGAGGCATTCCGTAAAGTGTACCTTTCCAAAATTGATCCTGACAACATCCTTCGTTTTCTCATTTTAGATAGAACATTTCCGCGCAGCATCAACTTTTCTGTATGCGCTGCTGAAGATGCATTGTGGCGTATATCGGGCAGTTCGCGTCATCGTTATGTCAACAACGCTGATCGGCTGATCGGAAAATTAGAGGCTGAGTTAAGCTATACTGCAATTGAAGATATCTTTTCCAGAGGATTGCATCATTACCTTGAAGATCTGGAACAGCGGTTAGTGAAAGTAGGCGAACAGGTGCACCTGACCTATTTCGCATATCACACCCCGGAAATCGAATCGCCGGACATTGCTGAAGCCCTTCCATTTACCGGAATTGCCGGAGGACGCCCAAACTGGAGTCAAGCACAGCAACATCAGCAGCAGCAATAACCGGACACATAATATTTTAAGAATATGATTTTAAAAGTTGAACACGCCACCCTGTTTGAATATGATAATCCAATCTACGAAACAGCTACCGAGGTAAGGCTGCACCCTGACAACAATAAGGCTGCCCTTCAGCGTTGCACAAGCTTCAATCTTGAAGTCGCCCCCCCTGTAAGCATATTTGAATACACTGATTTTTACGGGAACATTGTCAATCACTTCAACCTGCTCCAGAGTCATAAACAGGTGAAAATTGTTGCGACCTCCGTGGTTGAAACTGGCATTGGTCAGAGTGCAGCAACTGAAGATGAGGATATTTTTCTCATTGATTTTTCATGTCAAAGTCGCTATGTGCATTTTGATCAGGCAATACGCGACTTTACCACCCTTTTTGCGACCAATACCGACAGTTTCCAGCTTGCCGAATCGATATGCCGTCACATCAATGAATCATTTATTTACGAACCGGGAGTAACCGACGTTCATAGCACCAGTGCTGTCGTCATGGCGCTCGGACGTGGCGTTTGTCAGGATTTTGCCCATATCATGCTTGCAACATGCCGCTACCTTGGTGTTCCCGCGCGATATGTTAGCGGATACCTTTACGGCGGCAGCACTCCGGATGGACGGGATGAAGCGTCCCACGCATGGTGTGAAGTATATTGCGGTAAAGAAAAAGGCTGGATCGGTATGGATCCGACACATAGTACCCTGTTTGTCGATGAGAGGTATATCAAAATCGGTTCTGGAAGAGACTATGATGATGTTCCGCCTGTACGTGGCACCTATAAAGGGGATGGTCAGGAAAAGCTCAGCGTTGCGGTCAAAGTTAGCTCCATGGAATGAAATCCTGACCCATCCTGATGTACCTTTTTACCCCTTCGATGAAGGAACTTCTCAGATTGTCCTAGCATGCAACCGAGCCAACAAGTCTCCGTTCCCCGACATGATCCCAACATGTCGAGGCTTAAAAATGTCAATGTTTAATAAACAGCAACTGGATTCAACAAATCTTGAACTTTTATTGTCAACTCATCAATAAAAAAAGGTTTTTGAATAAAATCAATTCTCTCATCAAATACCCCCCCGGATCGATCGATGATATCGTTATTATAAAATGATATAAAAAGAGTTTTCAAATTAGGACATATCGACAGAAGCTTTTCAGAAAGGTCACAACCATTTACTTCTGATAAAACAACATCAGTCATAAGCAGATCAATTTCACCATGGAGTTGTCTTGCAATCTGGATCGCTTCAGAGGATGTATCAACAGCAAAGACAGTGTATCCTATATTTTCAAGCATTCCTTTATAGAGATTCAGAATATCAGGCTCATTTTCAACAAGCAATATCGTTTCTTTTAAAGGAAGGATTGATGACGGCATCTCATCTTCAGAAAAATAGTCACTTCCCATATACCGTGGCAAATGGACTGTAAAAGTACTCCCGCTGCCAATCTCACTCTGGCAATCTATACACCCCTGGTTCTGCTGAGCGATGCCATATGCTATTGACAATCCTAGACCCATACCTTTCACATCCTCCTTTGTGGAAAAAAATGGTTCGAAAATATGAGGAAGATTCTTTGTTTTTATACCGATACCAGTATCCATAACAGAAATGGACACATAGTTCCCGGGGACCTGACAGGGGCGGTCAGAAGTACAATCATCTTGGGCAATTGAAATCCGGCCAGTTTCGATAGTGATCTGTCCTCTACCATCTATAGAGTCCCGTGCATTGAGACAGAATACAGAAAGAAGCTGATCAATTTGTGATGGATCTATTTTAACAAGGGTTCGTTGCTTATCAGGTACCCAAACAATATCAATATCATTCCCTACAAGCTTTTTCAGCTTGGTCAGCATACCTTCCACCAAAACATTCATCTCAATAACTATTGGCATAACACTCCCACTTCGAGCAAAAGTAAGGAGTTGACTCATCATATCGCTTGAACTACAAGCACTTTCCAGAATATTCCTCAAGTTATTTCTCAGCGATTTATTAAACGTTTTTTGCGCCATAACCTGCTTAACGTTATCAAAAATGATCTCCAGTAGATGATTGTAATCACAACCTATTTTTCGAACCATCATCCCTAAAAGTGCCATTTTCTGGGCCTGAATCAGCGATACTCGAATGTTCTTTTCCGATTGCTCAGTACGTTTACGGGTAACTATATCACGCGCAAGATCAGCAAAATTTGTTACCACTCTTTCATCATGTTCATCATATGAAAAAGATTTTCCGCCAACACCAACAATGGCCGTAACCATATCCCCTTTCATTATGGGCACAACTAATGTCTTCATAAATTCTGAATCATGATCCGATCGCTGCCAGCGAATCTCTATAGGATCGAAATCATTATGAATCACCGTTTTCTGCATACGCAAAGCCTCTATCAAAAAATCTGTCTGGTTCCAAGAACATGGTTCACCATTCTTTTCAGGCCTTCGCACCTTCTTGTCCATATTGGTTGATAATACCTGGAGAGCATGATCACTGATATCGTCCCTGAAAAAGTAGCAAAACCCGATCGAGCTCTCTGTAAGCTGTTCGGTTTCATCAAGCGTTGCTTTGAGCAATTCCTCAATAGAGCAGGTATCTGCTTTTTCAAACAGGCTTAGACGACATAAAGCATGAGCGTCCATATGCTTGCGCGCAGTAACATCATGGAGCAAACCGACCATACTGGGATATCCATTGTCCTGAGAATATTTTAAATGTACCTCTCCCCAAAAGAGAGAACCATTTTTTCTACGGAAGTGTAATTCGAAAGTTTGAGTCGGAAAGCTATTCAGGCATGTCTCGTTTAAGATTTCAGGAGTTTCAAGGATTGCTTTTTCCTCTTCAAGAAATCCAGCAAGCGACTGCCCTATCATTTCATCGGGCCTAAAACCAAACATCTTTTCAGCTGCTGGCGACACATAGTTTAATATTGAGTTAGTGCCAGCAACAAAAACGACCCCGTCGATGTTTTCTGTAATGGAACGAAAGTGATTTGCTGTTTGAGTCAGGTTATCTTCCTCCTGCTTTTTTGAGGTAATATCGACGATCATACAGATAACAAAAGGGCTATCCTCAATCATTATTCTCCTGCCCGTAATCATAAACCAGCGTAAGTCCTGTTCTCCTCGAAAAAAAACCCTCGCCTCAGCAGTTTCTTCCAACCCGTTTTTCAGGATATTAAGAAGTTTTTCTTTTATAAGTGGCTGATCGGCATGATAAATATGTTTGTCAATCACATTGATGCTTCGCGTCCGTATACTTTTTATTTTTGCTGTTTTATAAGGCAAAGAATCATTCCAGCCAACAAAATATCCGTTGGTATCAAGCACAAGAAAGGGGGGTAAAACAATCTCTGAAAAAGAATTATCTGACACTTGCTCATGTTTCCTGAAATTTTTCTGATTGGAGGCAGGGAGGTTTGTTTTTTTGTCGCACTTAGGTTTCTGCATGGGTATTGGGTTAAATACTAAAAATCAAAATCCTTGAGAAAAAAAAGGAGAATCAGGTCCCATGCAGTGTTCATCTTTAATTGGTGGTGTTCAGGATATCAGTATAGGTTCAAATGTTCTGCAACAAAAACAGTTTATTTTTGCTTTAACACGCTTAATATACTATAAAACCGGAAACGAAGTCTGTTAATTGCTTGCTTATTATTTATTTATCTCGCATATAATTCTTCACTATAAAGAATAATTCTGTAGTGTCCGGTACTTATCGAGTTACTTGTAGAACAAGCCTTCATAAATTTGATGCAGACGGTTTTTCATAGCCTCAGACAACGCGCTTCGTTTTAGGCCTGTCAGGCCGAAGTGGAACCATTTTTGAGAAGGAACACCAAGACACTGGTTTGAATGCCCCGCAGACGGTCATGACCGCAAATCTGAGCACAGAACAAGGTAATCTCAGTTGCTGCCTGCCAGTGTAATATTTTGCGTAATAGTTACTTTCGTTGAGGACAATTACCTTCAAGGCATCATCTCACATCAAGCAAGACAATAGAAAATGTCCATGCTTTTTTTTGTGCGGGTCATTGGCTACCTTGACAATGCAAAATCGGATTTTCTCTCCATCTTTCATGTACTATTTTTACATAAGGGGCTTGAATATCCGTTTAAAACAGAAAAGTCTCAAACTTGAAAACATCGGGCGCTTGGATTCCTTGATTAAAAAGCGTTACCATTGCAAAGCACATGAAATTCAGCGTTATAACCACCGATCCGCACACATCAGCCCGATGTGGAATTCTTGAAACCAACCATGGAACAGTTCCTACTCCGGTCTTTATGCCGGTAGGTACGCGCGCCAGCGTAAAATCAATTGAACCGCATGAACTGAAAGAAAACAATGTTCATATTATTCTGGCAAATACCTATCACCTCTACCTGAAACCTGGAAACGATATTCTTCTTAACGCAGGCGGAGTGCACAAATTTATGAATTGGGATGGGCCGCTGTTGACCGACAGTGGTGGATATCAGGTTTACTCGCTCTCTGATTTGCGCAGGATCACTGAAGAAGGGGTCATGTTCAAATCCCACCTTGATGGTTCAAAACAGCACTTTACACCCGAAAATGTAGTAGAGACCCAACGCATTATCGGAAGCGATATCATGATGCCACTCGATGAGTGCCCGCCATCGACAGCCGAAAAAGAGTATATCCGTAAATCAGGAGAACTGACCATTCGCTGGGCTGAACGGGCAAAAAAACATTTCACAACAACTTCCCCCCTCTACGGTCATGAACAATACCTTTTCGGCATCACACAGGGTGGTATTCATGCTGATCTGCGTGAAATTTCAACAAAAGCCCTAGTTGATTTTGACTTTGACGGATACTCAATAGGCGGCATGGCCGTCGGGGAGCCTGCTGCCGAGATGTACCGCATCCTTGAGCTCTCCAATTCCCTGCTGCCGGAAGGAAAGCCTCGCTATCTTATGGGAGTGGGTACACCAGAAAACATCCTGAATGCTATAGAACACGGTGTCGATATGTTCGACTGCGTCATTCCAACCCGTGAAGGACGCAACGGAAGGGTCTATACCCGTCATGGGAAAATGAATCTGCGTTCGGCTGTGTATGCGGCTGATTTTTCGTCAATCGATGAAGGATTTGACAATCATGTCTGCCGGAACTTTTCACGCGCTTATATCCGACACCTTCTGAACGTCGGTGAAATTCTCGGCCTTAAGCTCTGTACGCTGCAAAATATTTCGTTTTTCATGTGGCTTACGGCGACGGCACGAACACAAATTATAAATGGCTCTTTCATAGAGTGGAAAGCAGATTTTCTCGAACGATTCAATAGCAATGATAAAGCATAAAGTATTTCTCCTGAGCCTTGGCTGCTCTAAAAACACTGTTGATTCTGAACGCCTTATGGCACAGGCTGAAGCTTCCGGTATCATTTTTACCGATCATGCCGATGAAGCTGAAATTATTCTCATCAACACTTGCGGCTTCATTGCCGATGCCAAAGAGGAATCCATTAACGAAACTCTGGCGGCCATCGATAAAAAAGCCGAGGGCTCGATTAAACGGGTTTATGTGATGGGATGTCTCACTGAACTTCACAGGCAGGAACTTCAAGAGGAAATGCCTGAAGTGGATGGATTTTTCGGTACAAGAGAACTCTTCGAAGTGCTTGCAGCTATCGGTGCTGAGTATCGTGAAGAGCTCTACGACCACCGTTCACTGCTTACACCACCCCATTATTCTTATCTCAAAATTGCCGAAGGATGTAACCGTACCTGTTCGTTCTGCTCGATCCCAAGAATCAGAGGTCGATACATAAGCCAACCCCCGGAACAGTTACTGAGAGAAGCTACTTTGCTGAAGACCTCGGGCGTCAAGGAACTGAACGTCATTGCTCAGGATATAAGCCTTTATGGGTATGACCTTGCAGGGAAAACATTGCTGAATGATCTTGTGCTGCGCCTTTCTGACATTGGATTTGACTGGATCAGGCTGCTCTATGCCTATCCGGTAAATTTTCCCCTTGAAGTGATTGATACTATGCGGGAGCGTGAGAATATCTGCAACTACCTTGACATTCCGTTGCAGCATTGCAATAGCCGAATCCTCAAGTTGATGAACCGTGGCATAGATAAAGATCAGACGATCCAACTGCTTGAGAACATCCGCGAGAAAAACCCTGATATCAGGCTGCGAACTACCCTGATCGCCGGTTATCCCGGGGAAACACGTGAAGAGTTTGAGGAACTATTGGAGTTTGTAGAGACGAGCCGATTTGACAGGCTGGGCTGCTTTCCGTACTTCCATGAAGAGCATGCCCCGGCTTATGCGTTAAAGGAAACGCTGAGCACTGAGGAAAAACAGGAACGGGTTGGTGAGATTATGGAACTGCAGGAACAGGTTTCTGAAGAAAAGAACCGCATCTTTGAAGGGAAGGTGGTAAAGGTTCTGATCGATGAAGTTGTTGGAGAGAGTGCGTTTGGGAGAACGGAATATGATGCTCCAGAGGTTGATAATGATTGCATCCTGACTTTTGAGAACAGAACAGTCACTGCCGGTTCATTCTGCATGGCAAAAATAGCGGATACTGATGCCTTTGAGCTGCACGGATCCTTAATTGGATGAACGTGCTGCAGCATTGCCCATATAACGAGCACTGGTATGAGCATACGGTATATCAAAGCCCGTAATCCTTTATCTGGAGACAGCTTATCTGGAAAAGTGCTCTCTCAGGTACGAAGGGAGTTTGGAGAAGAGGTTGAGCCCTTTGCACTGCACAAACCGGTCCCTGAACTCCTCGCCGGAGCATGGATGGCATGCAGGGAGACTTTGCTTGCCGGCGGAGGAGGTCGTGATGCTAAAGAGCTGGTTGCCGCTACTGTTTCTTCCATCAACCGCTGCCACTACTGTGTCGATGCGCATAGCATCATGCTGCTGGAATCCTCTGGACATGATTACTTGGAAGCCCTTGTGGATACCAACCTTGAAAAGATTGCCGCATGGGCATCGGCAACACTGGTACCTGATTCACCGATTCTCCATTCACCGCCGTTTACCGATGCTGAAGCACCTGCATTTCTAGGAACCGCTGTATTTTTCCACTATATCAACCGCATGGTCACCATACTGCTCGGGAGCTCCCCGCTGCCTTTTTCCAGTGGCATTCCCAAACAGGTTTCCATGCGTCTGGCTGCCTGGTTTTTCGGAGGCGCTATCCGGCTTCGGAAACCACAGGGTGCCTCGCTTGAGCTGCTGCCGGAAGCTACATTGCCGGAAAACCTTTCGTGGGCCAAATCCTCTCTTGCGATAGCCGGAGCGTTTGCTCGATTTGCAGAAGCGGTAGAAACAGCAGGTGCCCGATCGCTTTCAGAAGAGGTTCGATTAGCAGTAAGTAAATCAGCCAGGAACTGGGATGGCAGTAACCCACCCATGAATGATGGATGGTACAAAGATGAAATCGCTCATCTGCAGGAAGTGGACAAAGCAGCTGGAAAACTTGCATTCCTCACCGCATTTGCCCCGTACATGGTCGATGAAAAGAGTGTTTGTGAGTATTCGATGCACTTCCCTGGAGACGAAATGCTTATTTCAGCTCTTGCCTGGAGCAGCTTCACTGCTGCCAGAAGAATCGGCTCTTGGCTGTAAGACTTACACTCACACATAAATCCTCATAATTTTGGTACTCAGAGCATTGAAGAGACGCATACCATATTTATGGTATTTTTATGGTATATGCTTGGAGAGGTAGAAAAGATTGGGTTTTTTTAGCAATTGGAAATCAAACACAGAGACTATGAGCACCACAAATGAAAGAACTATACTCTGCTCCGACACCCGCTGCTGTCAAATAATGGAGTATGCAGACATTAAAATATCCGGCTCATGTAGGTAGTACGATAGATCGCTTTTACCTCGGCCGGCTCCTGACACAACAGAGAACCGGCTTTTTTTTTGCCTTAATTTTTTAAACAGTTTTCCACCAACTCACACTATAAAGGAGACAATTATGATTCTTCAACGGATAAAAAGACTCACGCTTGCGGCAATAATTATTCTAGCATCCGGGCTGCCGGGAACAAGAGCTACAGCAACGGGAAGCACAACACTGCTGAATGTTTCCTACGACCCGACAAGGGAGCTCTATCAGAGCGAAAATGCTGCATTCGCCCAGTACTGGCAGAAAAAAAGCGGCCAGACGGTAGTAATCAACCAGTCACACGGTGGATCGGGAAAGCAAGCTAGAGCCGTCATTGATGGTCTTGAAGCTGATGTTGTTACCTTGGCGCTCGCCTATGATATCGATGCAATTGCAGACAGCAAACTTCTTGACCCCAACTGGCAAAAAAAACTAGCCAGTAACAGCACACCATACACCTCCACCATCGTCTTTGTTGTCCGTAAAGGAAATCCGAAACAAATCAAAAACTGGGATGATCTTGTAAAACCAAGGATATCAGTGATCACCCCGAACCCAAAAACATCTGGAGGAGCACGTTGGAACTATCTGGCCGCATGGGGATACAAACAAAAACAGACCGGCTCCGCTGAACAGGCCAAAACCTTTATCAAAGCATTATACAAAAATGTTCCGGTGCTGGATACAGGTGCCCGTGGCTCAACACTGAGCTTCGCTCAGCGCGGACTTGGTGATGTGCTTATTGCATGGGAAAATGAAGCCCACCTTATCCTTAAAGAGTTTGGCTCAGACAAGTATGAAATTATCTCTCCTTCGGTAAGCATCCTGGCTGAACCACCTGTGGCTGTTGTCGACAAAAACGTCACAAAACACGGTACCCGTAAACTTGCAGAAGCCTACCTGAACTTCCTCTATACTCCACAGGCTCAGGACATCATTGCAGCAAACTTCTATCGTCCACGCAATCCTGCATCACTGAAAAAATATGCGGCGAATTTCCCTAAAATAAAACTTTTTACTCTGAGCGAAGTATTCGGCAACTGGCGTACTGCGCAGAAAACGCATTTTAACGACGGCGGCGTGTTTGATCAAATTTATATTCCCTGAAGTACAGGGCTTTTCACTATTGAAATTTCAGAATAATTTTGAGGAAAACGGGATAATGCCTCCTATCCTGTTTTCCTCTGCAGTTTACATCAACAACACAAACGATGTCATTTTTTCAAAGAAAAAAAAGAAATATACTACCAGGATTCGGTCTGTCGATGGGATACACGGTATTCTACCTTTCGGCTATCGTTATCGTCCCGCTGAGCATGATATTTTTCAACACCATCCCTATGGGGTGGGAACCATTTGTCAATGCAGTAACTGCTCCCCGCGTTCTTGCTTCCTATAAACTGAGTTTTTCCACGGCTTTCTTTGCCGCTCTTTTCGATGCTCTTGCAGGCCTCCTGACCGCCTGGGTCCTGGTGCGTTACCGTTTCCCAGGAAGGGAGTTCCTCGACGCTCTTGTAGATCTGCCATTTGCACTGCCAACCGCAGTCGCCGGTATCTGCTTTGCTACCCTGTATTCTCCGAATGGTTGGTTGGGAGAAATCCTGACTCGCTGGAACCTGCAGATCATTAACACTCCGACAGGAATCGTGATCGCGCTTATTTTTATCGGGTTCCCTTTTGTTGTCCGCACAATTCAACCTGTTCTTGAAGAGGTAGAACAGGAGATTGAAGAGGCTGCACACTGTCTCGGAGCAACGCGTTTACAGACATTCAAAAAAATCATTCTTCCTCATCTCTTCCCGGCATTGCTCACCGGAGTAACGCTTGCTTTTGCCCGTGGCATCGGTGAATACGGCTCAGTCATTTTCATCGCAGGCAATCTGCCCATGAAAACAGAAATTGCGCCATTAATGATCATGTCCAAACTCGATCAATTTGATTATGCAGGAGCTTCAGCTGTAGCATTGGTGCTTCTGTGCATTTCCTTTTCCATGCTTCTCGTGCTGAATGCCGTACAGGAATGGCAACAAAAAGAATACCGATCATAAGCAAATGACAAAACCTGAAACCGTAAGGAGCAATCCGCCTACCGTAAAAAAAAGAATCTCAGACCCTCTATCAGTACAGATTTTTCTGATCGGTCTGACCTTTCTGTTTTTTATCGGGTTCATTTTTCTACCATTGGGCCTGGTTTTTTCTCAGGCATTCCAGAAAGGATGGAGCTTCTATTATGAATCCATTAGCGAACCCTATGCCATCGAAGCCGTAAAACTAACACTGCTCACGGTAGCCATCGTTGTACCGATTAACGCTGTTTTCGGTGTAGCAGCGGCATGGGCTATAACAAAATTCAACTTCAAGGGTAAAACCGCACTGAAAAGCCTTCTTGATCTTCCTTTTGCGGTCTCTCCGGTAATCGCCGGTCTCATCTTTGTTCTTCTTGTCGGCAGCCGTACTCCTTTAGGCACCTGGCTTGGTGAACAGGGTATCAAAATTATTTTTTCTACCCCAGGTATCGTCATTGCCACCATTTTTGTAACGTTTCCATTTATAGCCCGCGAGCTGATTCCTTTAATGGAAGCTCAGGGAAGAGACGAAGAGGAGGCCGCCTTGACACTTGGTGCAAAAGGATGGCAGATTTTCGGCAAAATCACCCTTCCCAACATACGATGGGGCCTCTTATACGGGATGATCCTGTGCGGAGCACGATCGATTGGAGAGTTTGGTGCGGTATCAGTAGTTTCAGGACATATCCGTGGTCAGACAAACACAATCCCGCTTCACGTAGAAATTCTATACAGCGAATACAATTTTACGGCATCGTTTGCCGTTGCCTCCCTTCTCGTCTTTCTGGCACTGCTTACAGTAGTACTCAAGAAGGGAATGGAAAAACACTTTCAGAAAAACAGCTTTCATCTTTAGGATCTGACATGGGTATCGAACTACAGAACATTACCAAGACATTTGGCGAATACAAAGCCATTGACAACCTCAGCCTGAATATTGCCTCTGGAGATCTTATTGCTCTGCTGGGTCCATCGGGCTGCGGCAAAACCACCCTCTTGCGTATCATTGCCGGTCTGGAAATGGCCGACTCAGGAAAAATCATTCTTGAAAACAAGGACACAACAAACCTCCCGCCACGAAAGAAAAATGTCGGGTTTGTTTTTCAACATTATGCACTTTTCCGGCGGCTTACTGTCTTTGAAAATGTAGCCTTTGGCCTTAAAGTCCTCCCTTTAAGAGAACGCCCCTCACGCAGTGAAATCCGTGACAAGGTTGAACATCTGCTGAAGCTGGTACAAATGGATTGGGCACTGAAACGTTACCCATCACAACTCTCGGGCGGTCAACGTCAGCGTGTTGCCCTTGCAAGGGCGTTGGCTGTAAATCCCAGAGTACTGCTCCTTGATGAACCATTTTCAGCGCTTGATGCAAAAGTCCGACAGGAACTGCGCCGCTGGCTCCGAAAACTGCATGATGAAATTCATGTCACCAGTATTTTCGTTACTCACGATCAGGAAGAAGCTCTAGAACTAGCTGATAAAATTGTGGTGATCAATAAAGGCAGAATTGAACAACAGGGCACCCCACAAGAGGTTTACGATCACCCCGCAAATGCCTTTGTCTATAACTTTCTTGGAAATGTCAACGTCTTCCACGGACGTATTCACAACGGAAAGGTAAGCCTCGGCAATCACCACGTCGATGCGCCGGATGATCTAAAAAACATTGAGGAAAAACCAAGTCAGACCTTTGTACGGCCTCATGAAATCGGTATCAGCAGAATACGCAGTAACGACAACGACCTTGCAGGAACTATCCGTGAGGTACGCCTCCTTGGTGGGCAGATCGGGTTGAACCTAGAATGCGAAGGTCTTGATGGCCCCATTGAAGCTGAAATTCCAAGAGAGCTTTTCATAAATCTTCAGCTCGAAAAAGGCGTGCAGGTATTTGTTACCATTAACCGTGTCCGTGTATTCACTGGCGATTACGAAATATGATCAGCACACTGAATAAACCTTTATACCATTGTTATTCAAAGCACCAAGACAGTTCTGTTATACCCTAATTCCCACAGCTTTTCAGCTGTGTATTTTCCATAAGCATACAGTACGAGGTGAGACGAAACAACACCAAATATGTCAGAAATAATCTCCACCTCCTCGGGACAAGTAAATGCAATCCCCGAAAACATAAAAAGATCAATATCTTTAAAATTTTTCCTAGAGTTTTTCAATGAGTTCATGGAAATTATTTTACCTGGCAAAAGGCATCGGCAAGGTGCTGGGCCAGTAAAGAGAATTTTCGGCCTTTTCCTGTAAAGAGATGCTGTCTGGCCGATAATGGCAAGTAATGGTGAGACCTGCTCTGGCAGGTGCATGGAATCGATAGAAATCAAGGTGACGGATTCGTCAATAAATCCAGCCTTGTAAACCAAGGCAACCGGCATTTTCGGATCAATTCCTTCATCGATGAGCGTGGTTTGGAGTTCTTTCAGCCGACTGGCACACATATAGTAGACAAGGGTGCGATCAGCGGCTCCAGCTAGGGCGTTGTGGGCGCTGAGCAGTGTAACTCCCCCACTGACCGCTCTCAGGGTGAGAGGTATTCCGGCTGAAGCTGCTGCACTCTGCACAGCCGAAACACCAGCTACAATCTCCACATCAATCTGACGATCCATCAGATAGGCCATCTCCTCGCCTCCCCTGCCAAAAATAAGCGGGTCTCCACCCTTGAGGCGGACAACCACCTGTTTCTTCAGGGCCGCATGGTAAAGCTGCTGGTTTATGGCATCCTGATCCGCATGGTGGCGACCTTTTCTTTTTCCAACAAATATTTTTTCTGCCGTATAAAAGTCCAGCAGCCCTGTGTCGATGAGGTCGTCGTAAAAAATGACGTCTGCATTGCGCAAGAGCGCATCCGCTCGAATCGTCAGGTAATCACGCACCCCTGCTCCTCCGCCTGTCAAATAGACCTTTCCATAGGTGTGGCGAATATCCATCAAGCTAAAGAGCACTTTGAGGTCAGCACGATCATGCTGAACGACAATCACACTTTTATCGTGAAGCGGATGGCTTGCATCCACATCCTGAATGATGGTTTGGGTTATCAACGCAGCAGCTTCCAACCTTGCGGGTAGGCGATAAGGGAGATCGGCAGCTGGAATGACAAGAGCATCGACCTTGCCATCAAGAAGAGCCTGAAATGGATCACCTTCAAGCATCATCAATACGCACGGAAAAGAAAAGAGAGTCCTGTCGGAGAGAGGATGTTTGGAATGCCCGATAACAACGTGAACGGGATCAGGATTTGAAGCCATTATCAGTAAAAAGTTGTTTAATCCTGTTCCGCCACTGAATTGCCTTGCGGACATCAGTTCCACAAGACGATACCGCAACTATCATGGTACCTTCGCTGAAAATGGCAGGAGTAAGAAAATCGCACAATTCAGGATCATCGGGAGTATTGACCAGAATACCGAGGGTATTGGCGGCCCTCTTTATAAAGCGGTTGATCTCCCGGTCACTGCTGCAGGCATAGACCAGAAATACCCCTTCAAGATCCTCTCGACGAAACTCCCGCAGGTGGTAAGAGCAGCTACTTTGCGTGATCTCATGAGAGAGTTCTTCACCTACAACAGTAACCTGACAGCTGAACCTTCGAAGCATCTGCAACTTTTCAAGGGCCGCTTTTCCCCCGCCAACAATAAGCACATGCTTTTCTTTTACATTCAGGCTGACCGGCAGATAGTTCATATCTGGTACTCGATGATGATTTCTTTTGTTTTCAGCATGCTGGCCACCTGTTTCACTGCGTCTTCCACGCTACCACCAGCAGGAATCTGAAGATCAGGGAGGTATCGGGAAAAAGTGTTTTCACCAAGATTGACAACCAGTATGTCGCTTGGTTCGTTCAACAGCTTAAGAGTTTCAATATCGTAATCGTCAGCATCATCAATGGTGGTAATAAAAATAAGCCCTGCATCAGTGATAATACGGGCAAGCTCACCGATTCTTCTCAACCTTTCACCTGCGTTATCAACACTGTACCCTAAATCAGCATCCAGACCACGATCAATATTGGCTACACCAAGATAATAAGCGTTCAAACTGTTGTCAAATAACCCTTGCTCAAGGGCTTTGGCAATCGATCGTTTGCCTGTGCCGGGAACTCCAGTAAAGACAATGAATTTAGCGCGGTGCCCGTTAGCATCTTCCCTTTCTTCTGTTTTGATCAGCCCTTTCTCCCAGTTGTTTTCGCGCTCCCGGATATGGCGCTGCAACAAGGTTTCATCGGCTGAAAGGTTCTCAATCACAATGCCGCCACCGGCAATTTCATAATTGTCAACAATAACAAACCGTCCAGTATTCTCACTTGCAGCTGCAGGATCAAACGCAATAGGACGTGAGGTTTCAAGAATGCACTCGCCTACATCACGGCAATCAAGCTGATGTTTATTTTTACTATAACTAAGATCTGAGGCATCAAGCGTATTGCATATTTCCGCGAGTTTCACTGATGCGCGTGCTGATCCAATTTTAAGCTTGTACTCCTTCTGCATGATCATCGGAGCTCTGCCCACCCAGAATATATTGACCCTGAAACGCGTACCAACTTCAGGCAAAGGTTCAGAGGGTTTTACCATGAGTTCACCAGGACGTATATAGATCTGGGTGGTGAGGGTAAATCCCAATGCCTCACCAGTTGAGGCAATTTGTTTTGGCGTGGTATTGAACGACTCAACTGATTGAATGGCCGACTGCTTCCCTGAGGGTAAAAAGAGTACTTCATCACCAACACTTACCGAACCAGCGGCAACGGTGCCTGCTACAATTCTTCTATCATCATTCTGGCGGGTAAACTTGTAGATATCCTGCACAGGAAAGCGAAACGGCTTGTCCTGAAGCTGCTTGTCGCTGGTGAATCCGTCAAGCTGTTCAAGTACTGTAGCACCCTTGTACCAGGGCATGCGCTCGGAAAGTGAAGCAATATTGTCGCCTTCGCGGGCACTGACAGGAATAAAGCTGACCGGTTTTACCTTGATCTGGGCAAGAAACTCAGAATAGTCGGCTTTCAGCTTTTCAAAAATCTCTTCACTAAAATCGACAAGGTCCATTTTGTTAACCAACACAGTGACCTGCTTCACTCCGAGCATCGAAACCATCTGACCATGACGCTTTGAGTTCTCTTTGATACCTTCATCCACGTCAATAACAAGCAAGGCCGATTCAGCCCGGGATGCTCCAGTTATCATATTTTTCAAAAACTCAATATGGCCGGGAGCATCGATGATGATATAATCACGCGCTGCAGTTTTAAAAAAACAGCGAGCCATGTCGATGGTGATACCCTGTGACTGCTCATCCTTGAGCGCATCGAGGAGAAACGCATACTCGAAAGGCTTTGAGTTCCTCCGGCAGTTTTCCTTTACTGATTCAAGCTTGCCCTTTGGGAGTGTACCTGTATCTGCAAGCAGTCGACCAATAACCGTACTTTTGCCGTGATCAACGTGACCGACAATAACTATATTCATTTGCGCTCGTCCATTCATCATACCAATGCGAAAAAATTTACTGATTCTCCAGGTTCAACTCTTTTACTTTACATATAACCGTCGCGGCGCAGGGTTTCAAGCCCGCCATCCTCACTGTCCTGAGCACGCCCTGACCGCTCGGCGATATTGGAAAGCCTGCCACTTTTAAGCTCGTCGATGATTTCCGGAACTGTTCGCGAACTTGAATCGACAGGATTGGTGCATGGATAACAGCCAAGTGAGCGGTACCTTGTGCCGCTGCCCTGATTAAAATAAAGCGACACTACTGGGATCTTTTCTCTCTCGATATATTCCCAGATGTTCAGCTCGGTCCAGTCAAGCAGAGGATGAATGCGCACATGGGTTCCCGGTGCAAAATCAGTCTTGAACTGGTTCCAGAACTCGGGAGGCTGGTCGCCGACATCCCAGACGTTATCCTTGTCCCTGGGTGAAAAATATCTTTCCTTCGAACGGCTCCCTTCCTCATCAGCCCTGACACCTACAATAACGCCGGTATAGGGCTCCTTACCCTCATCGGGCACATACCGCTTAAGTTCATGGTCCATACGGTAGCGAGGCCACTCCCCTGACAGGGTATGTTTCAATGCTTCGCTTTTCAGGTATTTGCAACAGGTAATACGATCGGTATTGCCGTCTGGAAAGGTTAGCTTTCCCTCAAGCGCCTCACGGTTTTCGCCGTAAATCATATTCAGGTTCCACTCAAGTGCAATACGGTCTCGATACACAATCATTTCAGAGATTTTGTAATGCGTATCGATATGCACAAGTGGTATAGGGACATGTCCGAAAAATGCTTTACGGGCAAGCCAGAGCATGACGGTACTATCCTTGCCGATTGACCAAAGCATGCACAGGCTTTTAAATTCACGGTAGGCTTCCCTGAGGATATAGACACTTTGGGCTTCGAGCTTATCGAGATGATCCATTCTTTCTTTCTCTATAAAGTTACTTATGTTCACGATGCAGACCGCACTCGCGGTGTTGGGCAATCTCCCACCACCAGCGTCCGGCCCTGATATCCTCTCCCGGTTTGACTGCTCTGGTGCAAGGCGCGCAACCTATGCTTGGATACCCGTTGTCATGGAGAGCATTATACGGAATTGAGTGGGTTTTGATATAGTCCCAGACCCAGGCTTCCGATACTTCCGCCAAGGGGTTAATTTTGTAGAGTCCGAACGCGGCATCCCACTCAACGGGGGCCACGGCTGTTCTTGTGACAGACTGCTCTCGACGGAGACCACATATCCATGCTTTCAGTGTTGAAAGTTTTTTAGTAAGCGGCTGCACCTTTCGAATACGGCAGCACTCTCTGCGAAGTTCAACACTTTCGTAAAAAAGGTTTGCTCCATGCCTGGTCACCATTGTTTCAACAGCGGAGGTATCGGGAAAAAGCACATCTATATTAATATCGTAACGATTCCTCGTTGCATCCAGAACATCGTAGGTTTCCTGCGGCAATCGTCCTGTATCCAGAGTAAAAACATGTACCTGAAGTTTTTCATGGTGCAGAATATCGGTAATGACCTGATCTTCGGCTCCTAAACTGGATGCAAGTGCAGTGGATGTTGCGCCAAAAAATTCAACGGCACGTCGAATGATCTCTTCCGGCGTTTTTGCGGATAATTCCAAACTCAATTTTTCAACCGTTTCCCTGCTCATTCTAATTGTATTCTTATTGAGTAAACCTATTCCATTATCACTTTCATTATTATTTTCTGACAATCACGCTCAAGCCATGCCCGCGGTTTTCAACCTTAACAATACGATGCCCGAAATCCTTAAGTGTCCTTGCAACTCGAAGAACAGCCTCTCCTTCATCAACAAGTACCTCAAGCAGTTCATCCTCTTTCAGTGAAGCAACGGCAGCCTTGACACGGACAGCATTGACCGGACATGAAATCCCCTGCACATCAAGGGTATGAGCTATCTCATTTTTTGCCAAGAAGTACCCCCTTTACTTTTTTAAGCCCAATCCTGTCGATCATATGCCCGAATCGCTCTTTTTTCCGTCCATTCTCCCTATAAAAAGTCAATGCCTTTTCAATCAGCAAATACAATTCCTCCTCACTTTCCACCACTTTTTTCAGGACGGAGCCAAAGCGAGGTATTCTCCCCATGGTACCACCGATATAAAGGGTATAACCTTTCTTGCCGGCAACCCAGGCATTGGTTGTACAGAGTGAGGTACAAACGCTGCAATTGATACACTTTTTCTGATCGATGGTATAATTATATCCATCGTCAGATTCCTTGCGCTCAATAGCATTAACTGGGCAGAGTGAAATACACAACCCGCAATCGGTGCAGACATCTTGAACCCAAAGAGGCTCTATGGCACCCCTGATGCCTATATCATTTTCGTTGGCTTTGGTACAGTTATTAGAGCATCCCGTAACGGCAAATTTAAATTTTGAAGGGGTTTCCTGCTTGAAATACCGGGAATCAAGTTCCCTCGCCATCTTCTTTGTGTCGATGACCCCCCATCGGCAGGTTTCATCGCCCGGGCAGGCAACAATCACGCGAACCCGAGGACCGCAGGCACCCATCTCAATCCCGGACTCCTGAAGCTCAAGGCGCGCTTTCTCCAGATTATCACGATGAACGTAATGAATTTCAACCCCCTGGCGGGTAGAAAGATGAACAAACCCCTTTCCATATTTTTCGGCAACTGATGCTATGCATGCAAGCTCCGATGCTTTAAGGTCGCCGGCCACTGCCTTAAGACGCATAACATAATAGTCAGGCTGCTTCTGGCGCATCATTCCTACTCTGCTCAATGCCGCCAAATCAAGCTCATGTTCAGCCATGCTCTTCGATATTCAAATGTTTTTAAAAAGTATACAGTATTCTGGAAGTCTGGAATGGTAGACGGTAGGATTACAACACAATGCAACAGGCTGTTCAGCTCTATTTATTACAATTTACCTACATCACCATACTTTTTTCCGGTTAACAGCAAGGCAACCGAAAAATTAAATGAATTTTAATAAAACCCTATAAGAACCACTTCTCCAAACCAATCCCCAGCAAATACCATAAATATGGTATAAGGTCACTCATAAACATGCGCAAGCGATTATCTGAAGATATATATCTGAAAAGCAGAAAAGGAAGGATATATAATGTAAAAATATAAACACATCCGGACGTAACTGAAGAAAAAATGCACCCGACAACACTTTTCTTCTTACGTCCGGATGAGCGGAGGAAGATTACAGGACAAATCAAGAACGAGGCGATGACAAGATTCGAACTTGTGATAAAGAGTTTTGCAGACCCTTGGCTTAGACCACTCACCCACATCGCCTTCTAAAATAAACATCCGGGTGCCTTGAAGATTAGATGCACACACACCCGTAAAGCCCCCACATGACTTTACAACGGACACCCGGATGCCGGAGAAAAATTAGAAGCTTACAGTTGCCCAAAGCTCTGAACGAAGACGACTTGTATCATTTGCAGGAGTTACATCATCCTTTGTTGTCAAGTAACGCAAAGTAGGTTGAACGGTAAGGCTGCCTTTTGCTGCCTGATAGACTTTGAACTGGTACTGAGCCCATACAAAGTTGTTGGTATACTTCTGAGTTGTGCTTGTTGAATTGTCAGTTGTTACGCTATGGTCATACCATGCAAGGAACGGACCATATTCTGCCTTAACTCTCAAGAGATAACCAGTGTAATCAACATTTTTATTAGCATTTGTACCATAAATAGCACTTGAAGGAGTTGTGCCATTACCGATGTTATATAACCCAGTGAACCCAAGTTTCAGATCACCGGCAGGAACCCCAACGTTCGCGCCAAAGGTAACAGGCCTGATACCCTGATGCCATGGTTGTTTAAAGGAAGAACTCGTTGAAGAAAAGGTTTGCTGAGTAATCGAATCGAACTTGGTAATAGCTGTAAGAACTTCCGGCTCAATGGTAACGCTTCCGATGGTGGTTTTGTAGCTCACGAGTGCTGCATAGCCGTCGTTCAGGAGGCCATCACCGGTTCCTGCTGTGTCGCTTGCAGAGATATTATCAAACACACCAACCACCACATTCAAGTCACCAGGGCCAACCTTCGTTCCATAATTTGCGCCATACAGTCTGTCGTTGTCGTACGTCGTTGTCGGCACATCAAGCGGGTTTTTTGGATAGAGAGTCAGATCTAAAATAGGATTGTTTGTGGCGTTGAGCGGGAGACGACCGAGAAGGTAGTGACTGTCTCCATAGAAGCGACCAAAATAAACCTGGGAAACACCAAGAGTGTATACTTCAGTATTACCATAGCCTACAGTTTGCCAACCTCCACCGCCCCCAAATGATCCGGGCTGTTCATCAGTGAGCTGTGCCTTAAAAATATAACCATCACCAAGATCAGCTGAAGCGTTCAATCGAACCCTGTACTGATAATATAAATCATCAGGTTTTGTATTCTGATGAGTAGCATCGAATGATTCCTCTCTTACACGAACAGAAGTGTCGCCGCTGAACGTCAACTCTGCCGACGCAGGTGTAGCGTATGAGAGAACTGCGAACATCGCAGCAAGTGAAAACATCTTTTTCATTGACTTTTTATCCTTTTTATGAGTTGTTGTGTGTTATGGTTCGCTTAAAAATTTTCATAAAAAAAAGCCAGCTTTCAGTGCTTGAGCCGGCTTTGAAATGTTTAGTCCCAAAACAACAGGGCTACTATGTCACTCAACCGGTTTCGGCATGTCCGCTTCAATAAAGCAACAACAGCTTGATGGACCGTTCATAACGACGTTTTGGAATGACCTTTGAAATTTCATACGAATACTATTTGATTAACAATTGTTAACAATGAACCTATTATCTTATTTATTTACAAGTATATACCATAAATATACCGTTAATATGGTAGAGGAAGCCTCATTATTCCGTTATACATACGCCAAAAGAAATTACGAAAACCATTCACGATGGATATTTGACCATTTTAAATCTCTCATGGTAATAATGCCTTGCAAATCTTCTTCCTGCAAATGGCGAAAACGACTTTGTCCTAAAAGGTAATCTTGTACTGATATGAACTCACTAGGGTTATGGGTCAGCGTAAACCTTCCATTTGAGAACTCCGCCAAATACCAGAGGCCACAGTCAACAGCATTTTTTGCAACTGCGATGGTATCAGACGTTTCATAGCCCCAGCCAATAGGACAGGGGGTAAAAACATGGATGTAAGATGTTCCATCGACTTGACTTGCATATTCGAGCTTTCGGAGATAATCCAGAGGGTAGCCAACACTTGCTGTAGCTGCGTAGTCAACACCATGAGCGGCCACGATTTCGAACATCGGTTTTTTTTGAGTGACAGCGCCCCGTAGACGGTTGCCGACAGGTGATGTGGCGGTACGCGCCCCAGCAGGAGTAAGAGCGCTTTTTTGAACACCAGTATTCATATAAGCCTCATTATCGTAGCAGATATAAATGATTTTTTCGTGCCGATCTATGGCGCCGGAGAGGGCCTGAAGACCAATATCAGCCGTACCGCCATCTCCGGCAAATCCAACAGCATGAAAATCTTTTATACCCAATGCGCGAGCCCCCGCAGCAACGCCTGAAAGCATAGATGCCGTACCGGGAAAAGTAGAGATGATCGCATTACAGGTAAATGCCATCTGCGGGAAAATAAAACCGACAGCAGACATGCACCCTGCAGGTACTACTGCGTAAGAGCGCTCTCCAAAAACTTTCAAAGCGAGTCGCAGTGCAAGGCTTCCACCACAACCAGGACAGCCCTTGTGGCCATAAAAAAATTCACGATCGCTTAAGTTGCGAATAGAGATTTTCTTTTCTTGTCTATTTCCCATTTTTCAATACACCCTGATCTCTTCAGATAAATCCAACTGTTTCTCCATCATCGGGACTCTTAAGTCGTAAAAAAAGGCGCTCTATATCCGCAACTGAGATATCTTTTCCACCTAACCCTCCAATGAAATTCAAGAGTCGAGGTTGTATGACTTTCGACCTCATTAACGCTGAATTCACATTAGTAAACACTGTACCTTCGTAACCGAAAGAGATGTCTTTTTCCAACACACCGACCGCTTTTGCCCCTGCAAGGGCTTTTCTGATTTCCCTATCGGGAAATGGTCGCATATAACGAATTCGAACAAGCCCAACCCGTTCTCCAAGAGATCGCAGCCTTTCAACAACCGGTTTGACCGTTCCGGCAACACTGCCAAGGGTGACAATAATGAATTCAGCGTCTTCACAGTGTATGGATTCGATCAGCCCAGAGTAGTTTCGTCCAAAGAGCTGACCGAATCGTTCTTCAGTGTCAAGGATCACCTTTAAAGCCGACAATACCGCTTGATGCTGCAACTGCTTGAATGCCTGATTATAAGCTGGCCCTGCCGTAAAGGCAAGACTCATCGGATGATCAAGATCCATCTTGTTTACTGTTTGAAATGGAGGAAGAAAGGCATCTACACCTTCCTGAGACGGCAGACTAACCAGTTCGTAGGTATGTGTAATGACAAATCCATCAAGATTAATCATCATCGGGGTGAGTACATCGGGATGTTCAGCTATGGCATATGCCTGAATAATCAGGTCAAGCGACTCCTGTGCATTCTCTGCATATGCCTGTATCCAGCCACAATCGAGAAGGGAAAGGGAATCGCGCTGATCACCATAAATATTCCAGGGTAGGGCCACAGAACGGTTTGCATTCATCATCACCACAGGGAAACGACCGCCGCTTGCATAGTGCAGACATTCCGCCATGTAAAGAAGCCCCTGAGATGAAGTGGCTGTAAAGGTACGGGCTCCGACCGCACTTGCTCCGATACAGGCGGAGAGTGCCGAGTGCTCCGATTCGACATTCAGATATTCCGCTTTGAGAGATTCGTCCTCAACCATTTCAGCCAGGCGCTCGATCACCGTGGTTTGAGGCGTTATAGGGTATGCTGCAATAACATGTGGACGGGCGAGCCGAACCCCTGCTGCTACTGCCTCATTTCCTGATAAAAAAGCTTTTTGCTCAAGCATCATATTCCCTCATTCTCCATATGGATGGCATTCTGCCTGCACTCTTTGGCACATATTCCACAACCTTTGCAATAATCATAATCAATCTCCAGGCCGCCCGGTGTAGTGTTGTGAATAACACCATCAGGACAGATCAACCAGCAAATCCTGCAGTTTGAGCATTTCTCTGCATCAATGACAGGACGCCGGCTTCGCCATGAGGCATTGGTGTCCACCAGATGACCTGCTGGAAAGGCTGTCCCAACCGGGTAATCTGCAAGCTTCTCTGGCGGCTTGAATGAGTTCTGACGGAGAGGATAGTTCATGTGATTTTTCCTCCGCAGGTTCTGTATGTCTCTTCGAGCAATGCAGCATTTTTCTCTGCCGAAGTTCCCTTCATTTCCAGCTTTACAGATGCCAGCAGTGAGTGGATGCTGACGACATCGCTCTTTGCAGCCAAAGCACCTAGCATGGCGGTATTGGCAATAGGACGACCAAGATAGTGATGAGCCAGTGTCGTCGCATCAAGCAGAACTGTCCGGACATAAGCAGGATGAGAGATCGGCAATTCGTTGTAAGCTGTATTCACAAGAAGCAATCCTCCCCTTCGCAATCCATTCGTGATCTGTCCATTGAGCAAGGTATCATCAAGCACGACTACTACATCGCAATCGTTTATGATACTGCGATCTGTAATCCTGCGATCGTCGATTCGAGTAAAGCCCAAAACAGGAGAGCCCCTGCGTTCAGGGCCGAATGATGGAAAAGCAAGGGCATAGCGCTTCTCAAAGAGTGTCACTGCAACTCCTAACAAGCGTGCTGCCGTAAAAGCGCCCTGTCCTCCTCTACCGTGCCAGCGAATCTCAACCATTACTGAAGCTCCGGGCATGAGCGCGTAACTTAAGCAAACGCTCTCCGGCAGAATCGAGTGTTTCGGACTGCTTTGCAAAATGAAACCTTATCAGGTTCTGAACCGGCTCACGGAAAAAACTTGAGCCTGGCACTGCCGCAACTCCAACCGTGCGCGCCAGCCATTCACAGAAAGCTACGTCATCGGTAACACCAAATTCGCCGACGTCAACCATAACATAATAGGCTCCCTGAGGCTTCGTATAGGAGAGCCCCGCAACACCGAGCCAGCCAAGAAAAATATCTCGTTTTTCGGTATAGCTCGCGAGGAGCTGCTCGTAATAGGAGTCTGGAAAATCAAGGGCCGTCACGGCTGCTTCCTGCAGAGGAGCTGCCGCTCCAACTGTCAGAAAGTCGTGCACCTTACGAATTGCATCAATAATTTCAGGGGCAGCCACCACTGTACCCAGACGCCACCCGGTGATTGAATAGGTTTTCGAAAGCGAACTGCAGGTAATCGTTCGCTCAAACATGCCTGGCAATGTCGCTATGCTTATATGCACGTTCGGAGCGTAGACAATATGTTCATAGACCTCGTCTGTAATGACAAAGGTGTCAAACTCACAGGCAAGAGCGGCGATGAGTTCCAGTTCACTCTTTGTAAACACTTTGCCTGTCGGGTTGCCCGGATTGCAGAGAATCAATGCTTTTGGGTGATGCTGCTCAAAAGCTGACCGGAGTGCAACAGGATCAAAGGTAAAATCAGGTGGATGCAGTGGCACATAGACCGGAACAGCACCCGTCAGGATGGTATCGGCAGTATAATTTTCATAGAAAGGAGAGAAGATCACAACCTTGTCGCCCGGATTGCAGGCAGTCATCATTGCAGCCATCATCGCCTCGGTACTGCCGCAGGTGACAACCACATTGGTTTCAGGATCAATGGGAATTCCCATGAATCGTGATTGTTTACGAGCGAAAGCCTGACGGAAATTCGGCGCGCCCCACGTCACGGCATACTGGTGCGGCCCTTCCCTGCCTGCACGTTCAGCAGCTGCAAGCAGTGCTTCCGGAGGATTAAAATCAGGAAACCCCTGTGAGAGATTGACTGCACCAACGGCGTTAGCCACACGGGTCATTCGCCGTATGATTGATTCCGTAAAATGGCTTGTGCGTTGACTAGTTTCAGGCACGTAAAAATCCTCTATCGTTAAATGTTACTATTGCCCCTTTCAAAAGCGTTTTTTTGCAAGCAGCTTTCCATAGGTAATAAGTCCAAAAAAATTGCCCTGCTCAGCCCTTATCCTGCCTTCGTCTTTTAATGCAATCGCAAGGTTTGCACTGATGATGCCGGAAGCTTCAAGAGCATCTGCACCCCGGTCAAGAATGGTCAGCATATATTCCGCATCACATGCAGCACTGTATGCATAGCCTCTTGAGCCAATAACGTCAAAACCAGCTTTTCGTAAGAGCCCGGGAAGTTTTCTTACTATCCAGCGATCATGAGCTATGACCTCAACTGCGGCCATGGCGACAGCTTCAAGGGGATCATTATCACCAATTGCAAAACTGGTCGAGGCATAATCACCATCGAAAATAACGAGCAGGCCATCATGGCGCAATACACGGAAAGCTTCTTCTAGTACTTTGTCAGGCCCGGGGATATGACAAAGTGCGGTATGCAAAACAACGGTATCAAAGCTATCAGGCTCAAAAGGAAGCTTTCTTGCATCTGCCTGATAAAATTGAACATTTTCATAATCCTGACTTAACATACGCGCATGATTGAGCAATATCGCCGAAGGGTCCACACCTGCCACTCCGGCAATGAATGGGCATCTTGCCAATGCACGAGTCACAGCTCCGGTACCACATCCAATTTCAAGTACCTGTGATTGATCTGCAAAGGGTAATGATTGCAGGTAATGGTCAAGAAATTCAACCTGCTGAGGATCAGCTGCACGCAGCTCAAGTATGGTTGCAATACGCTCCTGGATGGCAAAATCCGCTTCCAGTATATTCGAATAGACATCCGGCATAAAATGTTCTGTTTTTCGTTTTCTCAGATTCCTGCGCCTTTCGCCAGCTCTTCTGTATTTCGTAAGTCAACAATCCTTTTAGCCTTATGTGTTGCGCGGGGCAAGGTTCCGTTCGGTAGCACGTTGACCCGTCTCGGCTGAACTCCGGAGCGTTGCTTTATCTGCTCAATAACCTGTTGTGCGAGCCTCTCTCCATGAGCTTCGTATCCTTCGATGGTTTCAACGTCCACATCAAACCGGAGGAGGCGATGCTCGGAATAGACAGTAATGCGATATTCACCGGTTAAACCCGGCAAACCCCTGACCACATATTCAATATCGCTTGGGAAGATATTTACACCTGAAACAATAAGCATATCGTCTATGCGCCCCTGCACCGTAAAACGGGCATGGGTACGACCGCATGAACATATATCCCGGAAGCGGGTAACAATATCGCCAGTACGGAAACGAATCATGGGCCGAGCCTGTTTTTTGAGGGTGGTGAGAACCATTTCACCATGTTCACCATCAGCAACAGGCTCCTGTGTATCAGGATCGAGCACTTCAATCAGGATGTTATCCTCAGCAAGATGTAACCCGTTTTTTGCAGAGCACATACCTGCACAAGCGCCGAAAATGTCTGAAAGACCATAAAAATCGAACAGCTCTGCGCCCCACAGTTCTTCAATTGCAGAACGTGTGGCAGGAATCGAGCCACCAGGTTCTCCGGCAACAATAATTTTCCGAATATACAAATCGCGTTTCGGGTCAATACTTTGCTTGAGTGCACTTTCACCGAGATGCCAGGCATACGATGGTGTCGTCCAGGTAATGGTCGGCTTGAACTCTTTCATGATGTAGAGCAGTCTGTCAGAGGGTACCGTACCGGCCCAGATACAAAGAGCACCAAGATTCTGTGCGCCAATCACATCAGGGCCCCCAACAAACAAACTGAAGTTAAGGGCGTGCAGGTACCTGTCTTTCGGTCTCATTCCAGCTGCCCAGAAAAGTCGGGATTCTACATTCTGAAAATCATCAAAATCCTTTTTGGTAAAGGGGCTAAGCGTAGGAACACCTGTCGAGCCACTCGAAGCGGAAACAAAGACAATCTCTTCTTCCGGAACAGCGACCATATCCCCAAGATCAGGAGCTGCCAACTGACGATCGCGCTCAATTTTTTTATTGGTAAAGGGAAATCGTGAAAGGTCTTCAAGATGCTTGAAGTCCGATGGTTTGACACCAGCCTCATTGAATGTTTGGCGATAATAGGGCGAGTGCTGATATGCAAATGCAAGATGCTCTTGCAGCAGTGACAATTGCAGTTGTTCTAATTTTGGACGGGGGAGGGTTTCGATTTCCTCCTCCCAGAATGTTCTGTGACTCATGCTCTTATTGTCTATAAATTGCGACCTTCAGTGAAGAGCCGTTTATAATAAAATCCGCTTGTGTAGAGTGCAGCTGCCGGATTGTGACCGAGTACCCTGTCCTTGGTGATGAGTGTTGTAACCGGTGCGTCTGAATATTTGATAAAAAGCGAATCGTGACCAACACATAAGCCGATTATGACGTTCAGATCGGTTTTTTCGGCGTTCAACAGTCTGGCCTGCAGAATGGGATTACACATGGATTCATGACTCCCCTTCAAAATTTTAAGACTGTCTTCGATACCGATTTCGCTCTTGTCCACGGAGCCGATTTTGCAGATAACGGAGTATGGCTCCAGCCCGTTAATTCTGAGTACCTTGACAAATATTTTTGTTTCTTCTGAAAGGCCAATACACGTTGCAAGACCAATTTTTTTTGCCCCGATACGATTGGCAAAAGCAATAATCTCCTCGACCCGCGTCAGCTGGCCATAGTACCTCCCCTCCACTTCGGCAGAAGCTCGAGCTATTCTTGCATCAAGACCTTCGCCTCGATATTGCTCGGTAACTTCATGTAGTTTATCACGCTCTATTGCTTCGGTCAGACAGAAATCAGGAAATTTACGTTCCTCCCGGTAACAGTTCGGTACTCCACAGTCCGAACAGGAGAATTCTTTTTGTTCTGTATTATTTTGATTTTTTTTAGGCGCCATGGATACATTCTTCTGGTTGTTTTCTGCATTGCGGGAATGCCAATGCCTTTAAAAATATCTTTTCGAATTCCGGTTCACGCGAAAGCTCAAGCACCTTCATTTGCGTCACCATTGATTCCGTATCAAGCCGAAGCTTCCTGTTGAGCAAAAAAGCTACAGCTCCGCTTTGTGAGGTGTTTCCAAGGAACTCAACGCGGTCAGCAAAGCTATTGGGCAGCAAACCAAGAGCAATAAGGCTTGAAACTTGCAGATGTGCTCCAAATGAGCCTGCGATAAAGACACGGTCCACCTCCTCTGGAATATGCGAACAGGAGAGCAGCATCAAGTCTATACCAGCACGAACTGCCGCTTTAGCTAGTTGTACCTGACGGATATCCTGCTGTGTAAGCGTAACCTTGTCGGTAAACTTGAATCGCACACGTCCCTGTTCAATTTCGAAGTGATGCTGCCAGGTTTGAAAAATTTCCGAACCCGGTTTTGCCAGTCGTCCATTCCGATCCACGACGCCCTCTCGGGAGAGCTCTGCAACAGCATCCATCAACCCACTGCCGCAAAGGCCAATGGGCTTGGCACCGGAAATTGTCTGCATTTCAACAGTACCTTTGTTCAGAAAAACCTTTTCAATCGCCCCTGCAACTGCTCTCATGCCACAGGAGATGTTCATCCCTTCAAAGGCAGGTCCTGCGGCTGTAGAGGTCGCCGTTAGCTTTCCATTTTCGGCAAGCACCATTTCACCATTTGTTCCAATATCAACAAAGAGGGTTATGCCCTTCAAACGAGACAAGTCAGCAGCCATGATTCCAGAAGTAATATCTGCACCAACATAGGCTGAAGCAACGGGCGGAAACCAGACCTTACCCTGTTCAGCAATCTGTAACCCAAGTTTATCGGCAGAAAAGGAGCACCCTGTCTGGAGCTCCACTTGATAAGGATATTTACCAAGAGAAGCGGGAGATGTACTGGCTGCCATTGTCAGCATTGTGGTGTTGCCACTCAGTATTGCTTCGTAAAGCATTGAGCGATCGATATTTTCAGATGCAGCCAAAGCTCCGATCATCCGATTCAGTTCGTGCAATAATTCTGAATGCAAGAGAGTGAGCCCTTCATCAGTAGAGCCAAGTTTAATCCGGGAAAGAATATCCTGAGCATGAAGTGCTTGCGGATTAAGTGCAGAATTCGAATGCAGCACTTTACCGCTTCTCAGATCCAGTAAAGCAACGACCAGCGTTGTGGTTCCAATGTCGATAGCCACGCCATAAAGCTGTGCGGTTGTATCTCCGATTTCAGTTTTCAATACGTGAGGTCCTGCGGTTACACAGGTTGTTCCTCTCTCTGGATCATAGCTCTTTACAATAAACGGGTCAATTGAAACCTGACGACATTTGCCATCCGCAACAATGGCAAGCATGGGTTGCACACGCTCTGGGACCTTGACCCTGACATTTCCATGAATGTAAACCTGGCAACTCAACATGTAACCGTTTGCTTCGTCTTGTGCCGTCAGACTATGGCATCCCCTTTCATAACGAACATTTTCCAGATCTTCAGGGTATAAAAAAACTTTGCATTTTCTACAGGTACCCTCTCGATTACAGGGTGACTCAATGATAACTCCTGACTGGTGGGCAGCATCCAGTAGTGATGTTCCCCGAGGAACCGTGATCTGCTTGTTATGGCTGATAAAACGGACTTCCACCATAAGTTATTCTCCCTGCACTGTTCTGGTCATCGCACGGATATTAGCCAGCGTTGTCGAAGTACTCAAACCACAGGCCGGGGAGATAATATCAATACCATCTCCAACAAGTTTACTGGTCTGTGCAGCAATGCTATGCGGTGAACCCCACTGCAGGGAGTAAGTACTGAGATTTCCCATAGTGGTTACTGAGGGGTAATCCTCTTTGAGCTTCGCAAGGTTTACCATTGCATCAGTGCTGATAGCATCAGCCTGAAGTTCCGGAATGAGCGACCTCACCTTATTGATGTCGCCGCATATATGGAGAATTACCGGGGTTCCAAAGCCATGTACTGCTTCTGTTAAAACGTTGAGGTATCGCACGGCATATTCCTTAAACATCAAAGGGCCCAGGATCTCTCCCGTTGCAGAGGGATCGCCGATGGCAATCACAGAAGCACCTGCCTTGACGGATTTTTCAGCAAAGCGAATAAGCAGTTCAGTCACATAGTCCAGAACCCGGTGAGCACTGGCAGGATTCTTGCGCAACTCCTTGTAGAATGACATTGGATCAATAATTGATGCTGCAGTGCTGATTGGCCCTGTCATGCTCACCACAACAGGTAAATGCTGATGGGTTACAGCGAGCTTTGTGGTGGCCGCAGTCACCGTGCGAATACGCCCGGATTCAATCATCTCGTCTATATCACGGTAAATAACCGCCCCTACAGAGCAGAATGCTTCCTTCGTTATTTTCGGCTCGCAGGCCAGTGTCCCTTTATCAATCCGGCTCCCGAGCAGCTCCGCTTCAACCGTCATGCAGAAAGGCACTCCAAGATTTTCAAACCCTGTCTGTTCCTGAATTGCACCGGCAAGCGAGGCCATCAAGTCAGGATTGTCATGAGCAGCAGGCAGCGTAAAACCGGTACTGTTCATAATCTCAACAATAGAGGCATTCATCATGCCGCCCATGCAGATCACCGGAGGCCTATCGGTTGTTCTTTTATTCAGGACGTTAAGGAGACGCGTTTTCGGGTTTACTTCGTTCATCATTGCAATGGGTTATTCGCTATTTCTTCCTTCAATTCAGCACTGACTGGATAGCCGATTTCGCGGACGGCATCAAGCATGGCATCAATATTTTCCAGAGGTGTTTCCGTTGGCAGACTGCATCCGGAGGCAACAACAAATCCTTTCGGGTTATCATAAGCTGCCGCAACGCACTTATAGACCTCTCGCCGTATCTCCTGGTGTGTACCCTGAAGCATGATGGCTGATGGATGGACATTTCCCATAAGTCTGATACGATGACCAATTTTATTTTTGGCATCAAGCAGGTTCGCGTCGTTATCAATTGAAAGACAGTCAGCACCGGTATCAGCCATTTTATCCCAGATGGGACTTGTCTTACCGCAGATATGAAGCGTCACCGTCTTGCCTTTTGCATGGATATAATCTGCCAGTACTTTCAGATAGGGGTAGCTGAACTCTTCGAACTGTTTAGGGCTGATCACGGAGGAAGATGACATGGCATCAGTCAGACTCGGTGTTCCGCCTGCTTCAAATATAGCTTCGGCAAACGCAAGCGCCGAGTCCAATGAGAGTTGACAGAGATGGTGAACAGATGCAGGATCCTTCAAAACAAGCCGTGAGAGGTTGACAGCCCCAATAAGGAATGAGGCATTTGTGAAGGGACCTGTCAGAGCAGCTGTAACCGGAACTTCGCTGCCAACTTCCTGTACAACCCGTTTAATCGCCTCGATATGCTCAGGCAAAACACCGTCCCTGTAAGGGTTGACAGGTCGAAGGCTGGCAATCCCTGAGATGCTCTGAATAGCTGATTCTCCCAGAAAAGCCGTTTCATCCTCGGGGACCCTTATTTGGGCACCCATACCCTCGGCAATAGTGTAGAGATCCGTAAATACACGGATATTATCATAACCAAATCGCCTGTATGCAGCGATGTGCGCATCCGCCAAAATTTTCCCGTTATTTCGAAGTGAACTGACACTCACGCCAAGAACCCTGGCAGCAGTGTTTCCGACAATCGGCACACAAGGCAATCGATCGACAGGAAGCCCCTTTCCATAAGCCTGTAAACGCTGTACAGGAAAGAGAACGTCTTTTTGAGAGGGCCGAAGAGTTGTTGAATCAGGCATGGATGGTATCCTGGAAAAGCTTGTGCAGCAGTTTTACGGCTGAAGGTGCTGAAGGCGCATATCCATCAGCGCCAATTCTGTCAGCAAACGATTGTGATAGAGGCCCTCCGCCAACAATGACTTTAACCGAATCCCGGTATCCGCTCTCTTGAAGAATCTTGATAACCGAGGCCATTGCATCCATTGTCGTGGTCATCAGTGTAGAGAGGGCTATAACATCAGCCTGTTCTGCGATGGCCGCATCAACAATCTGACAGGGAGGCAGATCGCGGCCAAGATCGATGACATCAAAACCCGCTGCATCGAGCAGTGTTTTTACAAGATTTTTTCCGATGTCGTGTGTATCGCCTTCAACCACTCCGATAACAACTTTTTTACGAGCACTCTGCTGCTGCCGATTGATATAAGGGTTGAGAATGTTCAGACCAGCATACATGGCATCCGAACAGAGAAGAATTTCTGGGATAAAATATTCTTCATCTTCAAAAAGCTGGCCAGCGCGGTTCATGCCATCAACAAGCCCATTTTCTATAGCTCGATATGCGTCAAATTTTTCTTTGATAACTTTGTGCGCAACCTCTTCAACGGTAGTCTCGTCCATATCGAGCACAGCATCAGAGAGTGCTGTGAAAAATATCTGCTCCTTATTGTCACTCATATCTCTTCATGTTCAGTTTCAATTTTTTTTCTATCCATATCATTTTTAAAGGGGCAAGAGCCAACCACTTTTTATCGCACCCAGAAAAGCAGTCGGCGTTTGACAAAATCAAGCAGAGCCATGGTAGCAAACGTGACCATACCCGTATAAAGTATTCCAGCAACCATACGAGGGTAGTCGGCATAATCGGCATAGTACTGTACAAACCTTCCAAGACCTTGATTAGCACCGAAAAGCTCGGCAACGGTCAACAGAATAAATGCAAGGGCAAGACCTACTGCCATTCCAGAAAAAATATTCGGTAATGCTGCAGGGAAAACAACCCTTCGCATATACTCGAATCGGCCAAATCCAAGGATGCCTGCATTATCACGATATCGAAGAGGAACGGAAGCAGCACCGGCAGCGGCATTGACAAATACCGGCCAAAACGCTCCAATAAAGACAACCATTATTGCTGATATCCTGAATGTTGGCATCAACGCGATGGCATAAGGAACATATACTGTCGGAGGAATTGGTGCAGCAACCTTGGCAAAGGGATCAAATACTCGATGAATCCACTTGATTGAACCAGCAATAATCCCCCACACTGATCCAAAAAGAACAGCCAGCAGATATCCAGGAATCAGAATCAGGAACGAAGACCACGTGCCCTTCAAAAGCTCGGGCATTGAGTCCAGAAGTGCCTTAAAGGTTACAGCTGGAGTTGGATAAAGCGCAGAATGCTGAATCGGAAGCATGGTGGTCGTAAACTGCCAGCACAAGCCCAACGCTAAAAACAAAAAAATGCCCTCAAATCCTTTGATTCCTCTGATCCCCTTTTTTTGACTTCCTGAATTATGTTGCGATTCTGTCATATTAACTCTCCCTCTCCGGAAACAACGAAACCGGCTTCAAGCTGACGCTCTATGTCGTCATGATAAAGAGCCGAAATTTGTTCTGCCAGTTTTCGAAACTCTATTGAGTGAAAAAGATCATACCGCTGACGTTGTCCATCAAACGGCACCTTGATCTCTGCAATAACACGACCGGGAGTTGTACCCAGCACAATGACCCGATCGCCCAGATAAAGTGCTTCTTCAACATCATGAGTGACAAAAACAATTGTTCTGCTAGTAGTAGTACTTCTGCAAAGCTGTAACAGCAGATCCTGAAGCCTTACTCTATTTACAGGATCAAGTGCACCGAACGGCTCGTCCATCAGAAGTACTGGTGAGCCCAATGCCAATGACCTTGCAATTGCTGCACGCTGTCGCATACCACCTGAAATTTCATAGGGGTGTTTGAACGCCATACCCTGCAGGCCGACTAAATTGAGGTACTCTTCAGCAATCTGATTTCTTTCTGCTCTGGCAAGGCCTTTACGGGCCTTGTTAATTGCTATCTCCATATTATCCTGGAGATTCAGCCAGGGAAAGAGCGAGTAATCCTGAAAAACAACACCTCGTTCGATATTCGGGCCTGTGATAGGATTGCCTTGATGCAATAGCTTTCCACTGACGGGTTTTTCCAGTCCGGCAAGCAAGCGCAGCAAACTTGTTTTACCACACCCGCTTGGTCCCAGTACTGCAATAAATTCGCCCTCTTGAATAGTAAGATTGATATCCTTAAGAACCAGTGCAGCATCATAAGCAAATGATACATGTTCAACAGAAAGCGCTATACTTTTTTTATCTGACCGTTTATTTTCCACGTTTCCTTTACTACCATTCACAAGCGACGAGTTCTCTGAATGCGGGTTAATCCCTTGCATTGAATTGTTTTTTTAATTTTGCCCAGTAGAGATCTTTTGGATTCTCTGCTATGAGGCTTTCAAGTGCCGCTTTGTAGTATGCTGTTACAATAAACGGCCTGATCTTAGCCTTGGACTCAACAAATTCACTCAACTGCATAGTTTTCCAGAACACTTCAACACCTTTAACATTCGGGTCGGAGCTCTGGTCAAGATGACCACCATAGTAGGCCTTTTCAATCACGGAAGGATCAATTTTCAGATATTGCTGAATAATGGCAACCGTCTCCTTCCTATTGGCAGGCGATTGAGTAAACCGTTCAGCGCGAAGAATCGCCCTGATAAAATGTGGCCATATTTTTGCATCTTTTACCTGTTCATCAGCATTAATGGTCAACCTGCAGCACGGATGGCCTGGTTCAAGCTCATGAGAGCGTGCAATGATTTTCAGCCCCATCTCTTCCGCCCGCACGTCGTGAGGTCCCCATACAACACCAGCATCAACCTGTCCTGACTTGACAGCTTCCAGAACAGCCGGAGGATTTTTCAACTCAAAAATCTGCACGTCCTTACGCCAGTCGAGACCGGCTCGATGCAATGCACCGCGAAGCACTGCATCACCTGAAGCAAGACGAACTGTTGCAATTTTTTTGCCTTTAAGATCTTTAACTGTCTTGATTTTTAAGCCGTTTTCCTGCGTAGTAATTATGGCAGCATCTTCACCCATCACACCACCAATAATTCGAAGGTCAGCTCCCTTCGCCATATGGACCAGCGGCGCAGTCGTCCCAAATGCTCCAATATCAAGTTTCTTTGCACGAAGAGCGCTTATTCCATCAGCCGAGTTGGCAAACTGAATCAACTCAACCTTCAAACCTTCCTGATCGAAAAAGCCCTTCTCTTTTGCTACAAAAAATTTTGCATGACCTGTGACTGGCAGATAGCCGACATTGACAGGTACTGGTGGCGATAGTGGCAGATAGGTTTGAGCTTTTACATCTGACAAAAAAAGCACTGAAACTCCTGCAATCGTATATAAAGCTCTTTGAAACTGGCGATGCATGAGGGAAAAGAGCTTTTTATGCTTCATTAGCAACATCATAATTATAATTTATTAGGTTTATGAAGTGAAACTTGCGATGTCTACGGCTGCATTTACAATACAGTGGCAACAAAGTCCTAGCTCTGTGCTTGGAGGCTTTTTCCAGATTTTTGTTTTATTCACGTGATTTGTATTTGGGGTTTTGGAAGGGAGCACCGTAAAGTTCTTCATAACCAAGATGGATGTTTAATACAGGGAACATGCCATAAAATCAAATTTTTATGGCAGCAATATCTAACTTGTTTTTATTATTACAAATACCACAAAAGAGGTATTCTATATGCCGCAAATAAGGTATTAGGAACCGAGGTGTTTTTAAGCTAACGGGAAGTAAACAAGTGATGCGAAATTGGAAAGCACCTTCCGGGCAAACGGGGTTTCTGTTACTCCAAGGAGCAAATCCTCAACATTTCGACCTTTTTTCTTGAGGCTTTCAGCTTGGGCATTTATGTATGCCTGCATGACCGCGGTTGAGTATTCCGGATGAAACTGGACACCCCAGGCACAGGTGCCAATACGGAAAGCATGATGCTGTTCATGGGCATTACTGCTAAGGAGGAAAGCATCTGAAGGAAGCTTCAGAACACTTTGTGCATGCGTAGTATGAGCTTGAATGGTTGCTGGAATTCCATTAAAAAGCAGATCATTGTTTGATTCAGGAGTGAGCGTAATGGCAACGGTTCCGATTTCTTTACCATACGAATTATACCCTACCTCTCCACCCATGGCACGACCGAGAAGTTGATGTCCATAACAGATACCAAGAAAAGGTACCTCTGCAGCAACCAGTGAGGGAATCCACGATTCGATTCGTAAGCTCCACGGCAGGTTATCGGTGACCATGGCATGCGATCCTGTCACAATAACGCCATAGCACTCCTCCGATGCAGGAAGAGGACTACCCGACACTACATCAACAACTGTAAGCGGAAGCTTCGGCCGGGCAAGCGCAGTTATGATCCAATCGTCGAAATCACCAAGGGCTTCAAGGGTTGAGGAAAATGTGGTTCCGACCTTGATGATGTATAGTTTTTTCATTCTTTTTAAAAGAGTTACTGGGTCTTCATAATAGAAGCTATGATTTTCACTGCATTTTGGCAATGCCAGTTCCTGCCCTGCAGATAATAATCTCTCCGGAAAACATTGTTGATGGGTTCAAACTGCTGATGAACAATGCTTTTTTTGCTTTATTGTATATATTTGCCGCAGTAAGGAAACCAAGAGGTGCGAATTTTGTTTTGTTTGATGAATCTGCGCATGACTCGCGAATTCTATTGCAGACGTAACCGGAAAGTTTTAACAGTCAACCGTGACGAAGCATCATTCATTGATTTTTTTAACCGGGTTCAGCGGATCGGGTAAATCGACTATAGGGCCATTGCTTGCCAACTCGCTCGGCTATGAGTTTATTGACCTTGATCAGACGATTGAAAAACATGCTGGTAAAACCATTACCCAAATCTTTACTGAGTATGGAGAAGAGTACTTCAGGAATCTTGAACTTCAATTTCTCAAGGGACTCGTTGAACAAAACAATCTGGTAATATCACTCGGAGGAGGCGTTCTGGAAAACAACTTTTCTTATAAGCTTATTAAAGAATCCGGTACCTTAGTCTATCTGAAATCCCCTTCCAAAACCCTGGCTAGAAGGCTTTACAACAAAACCGATCGACCACTGTTGAAGGGCCAAAATGGTCAAAAGCTCTCTCGGGAAGAGATTGAGGATAAAATTTCGACGATCCTTTCCAAACGGGAACCACAATATGAAAGTGCTGACATCACGGTTCATACTGACATTAACCGCATTGGATCAACAGTTGAGGAACTGACCCGGAAAATAGAGCGGTATGTTAGAAAAGCATCATCCAGCACACCGGATTAATACTTAAACGAGAAGATGTGAGCACGATAATTGTAAGGACGCCTGTTACCGCTGGACTTGGTGAATTGTTTTCAACTCATGGGCTTTCAAAAAAAGTCGTTATGCTGTTTGATGAAAACACGCGCAAGCTTTACGGTGACGAGCTTCTTAAAACCTTGACCGATCAAGGCTTTCAATGGAAAGAGCTGGTTGTACCGGCACGGGAGGCCTCTAAAAGCTTCAGTACTGCCTACCGCCTCTACGGCCGTATGATTGAGGCCGATGTTGACCGGAGCTGGAACATGCTTGCTGTTGGCGGCGGTGTTGTGGGTGATCTCGGTGGATTTATAGCCGCCAGCTACTACAGGGGCATACCGGTGATTCAGCTTCCAACTACCCTGCTGGCTATGACTGACAGCTCAATTGGCGGCAAGGTTGCTATTAACCACCCTCTCGGCAAAAATATGATCGGATTTTTCCATCTACCGAAACTGGTGCTGATTGATCCTTCATACCTTAAAACCCTGCCAGAGCGTGAAATCTATGCTGGAATGGCAGAAGTCATCAAGTACGGCTTTATTGCCGATGAGGCTTTCCTTTCATTCCTTGACCTCAATTTCAAAGCTATTACCGAACTTCAGGAGCCTTGGCTGACTGAAGCAGTCAAAAAAAGCGCTTTTATCAAAGACGATGTTGTAACAAAAGATTTCCGGGAAACGAGTGGTCTAAGGGCAACCCTCAATTTCGGACATACCTTTGCACACGGGCTAGAAAAACTTGCTGAGTACCGTTACCTGCGTCATGGTGAAGCGGTCACCATCGGAATGGTTTGTGCTCTCTTTTTATCACACAACCTTGAGTACCTTGATAGAGCATCTCTTGAGAGAGGGCTATCAATCCTGAAGAAATTCCGTTTTCCAAAAGGAGTGCTCAAGCTTAGGTTCCTTGATATCGAGAGCGAACTTCTGCTTGAAAACATGTTTTCCGACAAGAAAAAACTGGATAAAAAGCTTCGTTTTGTTCTGTTGAAAACTTTGGGTGAGGCTTTTCTGCTGGAGGAAAACGTTGATAACAAACCTGTATTGAAAGCTATTGACGACGCCCGCATATTCTTCAGCGGGAAGCGCTTGCATTGAGCGTAAAGAGGTGGCGGGTACCTCTGAGTACCGCAAGCTTATCAAGCACTGGCGAGCATGCAAGCATGCCGGCAATGAGAGGCGCATTTCCACCGGTAGCAAGCACTCTGATATTCTTTGCTTTATACTCTTCTATAAGCAAGGTTTTTATCTTCACAAGAAGCCCCTCCAGACCTGATACACAACCCCAGATAATGCCATTTCGGATGCATTCCGATGTGGAAAAACCTATTAACGTATCAGGAAGATCCATCCTTACCAAGGGAAGCCGTGCTGTATGTTCGCTTAAAGCCTTTGCCATAAGGTCAAGGCCCGACATAATAAGACCTCCGAGATATGCCCTGTCGGAACCGAGTACATCCACGGTGATAGCTGTACCGATATCAAGCGCAATAACGGGCTCTTCAGGATAGAGCAGGCTACTTTGGGCGCATAATGCAATGCGGTCGGCGCCAAAGGAATCGGGCGACTCATAGCGGAGTATAAAAGGCAGCTTTATCGATGAAGAAACCTCGAGCACCTGACCGGCCAGATGATGACGAAGAAAAGAAAAGACAACTGAACTTACTGAAGGTACAACGCTGCAAAGCGCAGCATCACGAAGAACAGGATACTTTTCAAGAATCGGGGCTATCTGACTAGCAACATCTTCATATCCATTGAGTATTACAGAAGGCACTTTACGCACTTCAAGGCACTCGTCGCCACTGAATACCGCAAACGAAGTATTGGTATTGCCTATTTCAACAACACAAAGAAGCGCATCCTGAAAAGATTGTCGGCTGGAATGAAGCATGGAGTCTGTTATCTATGAAAAAAAGTACTCAGTGCAACTTTGCTTCAATTCCGGTTCTTTTTGACAGGTCTGAAAGAAAGCGCTTATAGTCTGCAAGGTTCTTAGTTACAAATATTGAATCCCTGACAGACGCTTTTCCAGCGACAATATAAATTTTCGGTGGCGGGTTATAGGTGATGCTCTCCTGATAAATAGAGGTAATATCGGTCAGATTAATTTTTTTCTCATTTCCTTTACGATCAAGATAAAGCAGTTTATCACTGGATATTTTGATCGCATCTCCATCCTGGCCATGCTCCCCTACAAAACGGGTATTGTAGTAATTGGGGCCACCGAGAGATATGGTCGTGAGCACGAGCAGCACGGTAGTTTTCCAAAAGCAGCCAAGATCCACTCCATAGGTAAACTTCCCATACCTGAAAAAAATAGCCCATCCCACACTAAGAAAAAGCATGCCGAGACACCATGTGAGAAGAAAATAGGAATCCATCCACCATGCGGGATAGGTCGTGGGATAATGAAAAACCTCAGGCATGTCGACAGTGTTTGTTTTTCTCTAAAAATTGAAACATGATTATAAAAATAAGGCATAACTTAACGTTTGCAATAAAAATATTTTCTTTACCTATCTGAATATCTGCTTTTAACAACACTTCACTTCATATCCGATGAAATCGCACCACAAGGAACTCTGGATGCAGGTCCCTGCAAGAATGGATTTTGTGAACATTACCAGTGATGTCGAACATGCGCTCAGGGAAAGTGGTATACAAGAAGGGCTTTGTCTGGTGAATGCCATGCACATTACGGCATCAGTCTTCATCAATGATGACGAATCCGGATTGAAGCAAGACTACAAACGATGGCTTGAGGAACTTGCACCGCATGAACCAATCAGCCGATACCGTCATAACCTCTCTGGAGAGGATAACGGTGATGCACATCATAAACGTCAGATTATGGGGAGGGAAGTCGTTGTCGCCGTGACTAAAGGGAAACTGCATTTCGGACCCTGGGAACAAATATTTTATGGCGAATTCGATGGCATGAGAAAAAAAAGAGTGCTCATCAAGATTATCGGAGAGTGAAAAAAGTGCTGAGGGGCTAATGCTGTTGCTAAAGAAACAAAAAAGGCCCGCTATGCGGACCTTTTTTATGAGATGGTATTGCCGGATTAATGCTGAAACAGCATTTCCGAGTAGGTTGGTAGCTGCCAACGGCTACGATCAACAACCTGTTCGAGTCTGTCAGCAACAACACGGACCTTGCTCATGAACGGAAGAAGCTCATCAGCGCAATAGTCGGCCTTTTCGAACTCGGTGTTCAGTGACTCGATTTTTTCAATGGCCTCATCGAGCTCTGCGCTCAGATCAATAAGAGTAGAAAGGTTTTCGGCTACCAATTTAAAGTTATCAGCCTGGCTCTTGAGCGCCTTGTCGGATAGACCGATAGCATCAGCTGCAGAAAGCAGGTTATTGAATGAGTTGCCGAGATCTCCCTGATATTCTGAAACATCAGGAATAACAAAAGTCTTCAGCATGAGCTGCAGGGTGCGGGCTTCGATATCGATACCCTTGACATAGCGTTCGAGCCGGATGTTCAAACGTGAGTCTATCTCTGGAACGCTCAAAACGCCATATTTGACAAACACATCCTGTACATCCTTCTTAAGCAGAGCTCTAAGCGCCTGTGGTGTGTTCTTTAGGTTCGGAAGACCTCTTTCCTTAGCTGCCTGCTGAAGCGCTTCGGCATAGTTATCTCCCTGATAACGGATAGCTTTGGTAGCGGTAATCTGCTCGCGAAGAGTTTCAAGAATTGCAGCTTCCTTTTCCTTGCCTGCTTTGATTCTTGCAATAATAGCGTCAGATATCTCGTCAAGAGCTTCGGCCATAAGGGTATTGAGAACCATGTTCGGTACAGATGCAGCCTGAGAAGAACCTACTGCCCTGAACTCAAACTTGTTACCTGTAAAGGCAAACGGTGAGGTACGGTTACGGTCGGTATAGTCTTTGTTGACCTCAGGAACTTGTGAAAGGCCAAGATTAAGTACCTGTTTCTCTGTTTTCAGGTCAACCTTACCACTTTCGATTGCATCAAGCACTCTTTCAAGCAACTCACCAAGGAAGACAGTTACAACAGCAGGAGGAGCTTCGTTTGCACCAAGACGGTGATCGTTGCCCATGCTGGCTATTGACATTCTCAAAACATCAGCTCTCTTATGGACTCCTTTGAGGACTGCAACAAGGAAAACAAGGAACTGAACGTTCTTTTCAGGAGTATCACCTGGATCAAGCAGATTAATACCAGTATTGGTGCCAATCGACCAGTTGTTGTGCTTGCCTGAACCGTTGATACCGGCAAACGGCTTTTCAGCCAGGAGAAGGGCAAAATCTTTTTTGTCTGCAATCTTTCTCATCACTTCCATGACAAGCAGGTTATGATCAACAGCGATATTGGCCTCTTCGAAAATCGGAGCAATTTCAAACTGGTGAGGTGCGACCTCGTTGTGACGAGTCTTCGCCGGAATACCAAGCAGATAGAGCTCATGTTCAACATCCTGCATAAATTCAAGCACACGGTCAGGAATCGATCCAAAGTAGTGATCTTCAAGCTGCTGGCCTTTTGGAGGAAGAGCACCAAGAAGGGTACGACCGCACATAACAAGGTCAGGACGCTCAGTATAGAATTTTTTGTCGATAAGGAAATATTCCTGTTCGCAACCGGCAAAGGTTTTTACTCGTGTTACACCGGTAACACCAAGTACTTCAAGCAGCCGGATAGCTGATTTGCTGACTGCTTCCATTGAACGCAACAGCGGAGTCTTGGAATCAAGTGCTTCACCGTGATAGGAAATAAAAACGGTTGGGATACAAAGAGTCAGATCTTTTCCACCCTTCATGAGAAAGGCTGGACTGGAAGGATCCCATGCGGTATAACCACGTGCTTCAAAGGTAGTACGCATGCCTCCTGATGGGAAGCTTGAAGCATCTGGCTCACCCTGAATAAGTTGTTCACCGGAAAAACGCTCAATGGGAGTACCATCGCGGTCAATCGATAAAAAAGCATCGTGTTTTTCTGCTGTGGATCCGGTCATAGGCTGGAACCAATGGGTGTAATGAGTAGCCCCCTGCTCCATTGCCCACTCTTTCATGCCGTGCGCTACAACACCAGCAATTTCTGAAGATATTTTTTTACCTGCTTTGATGGTATCCTGCAATGCCGCGAATTCCTCTTTAGGAAGTTTTGCGCGCATGGCCTTCTGATCAAAGGTCATCGAACCAAAGTAGGTGGAAACTGGAATTTTACTATCGCTCTTCAAAAGACCCTCCTTGTTGATTTGCATGATATTGGTGTGTGTTGTCTCCGAAAAAATGAAACCTTCTTATTTTTTTATTTCCTTGATTTTTTTTCATCAAACGTTATCAGTACCTGACGGTCCTGAAGGTTAGTGCGAACAATTTCCGCACTGATCTTTTTATTTTTCTTCAACTGTGAAAGCACAAAACTGGTATTGGTTGACAGAACACCGGGCCAACTCTGTATTCTTGAAAGAAACATTTCAAGGGACGCGGTGTTATGGGTCATGACTTTTAATATATGCGAGCCCTCACCGGTAACAGAAAAACACTCCATGATCTCATCCTCTTTCATCACATGCTCCATAAATGACTTGTAATGCTTTGAGGAATCAATTCTAACCCTTACAAAAGCATGAATATCAAAGCCAAGCTGCCGTTCATCAACCTCCATGGAAAAGCCTTTGATAATGCCATTCTTCTGCAGCTTATCGAGCCGCTCACTGACAGACGGGATTGAAAGGCCAACGACTTCAGCAAGTTCGCTCAATCGCACTCTACCGTTTTCTCCAAGAGACTCAATAATTTTAAGGTCGATCAGATCAAGGTGGCCCGACATAAGATTGATTTTGTTTAATTCAATTTTGTTGGAAATTAAATAATAATAAGAAAAAAACAATCAGTTTCTTTAGGATTCGCAACTTTTTCGATAAATATCTTAAATAATTTAGGAGCAACCTTCTTTTTGCGGCATTACCGACGACTCTGAAAGTGGTTGTCAGTTGTTTTCCTTTTCTTTATGTTTAGGCAACTTATTGAAATAGCTCATAAAGTGACCAGTGTAAGAGTTATGTTTTTTTAGAAATAAAAAACAAACATTTTTCCATGCCCTCCCGAGAAAACAAGAAGCTTGTATCCCAAAAAAGAGACGACAAAACAATAGAAAAAAGAGGTTTTCCTCCCATACCTCCTCGTCCAGCCATTGAAGACCTGCACTTTGTCTTAAGTGCATCACTGCTGCTGGGAAGGAAAATCATTTCGGAAATAGACAAGGCGCTCAGAATAATGAAAGATTGAGGTTTCAAGCCCCGCCGCTTTTTCCAAGCGGTATATGATTTTCCTTATAGGATTATAATTAATTATATTAACGCCTTGATTCCAGCAATCCACATCTCTTGTAATCACAAATCATAAGTAACGGTGAAAATAGCAATTTTCGGCGCAGGAGTTGCAGGACTTAGCGCAGCAATAGAACTTGTGGATCGAGGGCACACTGTTGAGATTTATGAGAAACGCAAGATACTTGGCGGCAAAGTATCCGTCTGGAAAGACAATGATGGTGATTCCATAGAGTCTGGACTTCATATTGTTTTTGGGGGTTACGAACAACTTCAAAAATATCTCAAACGAGTCGGCGCAGAAGATAATTATCAATGGAAAAACCATTCACTGATCTATGCCGAACCCGACGGCAAACATTCAAGTTTTACAAAAGCAAAGCTTCCCAGTCCTTGGGCAGAAGTTGTTGGCGGTCTTCAGGCCGATTTTCTCACCATGTGGGACAAAATTTCTCTGATCAAGGGACTCTACCCTGCCCTAGCAGGTAATGAGGAGTATTTCCGCAGCCAGGACTCTATGACTTATTCAGAGTGGCACCGACTGAGAGGCGCTTCTGAACATTCGCTTCAGAAACTTTGGCGCGCCATTGCACTTGCCATGAACTTCATCGAGCCTAACATCATCAGTGCCCGACCGATGATAACCATTTTTAAATATTTCGGGACCGATTATGCTGCAACAAAGTTTGCATTTTTCCGGAAAAATCCTGGCGACTCAATGATTGAGCCAATGCGGCAATATATCCAGAGCAAGGGTGGACGCATTTTTGTCGATGCTAAACTGAACAGGTTTGAACTGAACAGTGATCATACAATTCAAAATGCTGTACTCCAGGATGGGCATAAAATTGAGGCTGACGCCTATATTTCCGCACTGCCTGTACATAACATTAAGAAAATAGTACCTATAGAGTGGCTCACCCATAAATATTTCCGCAACCTTCACGAATTTGTTGGAAGTCCAGTTGCTAACTGTCAGCTTTGGTTTGACAGAAAAATAACAGACACCGATAATCTCATGTTTTCGCAGGGCACTATTTTTGCAACCTTTGCCGATGTCTCAATCACCTGTCCTGAAGACTTCCAGAACAGCATGGGAACAGCAAACGGAGGTAGCGTCATGAGCCTTGTGCTTGCACCAGCCCACCAACTCATGAGTATGCCTAACGAAGTAATAACAGAGCTTGTTATGAAAGACATCCATGAAAGGTTCCCTAAATCCCGTCAAGCAAAACTGCTTAAATCGTCCATTGTCAAAATTCCACAATCGGTTTACAAAGCAGTCCCTGATGTCGACCAATTTCGCCCTGACCAAATCAGCCCGGTCAAAAACTTCTTCCTTGCCGGAGATTACACCTATCAGCGCTATCTGGCCTCCATGGAAGGAGCTGCACTAAGTGGAAAGATGGTGGCTGAAAAGCTGCTCAGTAAGTTCGGAGTCTGAGCAAATAGTAAACCCCAGGAAAAGCGATAACAGAAAAGGCATTTCCTGGGTTGCGATTCTTTACTGACCTTTCAGTATTGCCCCGAAAACTGAACGAATTAGCGCAATAAGCGTTTAAAACCACAAACGCAACATTCGCATCCTCCTGTTATGCAAAAAACACAAACACTACACCGACAAAACACGATATTAGCAGCCGCTGATGCTCAAGTGAAACTGCTTGAAGAAACTGACTGCGGCATACACCCATTTAGCAAAATACTTGAAGAATCTGGAAACGTTCCACTCTCTTCCACGAGTATTGATATTTTGCAGATCAACACCGGTTATGTTTGTAACCTCCTCTGCCGCCACTGCCATGTTGATGCCGGACCCGATCGCAAAGAAGTCATGACACCCCAAACCATGCGGTACTGCTTGGATGCTCTTGATAAAAGCTCCATAAAAACAGTCGACATTACAGGTGGAGCGCCAGAAATGAACCCGGATTTTCGTTGGTTTATTGAAAGCATAAGAACCAGAGTACAAGACGCAAAAATCGTTGTCCGGTCTAACCTTACCCTTTTCACCGCAAACGAAAAATACCGTGATTTGCCCGATTTTTTCAAACAGCACAGGGTCACTCTTATCGCCTCACTTCCCTGTTATACAAAAACGACAGTTGATAATATGAGAGGGTACGGGGTTTTCGAACGATCCATCGAAGCGTTGAAACTACTGAACAACCTGGGCTACGGCAAAAAGGAAAGCAACCTCGAGCTCAATTTACTCTATAACCCCGATGGCCCTTCACTACCAATAGAGCAACTGCAGCTTGAAAGGGAATTTAAAAAGCAACTCGTCGAGAAGCATGGAGTTGTCTTCAACCATCTCTATACTATCACCAACATGCCGATCAGTCGCTTTCTTAACGATCTCCTTGAAAGCGGTTACTATTGCAAGTATATGTCAATGCTTGCCAAGAGCTACAATCCCCTTGCCGTGAAAAACCTTATGTGCCGGACTACAGTTTCAGTTGGTTGGGACGGTACACTCTACGATTGTGATTTCAACCAGATGCTCCAACTCCCGTTAGATAAGCGCGCTCCACAGCATATAAGCTCGTTCAATGAGGAAAAGCTCCGCAATCGCCTCATAACAGTCGGCCAGCACTGTTATGGATGTACGGCAGGAGCTGGTTCAAGCTGTCACGGGTGTCTGGTATGAGAGAAGACTCATTACTCATCATTTTTACAAAAAATCCGGAACTTGGATTAGTAAAAACACGCCTGGCAAGCTCCATAGGTAATGAAAAAGCCCTTGCTGTTTACGAAAAACTCCGAAACCATACCGCAAATATCGCCATCAATGTTGATGCAAAACGAACAGTGTATTATTCGAACTTCATTCCTTCAACCGATATCTTTCTCACAGACAATTTTAATGTTCAATTACAACTGGGTGAAGATCTTGGTGAACGAATGCTGCATGCGATCAAAACAGGATTTGAAGCAGACTTTCGCCATATCGTGCTTATAGGAACTGATTGTTATGAATTAGGCGCCGCTATCCTCGATTCCGCATTCACAGCGCTTGAACACTCAGATGCGGTCATCGGGCCTGCGTGCGATGGAGGATTTTACCTTATTGGCCTTAACATGCTCATACCAGAACTTTTTCTTGACCGACAGTGGAGCACATGCGATGTACTCAGGGATACAATCGCTATACTCCAACGCCTTACCATACAATATGAGCTACTACCCGAGCTTTCGGATATTGATACGTTTGATGACCTGAAAAAAAGCGGATTATGGACACTCAAGGAATAAGCATTAGCATTATCATTCCGACATATAATGAAGAAGCAATCATTGCCCAGTCGCTACAGACCATACTTGCAATAACCGAACAGATAAAAGGGGTCGAGATCATTGTCAGTGATGCCAGTACCGACAGCACCCCAAAGATCCTCTCAAATTTTCCCGTGACCGTTTGCCCAAGTAAAAAAGGACGCTCCACACAAATGAATTCCGGAGCCCATCTTGCCAAAGGCGATATCCTCTACTTTCTGCATGCTGATTCAATGCCGCCGGAAACCTTTATCGACGATATCCGTTCAGCTGTTGCCGCCGGGAAAAAGGCGGGATGTTTCAGAATGAACTTTAACGATCCGCACCCTGTCATGAGCTTGTATGGATGGTTCACACAGTTTCCTTGGATGGTATGCCGCGGAGGGGACCAATCGCTCTTTATTGACAAATCTTTCTTTTTTAACCTCGGAGGATTTGATGAAACACTTCTCGTTATGGAAGACATCAATATCATCAGTCGCATTGAGCAACACGAGCAATTCCACATTCTCGAAACCGAGGTCACCACGTCGGCCAGAAGGTATCACAAAAATGGTATAATCCAACTGCAGATAATTTTTGGAACCATTCATTTTATGTATGCACTTGGAGTTAACCAGGAAACCATTATCCGATATTACAAGGACAATATCAACGGAGACTGAAGGAAAAACACCTTTCCTGTAACCTGAGCAATTATGACAATTACCACTGTTCAAAATACCTCTGAGAGGTGAAGGACTTAGTAAATAGATTGTTATATTTAGCAAATTACATCTAATTACCCTTAACCACATCGAACTATGGCAGCAGAAGAGCTCAACAAACCGGCAGGTTCAACAAAACCGGCGGCCCAGAAAAATCCAGAAACTAATGTCGGCAATGGAGACATGGCCAATCTGATTGGCAACGTAGGTATCCTGATTGATTCAACTATTGGATCAGTCCAGGAAATAATAAGCTCGGTAAGTTCCGCTACCGGACAACTGATTGAAGGAGTTACCTCAACTATCAATTCCGAACCAGTTAAGGGAATCATCAACAACGTCAACTCTGTTTCTGGGCAGCTTATTGAAGGTGTCACCTCAACCACTGGACAACTCATAGAAGGCGTTACCGCAACAATTAATTCAGAACAGGTACAAAGTTCTTTTCAGGAACTTGGCAAATTATGGAAAAATCTGCTTGAGAACCTGAACTCTACTGTTAGTTCAGGACAAGTACAAAACCTGTTCAACAATGTTAATTCTGGGCTTGGACAGCTTATGAATAAGATCGTTTCTCCGGGAATGCAGATTGGTCAAGATCGGCAGAAAAAAGAAGTCAGACAAATCCCCTTCTCTCAGAAAGAGATCGTTCCGGAAACGATAACTCCGGCACCTGTTTTGAAACCAAAAAATTGAAACCGCACAATAACGCGCTTTTTTTCTGTATTACCTGAACAGTCAAAGCTATATTGAAACTTTTGAAAATCCCTGATAGTTACTTAATTAGGGATTTTCAAGCATTTTTTCTCCCCTGGCCCGCTAAAAAAGGATAAATGCATTGAAAGAAGATAATAATAGCCATTATTCCAACAGAACAATGGACTTACTACGAAAGAAGGTGGTTCTTATTGCTGACGATGACAATACTTCACGTCAGATTATTACTCATTATGTTCAGAAATTAGGGTATACCGCACTAACGGCAGAAGACGGGGATGAGTGTATACAATGCATTTCAGAACAGCCTATAGACGTTATTCTTTTAGATATCAACATGCCGAAGAAAAACGGCTTTGAGGTAATGCTATACTTAAAGGCTCACAAAATTACCACACCAGTCATCATGGTGACTGCCTCAAATGATATCCCCGATGCTGTAAAATGCATTAAGCTTGGAGCATTAGAGTATCTGACCAAACCTTTGAACTTTGAACGCCTTGAACTTGGCATGCGTAATGCATTAGCTGAGTCCTCTTTGAAAAAAGAGGTACAAGTGATGCAAAAAGGACTGATAAACAAGGAACTGTTTCATAGTATAATTGGAAAAAGCGCAGCGATCAAACAGACTCTGGAGCAGGTTAGACTAGTCATGGATACTGAGCTGAACGTGCTTATAATTGGCGAAAGTGGAACCGGTAAGGAATTGTTTGCTCAGGCCATTCACAACGGTAGTAAACGGAAAAACGGACCGTTTGTTTCGATCAACTGCGCTGCAATTTCAAACAATCTGGCGGACAGCATTCTTTTTGGCCATGTCAAAGGCTCTTTCACCGGCGCAGAAAAAGATCATATTGGCTTTTTTGAACAAGCTGACCAAGGCACTTTATTTTTAGACGAGATCGGCGACATGGATTCCGAGGTCCAGGCAAAGATTCTTCGTGTGTTGCAGGAAAGAAAAATCCGGAGAGTAGGAGAAAAAACGGAAAAAAACATTGACATTCGAATCATTTCAGCTACCAATAGAGATTTTGCCCAAGCCATAAAAAACAATCTTTTCAGAGAAGATCTTTACTATCGACTCGAAGAATTCCTGCTTTTTCTACCGCCACTACGCGAAAGGCCTGAAGACATTCCAATTCTCGCCAAACATTTTTTAGACGAGTTTTCAAGAGCAAACAATATTGGCCCGCTGCAGTTCAACCCTGAGGCGATTAAGATCCTTGAAAATTATCAATGGCCGGGAAATATCCGTGAGCTCAGAAATGCAGTCCAACGCTCGGCAGTGACCAGAAAGGGAAACATCATTGAAACATTGCAAACAGCTCTGATCCCCGGCTCAACGTCTGCAAGCTCGACTGAAAAGAAACTTCCTGAAACTCAGGAAGAATTCATCCCTCACGACAGGAACGGCAACAATACATCATTCTCGCTTGAAGAGCACGAACGGGATGCAATCATCAAGGCCTACAAGGCTTCTAACGGCAATCTCACAAGAACAGCCCGTATGCTCGGGATAGGTCGAGCAACACTCTATCGGAAACTGGATAAGTTCGGTCTCGAGAATCTGAAAACGGGATAATTCTTTGACTTTCACATGCAGTTAATTTCTCGTTTTGGTCACACAGAGGTTGTTCCTGTATGGCCAAACCCCCCTTCACCTCGTCCAGTCGTGCTAAGTTCTTCTACCTCTTCAAAGCAAACCTGTTCAACTTTTGCAACCACCATCTGCGCTATGCGGTCGCCATGACGAACAGTAAACGGCTCCATGCCATAGTTGATGAGAATCACCTTAACCTCTCCTCGATAATCAGCATCAATAGTTGCTGGGGTGTTCGGAAGTGATATTAAAGAGCGCAATGCGAGGCCGCTTCTAGGACGAAGCTGCGCCTCATACCCTTCGGGCAACTCAAGAGCAAACCCTGATGGAATCAACGCAGTTTTAAATGGCTCGATGGTTATGGGGTCATCAATGCATGCAGAAATATCCATTCCTGCTGCATGAGCAGTAGCATAAACTGGAAGTACAGCTTGTTTATTAAGTCGAACAATTTTTACTTTCAACATGAGTACAAATCATATTATCATCACATAAGGGCTCTAAATATAACACGAATAATGACAAGACAATTGGAAAGTTCAGCTGAAAAAGTCTATGCGCTTGCTTTTGGGGCTCATCCTGACGACGTTGAGCTGGCATGCGGAGCTACTCTTCTGAAAATCATGAACGAAGGACATGCAGTTGCAGTATGCGACCTCACAAGGGGTGAGATGGGTACACTTGGAACTCCTGAAACAAGAAAATCCGAATCTGAAGCTGCCACAGTTGTTATGGGATACCAGAGTCGTGTGACCCTTGACTTGGGGGATTCTAAATTATTCTATACAGAAAACAACCTTGCTGAAATTGTCCGGATTATAAGGCATTTCAGGCCGGATGTGGTTTTTATCAACCCTCCTGACGAACGCCACCCTGACCACTCAAAAGCCTCAAAACTGGTAACCGATGCCTTTTATTATGCCGGACTGAAACAGCTCACTACCACCATGAACGAAATACCACAAAAGCCCTACCGGCCCGAACATCTGCTTTACTATATCCAATTCAAACACCTTGAACCCGACTTGATCGTTGATGTCTCGAAAACCTTTGATGCATCCAGAAAAGGAGTTCTCTCCTTCGCTTCCCAGTTTTACAGGGAAGGCACAACAGAGGAACCAAAAACGCTCATCAAACGCAAGGAATTTCTTACCGGGCTTGAAGCACGCGCAAGATATTTCGGGGAACAGATCGGTGTCATGTACGGCGAAGGCTTCAGGCTTTCAGGAACCATGGCAATCAAATCTTTCAGCGCCGCCTTTCCCAGCAAAGAAGTTGACAATTGACAATGCCGTTGCCAATCTTTTGGAATCAGCAGAAAAAGCCATCGACATCCGGGGACGCGCTCCTGAATCTGTGATCGAAAAGTTGATCTTGTCCCGTCCATTTGGGCAGTCAAGCATAGCACCTGAAAACAACATTTTTTTTAATAATCTTACATCAACATGTTGTAGGCGGAAATTTGATTTCCGCAGATTTCGGCAATTAACGACCAGCAGTTTGACGTAGTTTAATCTACAAGCTTTAGTTCATACATTGAAGCCATTTAATCATAAAACGACCTCTTTTTTTAGGACGGTTCCTCCT
>JAPLFE010000153.1 GCA_026390855.1 Chlorobiales bacterium | reverse complement strand
ACAAAAATGCTATATAATTCAGACAAATCACTGAGTCAACAATAAAATAATCTGCCGTTACAACATAGAGTCTTAAACTGCCACACACTAACAATTCAACACAATCCAGTAATCGGCAGAAAAATTAATAACATCATCATACTATCCAAAATACAAATCATAAAATTCCCAACATTAATTAACGATTGTTAATTAATAAAACTGGAAACCATTATTACTGCATTAGAATAAATCCAATCTGGCATTACAGTACATAACACGAAACAAGCCGAACTGAACAACAGTAACTCAATACTAACAATCAAAAAAAACAGGGAATCGGGGGTATTAGCAATTCATTCGTACTAAGAATACGACACAAATCCTTAAGGGAACATTAACGAAAGATTAAAATTCCCTTAAAATACAGTATTTATTCAAAAATGCCCTAACATTTTGAATCGCGTGCTGGATATCCGGCTATTTTCAGCTCTTCAACTCAAAAAACCTCCTTACCTCTCGCACATACCACAATTTTATAGAAAGTTACAGGCACAGCACTGTCCTCAAAGTCACTCGTTCAATCGCACACGATTCTTTCGGGAGGTATAAAAAGGGTACGACTCTGTATGATAACGCTGATAATTTTAGCAGTTTTTTAAGTATAACTTCAGGATTCTTTAAGATTGACTGTGATATCTTTCTAGCAGAAAAGAATATTTAAGAAAAAACCAAACTCCCAACATTAATCAAGACATTATCGCTATGAAAAATCCATTTGAATCAAACAATCAATCCATGAAACACAACCACAACGTATTGTATGGATTACTTATTATTGTAATTACATTGATGACGTCCTTTTCAGATACCCAAGCCGAACAGCTTGGCGATGTTGAAAGTAACACTTATAAATCCGTAACAATTGGCAATCAAGTTTGGATGCAGGATAACTTGAACGTTTCCAAATATCGAAATGGAGATCTCATCCGTCAGGCAAAAACTAGCGAAGAATGGAATGATGCAGGTGCTAATGGAGAGGGGGTATGGAGTTATTATAATAATGATCCAGCTCACGGGAAAAAATATGGAAAATTATATAATTGGTTTGCTGTGCATGATCCCCGAGGCCTTGCTCCTTTAGGATGGCATATACCAAGCGATAAAGAATGGACAACAGCGACCAGTGCATTAGGGGGAGAAAAAATTGCCGGAGGAAAAATGAAATTCAGCGGAATATCACAATGGCAAAGTCCGAATGTAGGAGGCAACAATAGCAGTAATTTCAGTGCACTCCCAAGTGGCTTGAGGGGAATTGATGGGAAATTTAACTTTATAGGTGAAAGTGCCTATTTCTGGTCCAATTCAGAATACTCAACCACGACTGCATGGTACAGAGTATTAAACCATCACCTCCCAACTCTCGTCCGCAGCAGTGAAGAAAAAGTAGATGGGTTATCGGTTCGTTGCATCGCGGATTAACACTATACTCTCTATGAAAAATAATTTAATATCAGAGAACGAGTCTAAAACAAGTTCTCTGATATTAAATCAAAAGTCTCCATACACTCGATATATTCGCCAGGAGTTACTGACGCTGCAGAACCAATAACGGTAATAAAATAACGCTACCCTTTTACCTTGATCCGCAAAACCCAAAAAAGAGAACCTTCACTTTAACATGAGACCCTTTCCACAGATCCGGTAAACCGTTCAACAGGAACAGCATTTTTTTTTTAGCATCACTCATTAAAAAAAAAGAGCGTATCTAAACCTCAGAGCTTCCGCAGAAAAACCCGGTAAAACTCATGGTACTGATAACCAGCACTTTGCAGTGTCAATGTCTGTAAAAACACGCAATGTAAGTCCACGGTTGACAACAACATTTTCAAAAAAGCTCGCACTATCCAAATGCGCTGGATGGCAAACAATCGCAGCTCTCGATAATTTAGGAACATGTTCAGCAAGAAATTCTCCCGCGTAATAGGTATCGAAAGTTCCAAGCCGATACTCCAGATCGGTTTCGTCGCAAAGAACATTGCTCACGTTATTTTCCAGGCAGGCAGTAAGCACACCCATGCCATAATTTTTTACGTCAACAAGACTATCGTCAAAACCGGAAGCGCAAACAAAAAGAGTAGACCCATCAACTCTTGTAGTGAACTGAATACTCATTTACTATTATTAAATTTATAACCCACCTTTAAATTACGCAAACGCAGGTTTTTTCGTAAGAATTTAAGCGGCAAATAAAAGCATTGACCACACATTTCAAACATGATGGAGTCTCAATTTGCTGTCGAAATCAGTGAAAAGCCATATCATGGCACGGAATAACCACCGCTCTTCCCTGAAATACTCAATCGTATCTACCCACCGATTACGCCCCCCGGCGGGCAGACACGTGTTTCTCAAGTAGGCTTTATACAGGTTAAAGTTCAACTCCCTAACAACATTTTTGCAAACATCGTCAATTCATGTTCTGAATCAAGAGCCAATTGTTGCCCAGCGCTCTCTAATGCTGTCATATTATGTTCGGAAGCATTATCCATCGCGGGATCTACATCAGGATAATCCTGTAAATTAAGCTGTAACCGCAGGTACTGATCCGAACATCCTGCGCTGTTGAACAGTTTTTGTATTTGAAAATCAACTGTCTCCGAAACACCCGACATCATGACGTCCAGCACAGGTCCAATCCAGCCAAGTTTTCCCCAGTTTTTAGCTTCAGAATAATGGTATGATTTATCAACTTCTCCAGTACCAAGCGAAAGCACTTTCAAGTCGTTCACTTTCAACTTTGGTTGCAGGTTAAAAGCTTCGACACAAGCACACATAGCTGGATTATTCGCAAAAACCCCACCATCAATAAGAGGATAAACTTGCCGGTCCAGTGCCGAAATGTTGGCAGGTTCAAAGTAGGTTGGCGCTGCAGAAGTCGCTCGTGCAACGTCTCGCAGATAAAAATCCCAGCCATTCCCTTTCTTGGCAACATCCGCACTGTTGAAAAACTGAGCCTTTCGGCGAGTAATATCGTAAGCAGTAATCAAACAAGGCTTAAGCATATCACTCAACTTCAGATCACCCAGATACTCCTTCAACGTTTTTTCAAGAACATGTGCAGAGTATTTTTCATCACTCAAACCACCAAGCGATTCAATATTCTTAAAAACAGAAACATCAAAAATGTTATCTCCGTTTTGAAGATAAAGGTCTACCGCTTCCTGGGCAGAAAACTTTGGCCTTGGTTTACTCCCCTCCGGGCAAAGATACAAGCAAGTAAGAATACCACCAGTACTCGTTCCAGCAATCAAATCAAAAGCATCAGCAATACGCATCTCCGCTTTACCAGAAATTTTCTGCAACTTTTGTTCAAGAGCAACCAGCACCTGTCCAGGGATAATGCCCCGGATGCCACCACCATCAAGAGAGAGGATTCGCATAGTTTGCCTCCATTGTGTTCTGAAAGTTTCAATTACCACAACCAGCATCAAACCATGCCGGAAATGCATTTAAAACGCAACATGTAACAAATGAACTACACTCGGAACTATGTACTTTGAGTAAGGGGATACAGATGTACTCGAAAAAAAATACCTTTTATTCCTCATTTTTGAAAATGAGAAATCCCACATAACTGATACTTGTCGGAGAAAAAGACAAATACACACCCTCCGATTATCATGCCAGACTTATTGTAGAAGGTGTTCCGGATACAACAAAGGTTCAATACAATCATAGGGTCATACCGAATGCAAGGCCCAAGCCACCGATATGGGCAGCGAGAATGGAACCCGGCAAATAAACAGGATTGGCAATCCGCAACACCATAGATGATATTGGCTGGCTTCTTATTCATGAGGACAATGCTGTTGAGGAAGTAGCCATTTAAGATGTGCGATTCAAAACCAGCCTCAATATATTGTGATCATTCTCCCTCCGGTAACTGACATTATCAGTCAATCTGCGAATAAAATAGACACCCAAGCCACCAATTTCACGATTCTGGATATCCAGAGATACGTCAGGATCAGGCAAGGACAACACGTTAAACGGGTGACCGCTATCTGTTATTTCCAAAACAAAAGAGTCACCATCCTCTTCCGAGAAAATCTCAACCAGACCATCTCGATCCGGATAGGCATAACTGCAGATATTGACAAACGCCTCCTCAAGAGCAACCAACAGTCCAAACTTTTTCTTTGCCTCAAGCTTGAAATGATCAGCACACTCCTCAACAAATTCGGTGACTTCAACAAGTTTGTCAACGTTGGCAGCAAATATTTTATGGAATTTCTCCGACATTTACCCAACCGAAGCACTCAACGCACTGGCCACAGAATCATGCATCGGAAAAATAGTACCAAACCCTGAAATATCGAATACCTCCTTGACCGATCCCCTGATATTTGCCAGAAGTATGTTACCACTCTTCCCCTTGATTTTCTTGGCACTGGCAAGCAGAGCCCTCAACCCGGCACTGCTTATATAATCGAGTTGTTCAAAATCAACGACAAAATTCGTTTCACCATCAGCAATAAGATCATTGACCTTTTTCTCATACTCTGGAGCTGTCACGGCATCCATCCTGCCAGCCACAGTCATTACCATTCCATGGCTGGCTCGACCTTCCATGCCCACGACGGTCATGAGCAATGCACCTGTATCCTTTGGAGCCGAGGAACACCATCTGAGCCTCCCAACTATCGGAATTGAGTGGCCAGCCATGACTGAACACTACAGGCTGTCCTGCTCCCCAATCCTTATAATAAATCTGCGTCCCATCCTTAACGGTAATCATGCTCACTTGTAGCTCCTTTTTCATCGGTTAGTGCAGTAGAACACTGAAACTCATTTAACTGCTTGTAACTCCTCAGAAAGTACCTGTTTTTACCTTAATTACATATAAAAAATATATAATAATTAATAAAAAAACACTGAACGCAGTATTAATATGATTTTTAAAAAACTTTTACACATATAAATATATGACATTAAGAAGCGGAGGATGTATCTATCAATATTCGATTTCTCAAAATCAATTCGTACGCCATAGAAAACTCATATATGGCTGTTGAGTTTTGTAAATCTTGGTAATTTTCATGCTAATCGCCATAAATTCAGCGTACTTATTGACTGATAACCGTCTGTGAAGGCAGCAGGATTTTTACGACTTGGAAAGTTTTTTGAAAGAAAAACAAATGGTGTGCGTAGTAAGAAGTAGGAAGCAGCTGAAAAGGCTGAAGTAAAGGCAGAAGCTGCTGCTCCAGAAGCAACCAAGTAAGGTTTCACTTCACTACAATCAAGAACAAAGAATATTGATGGCTTTCGAAGCGAATGGTGATGATGATGATTACATGATAACAGCAGTCATCAGTATTCTATAGATAAAGAAAAGCTCCTTTGAAAGAAGGAGCTTTTCTTGTTATTGGACTAAACAGAATAGGATTCATAACACGCATCCGCATCGCTACCGTTCAAAGCTATTGCTCATCCAGGCTAAGTATTTCCCGCACAGACCCGATCAGCGAACGAAATGAAAAAGGTTTCTGTATAAAATGAATGTTGTCGCGACGTGCTTTCTGTGATAAAAAAACATCAGCCGTATAACCCGACATAAAAAGCGTTTTCAGGTTCGGGATGCTCGACTGAAGCTTTTTGGAAAGGTCCGATCCATTCATCTCAGGCATAACCACATCAGTCAAAAGTAAATTAATTTCCCCTGGGTACTTTGCAGCTATTTGAATTGCATCATGAGGTTTGGTGACCGAAAGCACGATGTATCCATTTTTTTTAAGCATACTCTCGCAAAGATGCAGGATTTCAGGTTCATCTTCTACAAGGAGGATTGTTTTTTTGCGGTCATCATCCGATGATTCAGGTTGCCCGCCCTCATCCGGATCAGAGTAACCTTTATGACGAGGCAAATAAATATTGAACGTCGTCCCCTGGTTCATCTTACTCTGGAAGTCAATACAACCCATGTTCTGTTTTACAATTCCATACACAGTCGAAAGACCTAAACCAGTCGCAGCACCTTCATCCTTGGTCGTAAAAAAAGGTTCGAAAATATGGAATAAATGCTCTTTTTCAATACCACAACCGTCATCAGTAATTGAAAGTATTACATACTCTCCAGGTACCTTGCAGGGCGAAACAGTCCCACAATCCGCCTTATCAACACTGATTACCCCTGTTTCGATGGTAATTTTACCAATACCACTTATGGCGTCACGGGCATTGACACAAAGGTTGATAAGAATCTGGTCTATCTGTGAAGGATCTACTTTTACTAAAGCACTCTGCTTGCAGGGAATCCAGACAATGGCAATATTTTCACCAATCAACCGCCTGAGCATACTGAGCATATTCTCAACAATGTTATTCAGATCGAGCACTATTGGCATCACAGGTTGCTTTCTGGCAAAAGCAAGTAATTGGCGGGTCAAGTTGGCTGAACGCTCAGTAGCTTTAAGAATATCCTTGAGGTTATGGCGAAGTGGTTCTTCAATAGTCTGCCGATCAATAGCCATCTCTATATTACCAATAATTACCCCAAGCATATTGTTGAAATCATGGGCAATCCCTCCGGCAAGCTGTCCAATAAGTTCCATTTTTTGGGATTGAATCAATGCATCCCGTGTGTCCTGTTCCGACAACTCTGACCGCTTACGAGCAACAATATCCCACGTTATATCAGCCAGGGTTTCCAGCATTTCGATATCATCCTTATCATATGCACCTCGTTTGTTTCCAACCCCCACAACGGCACTTACTTTATTTCCACGTATTACAGGAACAATCAGTTCACATCTTACATCAGTATAGAGATCCTGCATCACCTTGTAATACTTGATCGCTCCGTCATCATTGTAAATCACCGCTTTCTGAGTCCTTATGGTATCCATCCATACTGCGGAGTCTTTCAGTTGAAAGTCCACTTCATTTTCCTTCGCCTCGCATGATCCCTTTATGGTATTGGTCGACCATGTCTGCGTTGAAATTGCTGTCTGGTCATCCTCTACAAAGTGGAAAAAGCCAATCGAACTTCCAGTCATTCGCTCGGCTTCATCAAGAGCAATTTTCAGCATTTTGTCAACTGAACTTGTCTCTGCTATCTCGAGAAAACGTAAACGGAACGCAGTGAGCGACTCATAACGCATGCGTTCAGTGACGTCATAGATAATAGCATAGAGATGATCTTTATCCTCAAACACAATATTGCTGCTGAACACCTCAACATCACGAATAGAACCATCTGCTCTGTGGTGACGAAATAAAAACTGGTTTTTCTCGGACGATCTGATTTTGTCCAAATTAGCTTTTATGTCTTCAGGTGAAATGTGATTTATGTGGTGCAGGTTCATTTGCTTGAGCTCTTCGACTGACCATCCGTAAAACTCAGCAGCAGCATGGTTGGCATCAATAATATTACCCGTATCCGGATCAATAAGAATCTTGATTGCAGAATGGCATTCAAAAAGCTTCTTGAAGCGCTCCTCGCTTTTAAACAATGCCTGTTCTGCCTTCTTGCGCTCAGTTATATCCATGCCCATACCAATAACAAAGGGCTTGCCATCGATGACTATTCTTCTGCCGGTAATCAGTCGCCAGCAAATTTCAGGTCCTCCGTGAATAAACGATCTAACCTCAATAAGCTCTTCAGCACCCTCATTCAGGACATTTTGTATTGTCTGGGTTACAAGCGGGCGGTCATCTGGATGAAAAAACTCTATAACATCAGCCCCTTCCATCCCGCTTTCGGGTCTCCCGGTGATTTCATCTCGCAAAAAATCATTCCACCTTACAAGTCGAGCATCTGCATCGAGCATAAAAAAAGACCCATGAATAGAATCAATAACAGTTTTGCTGAAAAATTGCTCTTGTTCAGCAGTCAACTGCAAAATATCCATGTTCTGAAGCAGTTTTTTTTTGCTCTGTCTGTTCGTCATAAAAAATTTCTTATCTGGCCAATTTAAAGTAACACCAACAGAAATAACACTTGACGAAATCGGACACAGAGTAAACTGTCAGGCTGCAAAAAAATATTTCCGTTGTTTCTCCTATCAAGTTATTTTATCTGCTGTTAATGAACACGTGGAATCATAAAAAAACTTAGACACCCCATATTATTTTAAGCAAATAAATTTAGAGTTCATAACATACTGATGCCCGTCATACTTCACCGATCTCACCCAAACAACTCACTTTAATGTTCCTTTATAATGTTTAAAAAAAAACAAAACCCGGGAGAATATTGAAACAGAATAACGCATAATCAATCCCTGAGGTTTTACTTCAACCCAAAGTATTATTTAGCGAATATTAGCACCAAACCCAAGAAATACCTTAAGTTATAGACAAATTCAGGCATGCAAAGCGAGTTGTAATAACGAGTCTTGCATGTTCTGAACCTGTCCCATGATCATAGATGCAGCTCCAAAGGTTAATCCCGGGAACGCAGAGCCCCAGCTCGGCATAACACTCAGCCTTTATGGAAATTATGTACTGGTGACTGGGTAGTGAAAAATATGCCAGTTAGATATTGTGTCACATATAATACTTACTTTCCTTGTACTGTTATCAGTGTAAAACTGAGCTATATGAAATTGGTTCAATGAGATATGCTATGAAACCGAGGCATTGGTTCAATATTATTTTTATTGTGTGTGGTGCGGGATTGTTAACCTATCTTTCGATGCACTGGGCGATTACATCGTATGTGGAGCCAACTTGCCGCCAGTATGCAGAATCGAGAGGCATGACCTATATCGGATATGTCCCTCTGGATCCGACCATCAATGCTTCGCATAGGGTATCTGAGGGTGACTGTCAGTTGCGTGCTCCAAATGGTGAGGTGAAGACAGTCAGTCTCCTCAAGGCAAGCGGCACGAGTTATGGTGCTCCCGTGATGGTGGGGCTCGCTCTGAGCTGGCATCTTGTCTTCATTGCAAGTTTCATCGTTACGGCGTTAACCCTTGCCTTGCTCATTCGGGTGGTCACTGGCAAACCTGCGTCGTGATTGGAGAGATTACGCTGAAACTTGCCCCACAAAAAACCTCACAAAGCACCTATTTTTTCGACTGCAACATTTTAAGAGTTGCTATCGGCAAAGAGAGTAGTAGCGGATTACTTTGTCACTGGAAAAATAACATGACCACATAACCCCCTTTATTTGGAGTTTTTAGCTAATAAAAGGGCTGTTGAGACGATAACCTTCATCTGCGGATAACAAAAGTAATGATCTGGTAACACTCCGGGTTCTGCGCTGCATTTGGCTAAAACCACTTTCTTGTCCGAAAGTAAACCATCATTCCGGAAACAACCATCCCCATGAATCCAAGCAGTGCAAAAAAGCCCCAATGCCATTCGAGTCCCGGCATAAACCGAAAATTCATTCCATAGACTCCGGTAAGAAAAGAAAGCGGCATAAATACCGTAGCAATGGTGGTCAGCACCTTCATGATTTCGTTCATTCGGTTGTTGACAATGGCAAGCCATGTATCGTACATGCCGATAACGATATCACGATAGGTTTCAATGGTTTCATTGATAAAAATGACATTGTCGTAGACATCCCTGAAAAAAGGCCAGGTGGCTTTATCATCAATGACCGTATAGTGTTCCCTGCTGATACTGTTGATGATCTCCCTCATCGGTCTTACCGATTTTCTTAAAAGAATAAGCTCCTTTTTCAGTCCATAGATGGACTCAAATGTGTCACGCCCTGATGTTTCAAACAACTCTTGGTCGAGAAGTTCAATCCGGCTTTCAAGTTGTTCAAGTATAACAAAATAACTGTCGACGATAGCATCAATCAAGCCATAGGCAAGGTAGTCCGCTCCCCGCTTTCTGATTGGTGTCCCGGGGTTTATTATCCTTGCCCTGAGAGCGTCAAACATGTCTCCCGGTTTTTCCTGGAACGTCAGAACAAAATTGCTGCCGATCACCAGACTCATCTGCTCTTCAGAGATCTCGCCTGTTTGAGGATCATAATCAAGTGCTTTGAACACAAGAAACAGGTAGCGTTCAAAGTCCTCTATTTTGGAACGCTGCTCGGTATGCAGAATATCTTCGAGGGTAAGCGGATGAATATCGAAAAGCTTGCCGACCGCTTCAATGACCGACACATCATGAAGACCGTCAATATTAACCCACAGAACCTTCTCTTTATCCTTCAAGGCTGCGCATTCGGCAATGCTCTTGAGCGGCATGTGAAATTCGTGATCTTCATCGTAACCAAAAACCGTTATGGACGGGAAGTCGGTTTTCTGTTCTCCAATGTGCTGGAGAGTACCGGCAGGCTTGCCTATGGTTTTTGAAAGGTTCCGCATCACCTTTTTCATAGGCTTCTCTGCCCGGTGAGCTGCCCGGACTTTGCGCCAACTTTTTTTACCTTTCATATGAGGAGCACCTCGATTAATTCACTTTTTATATCATGATTTCAGACTTTATGATCTACTCTCTCCCTTCCGGTTTCGGGCGCCTTTGTTTACCGGCTGTCCAACCTTGAGAAGCATCAAGGATAGCATCATACTGAGGGAGGTAAGGTTTTATATCAAGAAGGGGTGTCTTGTCCAGCATATCAACCCCTTCAATAAACAGGATATTCCTATCGCGACGCACCAGTTTCACGATTGATAACCCTATGCCATTTGGCCTGCAGGGATGATGTGACGCATAGATGCCGTGGGGTTCATCGTCAAGGAAGGTTGAGCGGACCAGATCAATCCTGCCGGCCCGATCAAAATGGTAGAGCAGATAAAGGTGGGAGAAGGTTTCAATATCTTTCAACCCCTGCTCATATTCAGTAAATACTTCCACTCTGCCAAGGGAGTCAGAGGAGTAGAGCGGTTGAATCGGACACTCTTCCTTTGTTTTGTAAGGGGTATTGATGACGCCAATCGGTGCTATGATCATGGTGCTTCAGTCAAGGCTATCATTACATCCGCGATACCTGCGTATAAAGCACAAGTTACATTTTTCTGAGATAATGCGTTGGCGGAGGATGAACTTCTGCAGCAACTTGGAGATTTTCGGGACCCTTCAAAACAAAAATGCTACCAGCTAGATAAGGATCATGTTGGCAGTTCAATGAAGCCTTAAGATTTTGGCATGGAGATAGCTTTTAAACCGCATGGCTCTGCTTTTCACCCTGGAATAGTTTGTCAAAAAAGCTTTGGGTTCTTGTGCCTGCATAACCACGAACGGTTCTCATCAGTTTCGATTTACTCTATAGTTATAAATAATATGATATTGGTAGTATGACTACCGAAAAGAGAAATAAATTAAAAGTAACTCTTGCGAATCATATACAGGGAACTGTTGCGTTATCTTCATGGCTCGAGCGGCTGGGTATATCGCATGACCTCCAGAAATATTACCGTAAAAGCGGATGGCTGGAGGCTATCGGTACTGGAGCTCTCAAGCGGCCAGGGGAAGAGGTTACTTGGCAGGGGGCTCTTTATTCCATGCAGGTTCAAGCAAAGGTCCGAGAAGCATTGTCAAGGGTGGGGTCTATACTAATAAATACGCTCTTAACCTTCCCAAGGAGCTGGCACAACGATGATAACGTGTCCGGCAAGGCGGACATAATATTCCTGAAGCAATTATTCGTCGTCGGTTTGCAGCAGGACTCATACATTTTCGAAACAAATATCGGGCTATTGTAGACTCCTGGGCTCTTTACGATGGAACACTCACTCCGCCAAAACTAATTGAATGGAGCTAACTATGAATACAAAAGACATTCGATTATCCCCCGACCCAGACATGGCAGGGTCATATGCCGCAATGCAACGTGCAGGGAAAGCTGCTGAGGATCTGGCTATTAGAACCAATACAGCGATTATTACTATGATTGATGGGCATGTTGTCCGGCTTACGGCTGAAGAAATCATCAAGCGCCGTGAAGCTGCAAGGAATACAAGCGAATCAACAGAAAAATGATGAATACCATCATCAGCACTAACGCGCTAAAGCCCTGCTGACTGCTTCAGGTTCATGGGCAATGACGGTTAAAAGAATTCGTGCCGACCTATCAGGTTGACGGCGTTTTTGTTCCCAATCTTGTACCGCCCGAACATCAAAACCAAACCGTGAAGAAAATTCGGGTTGCGTCAACCCCAAACTTGTGCGGATAGACTTAACGTCAATCTCCTCTGGAACATGAACAGTAAAACCCTCGCTCATTTCGCCGCGTTCAACTTGTTCCTCAGCAAGATTTGGATAGTCCCTTTCGTACTCAGAGTTCATTTTCTTCTCTCAATAGAAAATCATCCAAATCCAACCATCTGACTCGATCAGCTTCAGTTGCTCGATGCTCCAATCTGCCAGCTGTTCAATGGAAACTTGCAAATATCGGTGAACTGAAAGCACAGAATCCGGTGAAACATTCTGCGTTGTTAGATGCATTGGGATGCGCTATCTCATCCTGAATTAAAAAAGCTTTGTTAACGAGCTAGTTTACCGCAGCATGGATGCTTGAGTGGAAGTGGCCTGAGCGCTGGGGTCGTCGTGAGGTACCGGCTGGGGATGAGACGGGAATGGGTATGCTTGCGGTGATTGGGTGATGAGGAGCCCAGCACTTAGGCGCACTCGGGAAATTTCCGGTCCGATTGCTCAGCCTGTTTCATTTGGGTCGAAAAAGCATCGACATAGTCATCCCATAGGTATAACATGTCAAGGTCGAAACCTGCTCCATTGGGCCAGACAGGAGTTCCAACCTCTACATCTACCGTAACATTATCAAAAAGCTTCTTTCTACTCAAATGGGCATAGAGTTCGTCATACAAGACAGGCTCGATATTAATATTCTTAACGGTGCCATCATCAAAATGCACCCGTAATAAAAAGCCATTATTCGGCGCCTCGACAGAGGAAACTCTTATCATTTGGTGTTTCATCGTGAATCCCCTCCTCTTTTTTTCTTTAGTGCAACGGTTCTATTCTGAGTGGGGCTTTACCTGCCTGTAACAAATCCCAATCTGACATGAGTTCAAGCTGATGAATTTCCGCCCACGCCTCAACCAATCAATCAACGTTGTCTATCGGCTAAAGAACCTTCGACAGACTCAATCGGATCAATTGAAAAAACAGCCTGAGAACCCTGATAATAAACATGAAAATAGGGCTTATGATGAGGGGAATCGATTTCGGCATACATCCTGATCAGAATTCCTTAAAATCTTGCAATCTAAGGCATTATCTATTTTCTTATTTATCAATTCCTTATCAAACTACACCATACATATAGTTGTTAAGTCTAATGTATTCATTTCTCTCATGCATCACCATCCCTATGTCCTGAAGATATACGTCACCCTTGCAGGATTACAAAATAACACCTCCGCACCCTTCTTTTCAACCAGAGAGTGTACTTTATTCACAACGTCCCGGAACCTACTCAGGCAAGCAACGTGACAGGACAGGACAGGGCGGAGTGCAACGCCGGGCAAGTGCTGAGCGGAATGACTGCTAGGCTTTTAACCTCGATAGCGGCAATATTGGGGTAACGCCACCTAATCACCCAGTGTTGTGCGTAGTTAAACTATGGTTATCAGCTTTTTATGCTCAGATTTCAATACACTTGACTTTAGTCTATACACTTTATTAAACAGTTTAATTTTTTCATCTAATGTCATAACTATATCTTCCTTATTTGAACACCACCATTTATAAAACTCTACAGGTTTTGTATTATATGGCACAATAGCATTAACAAGTTTTGAATATCCCTTGAATTCTATTTTGAATTTCAAGCCCAGTACTTTCTTGACATATTCTGGATGATGGGCGTTTAGTCTTGAGATTAGTATTTCAAACACATCTTTATTTACTCTAAACGGCGTTATTCTTCTAACTATATCAAACGCCAGAGGGTCATCGCTTAGCCATTCAGAAACTTTTTTTGTTCTAATTCCACTTTCATTTGTGATTGTTAACGGGCTTTCGATGAAATCCCAACGTTCTACATTAGTGAAACTTCTCAAAAAGAAATGATCAAAGATTTGGTTACTCAAATCGTGCCTTTCCAATGTTTTTGATAGCAGACTATTTGAATAAATTGAACTATTAGCATCTCGTTCAATTCTACTCGGATCGTTAATACGAATAAAAACCATCGGATTTTCACCACCTTTAATCTCAAAAGTCCCTAAATCAAGGATCTCCATAAAGTAGCCAAGTCTCACATAATTAATCGAGCTGGTTTCTGTATTAGTAACATACCTTTCTATTGTTGAACTATCAGCATTTTCAAAAAGATCTTTCAACCGACTTATTAAATCCGAAAAACTCTGTAAATATCTATTATTAAATACTCTATATTCAAAACCATCTATACTTTTTCGTTGTTGTAAAAAGGCATTTTGTTCAATAACTCCAGGTTGAATAAGACGCCCAGAATATGATGACAAAATAAATTTGGAAAGCTTTTCAGACTTTTCAGAATCAATAGGGATATTGTTCAATTTTTGCTGAAAGTCGTATTGCTTGAAGAAGCCTTTTGTGTTGCTAATTACATTTTTAACAAATTCTAAAAGCTTTTGAAGTTTGTTGAAGATGTTACTGAAGCTATCAAGCCGTTCAAAAGACATCTTTAGTTGTGGAATCAATTTAATTCGATCATCTTTAAATAGATTACCTGTATAAAAATCTCTCTTTAGGATTGGAAAGCTTTTGTTTACAAAATGATCATACCAGAGTTTATCAAGATCAATTTCTATAATGTTATTGCCGTTGCCAGACATTCCAATAATCTTGAACGTATTTAAGTATTTGATAGTAAGCGTATTCATATCTTGATCAGATACTCTGGCATACACTTTCACAAAAAGTTTCTTTGGTCTTGCTATGATAACATTGAATCGGTTTTTAGCCAAATAATCCTTTTCAATCATCATTAAAGTTTTGTGAATTTTTTTCAACACTTCTTTTATCTGATACTGCCTTATGGCAGACATTCCGTGAAGAGCTTTAGTATATCGTTGATCTTGAGAAGAATAATTTAAAGCCGCAAAACCTTTTATTTCTGGTTTTCTAGCAACCCTACCAAGTTCTTGAACAAAGTCAGGAAGCAATCCTGATGGTGCATGATGATAAACGACTTGAATATCAGATATATCAATTCCCATTCCAAAAGCCTTGGTAGAAATCATAATTTTTCTTTCGCCGCTTTTAAATTGTCTGTAAGCGAATTCTTTGTTCAGCGCATCTAATGAGCCATAATAACCTGTCGCAACATTTGGCAAATCGGAATTAAGTTGATCTAAAATTTGACGAATATGTTTTGTGTAAGGAGTGTAAACTAACGTTTTCACTTCTAATTCGTGTATTTGTTTAATAAAGTTTACGGTTTGATTTATTTTGCTTGATTCGTAGTTACTAGTAAATTTTTCATACGTGTTTATAATAAAATCAATATCATCTCGCTTAACCTGACCAATATATATATGTGGATTGTGCATTACCAAACTATCTATGCTGTCAAATACCATATCATTGGCACCACCATATATTGCAGTTGCAGTAACTGCAACCATAGGAAATCTTAGGTTATGATACTTTCTTATTTTTCTAATGTGGTTTCCAAGAAACCAATAATCAACTCTGAAGTCTCGCCCCCAAGTCGTTATAAGGTGCGCTTCATCAATTACTAGCAAACCAAGTCTCCTAGAACCAACAAAATGAGTGATATCGTATGATAGCAACAACTCGGGAGACATATAAAGAATATCAATTTCACCACTTTTGCAACTTTCTATAATCCGTTCACGATCAATTAAACTCAGTTCGCTATTAATATAAGCTACTTTATCAAAGTTGCGATCTTTGATTATTGCAGAGACTTGATCCTTCATTAATGCTATCAATGGAGAAACTACTATTGTTACATGACCTTTTTCTGATACATAGAATGCGGGCAATTGAAAAAGCAGTGACTTGCCTGCTCCTGTAGGAGCAGTTAAGAATAAATCCCTACAAGGTTCATCACCTTGTGAATTTTCGTATTCATTTATTATTGTTTCAACAATAAGGCCTTGAGACAATTCTGTTATTTTATTACCAATATTTGGGTTATCATAAACTGATATATATCTGAAAGCAGCATTTTCACCCCAATACTTAATAAGCATTTCTTGGGTTTTCGCTCCAACTTGATAATCGGATGATATCGATTCTTCTTCCAGAATGAAAAGTGCTCCGCCAAAGCTGCTTAATAACGAATTGAGTTTCTTTAATGTATCAAGAATTATTGGATTTAATGGTTGTTTTGTATAGAACTTTACAACTACTTTCTTTGAAAAATCATTCTGCTCAATACAGTCGTTTACAAAACCATCAAGAGAATATGGGTCGGAGCTAACATCAATACTTTCTATAGTCTTATTGCTTGAAGAGTTAAATTCTTTAGAATCTGTAAATATATCAAACGTTCTAAACGAATTAACAGGTATTTCAACGGAGTAGTAATATTTGTCGTTGATTACTAGTTGTTCTGCTTGGTATATTGGAAGACTCTCTGGTCGTAGTTCAATATTTTCTTTTTCAT
>JAPLFE010000169.1 GCA_026390855.1 Chlorobiales bacterium | reverse complement strand
CCATGCCTTAGAATATTTGCTAAAAACACATTTAGGTTTATCTAAAAAGGAGATATTGAATATGAAGAAAACAGGTTCTCGTTTTCTTTGCATTCATAAAAATTTTCCTCAATATTATATCACTGAGACGGAAGCTTCGCTGATGAATCAAGGTGAACAGGAGTCTGAATAGAAAGTTTAGGTTCACCAACAGGTGATGTATCAATTGTTAACTCCGCATCTTTTCCACAACATTTAGAAGCAATCTTGAAATGATGTAATATTACCATTATCTTATCAAAGCAATGAATTGCTAATGATAGTCCACCCAAAGCAGCACCAGTAGATTCCATTTGTTTATATTAATCTAAATAGATAATATAAATGAGCGGACTTGAAATTCGTCCTTATTCTCTTCGTGGAAAGGGAGGGTACAGAACTTACCTAAATAATGTACCAGTTTCGCGCAAACCTGTAGATGTTGAGATGGCTATTAAACAAGCTAATGCTCTTGCTAATGCAGGACAAATGTCTGAAATAGAAAGTTATCCTATTAGTGAAGAAGATGCTAAACAAATGATTCCTAGTTTACAAATTCTAACTTATCCTGATTTATTATCTAAAAATACTATTGATGAAGTTTTAGATGATAAGGGACGACTCCTGCTTCTATATCTAACTCGGAGTCGGACGAATGGTCATTGGGTATGTCTTTTAAAACGCAGGGGCACAAAATATATCGAGTATTTCGACCCTTACGGCGGCTACAAGCCCGATGGAGAGTCAAAGTGGATAAGTAAATCCAAGTTAAAAGAATTTGGACAAGCATCCAAACATTTAACGCAACTTTTAGATAATAGCCCGTATAAAGTTGTATCTAATGGATATCATTTTCAATCACAAAAAGATGATATTAATACTTGTGGTCGTCATTGTCTTACTCGTCTATATTTGAAACATCTAAGTTTACCTCAATATATCAAAATGATTAAAGGAAGTGGATTAACAGCAGATCAGTTTGTTTCTGGTTTTACTTATAATTTGATTGGAAAATAAACTTGACATAGTATAAATGTCGTCTTTTTCACGAGTCTATCTCAGTGGCTCAAAGGCAGATCCTGATAAGATTTACTACAATGCGACAATTGCGAGTAATACTCTACCTTCAGCGAATAATGTGGCGCAGAACCCTAGCCTTCTAACTTTTGGTGAGTCGCGCCAAACTACGCTAGTAGTTGATGCTTCTCGCTATGAGATTCAGGTTGAGAATGTGACATTGAGTGGTCCTACAAAGACACTCCCTCTTTTCATTCCTACTATTGCGAGCCCATCAACGGACGTTCAAAGCACAATCTATACGGTCTATGTGAATGTCTATAGTAGTTCGACTTATATTCAGGGTTCAGCACCTGTGATTTGGTTACCAGAAGATCCTTATGCTTCTGTTCCTAGTCTTGGAACTACCCAGTCAAATTCAGAATATTACTATTGCTATACTTACGATCATTGGGTCAAACTAGTCAATGCGGCACTTTATACAGCATGGCTATCAGCTGGTGGTGGTGTAGCATTTGGAACTAAAGCTCCTTTTATTGAGTACGATCAAACTACTGGACTATTTGATGTGAATGTGGATGCTTATACGTCAATTGTACCTGTTGGAGTTCCTTTACCTTCACCTTACAATGTCTCAAATGTCCCTACTACTGCTCCTAATGTTGCTTACTCTGCTGTTTCAGTAGTTTCAGATGTAGCAACATTCACTATTGCAGAAGTAAGTGCTCCCTATACGAACGGCCAAATAGTTCTGATACCTGGTCTAACTCTTACTGGACCTTATGTGGTTATTTCAAGCACTACTACGGATGTAGTGGTCAATATCGCGGGTTCAACTGGTTCTCCTGACCCTACTGGAACTATCTTAGCCACAAATTATACTTCGGGCGAGTATTCATTTATTGGAATGAATAAGCAACTCTATCAACTTCTTTCAAATTTCAACACAGTCGCGTATAAAGATAATACTTTATGGGGTGGTGGTCTTTATTACCCTGAAGTAGTGCTTGATTATGGTATGCCCGTACTCAGCGCGAATATTGTGAATGCTAGCCCGAATGGAACTGGATTAAAGACCTATCCTTCAGTCAGTGTCTACCCGCTCACCAATCCTTTCACGGCTGCTGCTCTTTTGCCTTATGCCCGCTTAGTCCAGAATTTTACAGGAACAGATAATTGGAGCCCAGTAGCTAGTATCGTGGTCGGTACTACTAAGATTCCTATTCGTAATGAAGAAAATTCAGCAACTTTTAGTTATGGAACTTCTAACATTGGTATTGAAAACAATTCATCTTCAAACTTCTTCAAAACATTAATTGAATTTCCAGTCCCAATGAATGTGGCTAATTTTACTCGTCAGTATATTCTGTATCAACCCATAACCCCAACCTTTTCCTCAATGGACGATTCACATGTAGATATTCATGATGTTGATTTCCAGTTTTATTGGCGAAGCAATCGTACAGGTCAACTCAACCCCATAAAAATTGATACAGGGTCATTCGCAACAATTCGTCTTGTTTTTGAGAAAAAGAAGTAGCCAAAAAAAATTTGTGGAGATAGGAGTATAAAACAATGGCAACTTCCGACATTATCAAGGAAAGTGTTTTTGACCCCCGTATCGTCCAGACTCGCCCTAAGTACGCGGTAGAGAAGGGTGCTCTCTCAGTAACCAACGTATCTGTGACTGCACAGACGACTTCTAATTCTTCAGTTCAGTGGAACGTGCAGGTGCCGTCCGAGAACGTCTTTGTGGACCGCGCCGTGGACCTTGTGGCTCAGCAGTGGGGTTGGGTTAGTGTGACAGTGACTTCCCCTGCTGGTGTGACTATCCCGTCTGGTGTGTCGCTGGCAGGTCTGATTGCCCCTGCCGCCTTCCCTATCCAGCAGAGCGTGACCCAGGCGAGCGCGACGATTAACGATGCGACGGTGACGGTGAACACGCAGGATGTGATCCCCCAGATCCTGCGCCTGTCCGACATGGCCGAGGCTCGCATGCAGCGTACTTGCCCGACGATGTTGGATCGCTATGCCAAGTACCCCGACACGAACGCCGTGTCTAACTCCCCGCTTGGTCTGTATGGCAAGGGCTTCTCGCCGGATCAGATCCCGAATGGTGCTTTTAATGGTTTCCAGTTCACGGATGCGGCCGGTGTGGTGCCGACGGCCGCCACGACGGTGGTGGGTGGCTACACGATCGTGAATGGTGTGCCGACGCTGACTGCTTCAGTAGCACCTAGTGGATCTCTCACTTTCCCTATTTATTTTACGTGGACTTCGACGGAGAAGCTCCTGCTTCCTCCGTTTATCTTCACGGGTCAGGAGGAGCTGTCCACTGGTCTCTTTGGCGTGCAGAACTTTCAGGTGCAGTTGAACATCGCCCCTGCGTCGCAGGCTCGCTCTATCCGTGTGTCGTCTGGTCTTTCTCTGCAGGGCACGACGGCTGGTGAGTTTGGAAAGATTACTCTGGAGACTGGAACTGGTTTCAACTGGGGTTATTCTGGTAGCACGTCGGTGTTTAACAGTACCCAGCCTCGTCTGCTCGTACAGTTCCTGACTCCCTCGCTGGATATCCCCCTGCCCCCCAAGAACATCGTGCCTTACATGGAGTTCCCGCGCTATATCACGAGTGGACAGACCATTAATACGAGTGCAAAGATTGTGTTTGGCGTGAATGTAACTGGTTCCAGTTCTCTGTCGAGTGTGACGACGACACTGCCGAACATCCCCGACCTGATGATGATCTACGTGAAGCCGAACTCTTACCCTGACCCGACGAACGCTGACTGGACGCTCCCGATCACGAACATCAGCCTGAACTTCGATAACTTCTCGGGTCTGTTGGCGAACCACACTCCTTTCCAGCTCTACAAGATGTCTGTGGACAATGGTTTGGACATGGACTGGAATCTGTGGTCTGGTCAGGTAAACGCTGAGTTGTCTGGTGCGGCCGATACGGGTCTTGCTGGTACGCTCGGTGGCGTGGTAGGATCTGCGGGTGGTGCGTTGGTGCTCCGTCCTGGACGCGATTTCGCTCTCCAGGCGGGACAGGCACCTGGTCTGGTAGGTAACTTCACGGTGCAGTTCTCGCTGAACGTGCAGAACAACACGGGATACACTGGCGGTGTGAACATCTACCTGCTGCCGATCAGCAGTGGCTTCTTTGAGACTATCAAGGGTTCATCGCGTATCATCAAGGGTGTGCTCACGGAGCAGGATATCCTCAGTGCCCCTGTGTCCCTGCCTGCTGAGTCGCTGGACCGCGTGGTTGGTGGTCGCATGGGTGGTCCTGCGATGGGGCGCCCTGAGGGTCCCCCTTCAATGGGTCGCCCTGCTCGCGGAAAGAAGGCGATGAACTCGTACATGTAAGAAAAAAACTAATTAAATTGTAATAATTGGGCCTAAATAGGTTCAAATATTACAAATAGGACGCTATTTGTATGAAAAAAATGACTTCATAGCAACTTTACCGCAAGTTCTTGAAAAATTTAGAGATAAAAATTAATTTTTATCCTATTTTTTTCTATGTGTCGCCCGTAATCAGCGATTATTTTGCTGTAATATAGCAAATATGCGCGTGATTCAGAAGAATACCTTATCTTTTTCGTGTTCCAAGTCTATGAAGTTCCTACGAACCCCTACTGACCTATGGGCAGAACTATCGGCAGAGTTTCCCTTCACCATAGATGTCTGTGCTTCCGATGATAACCATCTGCTTCCCCGCTACTATACGATTGAGGATAGTGCATTGACCAAAGATTGGACTGGCGAGGTCGCCTATATCCATCCTCTATTTGACGGCAAGATTGGGAAGTTCGTGGAGAAGGCCTTTAACACCAAGAACCTGACCGCTGTGTTCCTACTACCTTCTTCCACGCACACCAAGTACTTCCACGAATATATGTATAAGAATCCTAACTGCGAAATCCGTTTTCTACGGAAGCCCAACAAGGGGTTCCGTTTCGGCAAGGACGATGGGAGTGAGGATGACCCAAATAGCATTGGATATATCAAAGCGCTGATGGTTGTAGTAATGCGTAATCCTTAATTAAAAAGTGTAAAGTAAGTATAAATGAAGTTAATTTTGGGCGATTGTCTTGAAAAAATGAAGGAACTGCCCGATAAGTCGGTGGATTGCTTCGTGTGCGACCTGCCCTATGGGTGTCTATCCGTAAAGCGCGGAGGTAAACGCGAGGGTAAGTTGAAAGACCCCAACAATCCCAACAGCAACATTGTGGTAGTCAATAAGCCTTGCGACTGGGACATACCGCTTAATCTGGATTTATTTTGGGAGCAGGTCAAGCGCCTCGCCAAGAACGACCACACGCCCGTGCTAATGTTCTGCAATGCCCGATTTGGATTTGAATTGTATAGCTCTAACCCTTCGTGGTTCCGATACGATATCGTGTGGGCCAAGACGAATGGTGTAGGATTTCTATCGGCCAATAAGCAACCTTTACGCTCCCACGAACTTATCTATGTCTTCTCCAAGAAGGGCGCCTACTACAAGCGAGTGGATATTGAGGGGGACTTTCCAAACACAATTCGCCCTAATCATAAACGCAGTGGGACATCAAATACTATTCCACGAGTAGAAGATATACCGCAATTAGATAGAACTGGTATTCGTTGCGTCAAGTCCGTAGTTGAAATCGCAAATCAATCCAATAAGGGAGGAAAACACCCCACACAGAAACCCGCTGAACTTTATGAATGGATTTTAAAACGATATTGTCCCGAAGGAGGCACGATGTTGGATCCTACTGCTGGTTCTTTTACTTCGGTTTTTGTGGCAAACAAAATGGGATTAGATGGTATTGGTATTGAAAAAAATGAGGCGTTCTATAATAAGGCAAATGAAATATCAAGTAGTCTATGCTGATCCTCCTTGGAACTACACCGCTACGTCTAACAAGATTCCGTCAAGGGCGAAGAAGGGTCAAACTTACAATGCTATGAGAATGATTGATATTTATGACCTAAAACTTCCTGAATTGGCCGACGATTGTGTTTTATTTTTGTGGGCTACTGCCCCCCTACTTCCCGAGGCACTCTATACCATAAAATCGTGGGGATTTGAATACAAGACGATAGCCTTTACTTGGGTCAAAAAGAACAAACAAGCAGACTCTTGGTTTTGGGGAATGGGGAGTTGGACGAGGAGCAATCCCGAATATTGTATTCTTGCTACGAAAGGAAACCCAAAAGCAATAAGTCATTCAGTCCATTCAGTTGTGGATACTATTATTGAAGAGCATAGCAAGAAACCAAGTTGTATTAGAGAGCGGATCGTTGAACTCTGCGGAGATGTTCCGCGCATAGAACTATTCGCAAGGCAGAAGGCAGATGATTGGGATTCGTGGGGAAATCAACTTGAAGATAAAAAATTGATTACTGAATAATAAGGCAAATGAAAACTTACAAACAATTGTTTAATGCTAAATATGGTTTCCCATCAGACACAAGTCATTCTATAAAAGATATAGCAAAACTAACCAAATATAAATTATCTGGATTAAAAGTTATTTTTGAGAAAGGGATGGGTGCTTATAGAACTAATCCAGAGTCAGTTCGTCCTTCAGTTAAATCACCAGAACAATGGGCTATGGCGCGGATTTATTCTGCTGTAATGGGTGGTAAAGCATCGCAAGTTGATGCTACACATTTAATTCGTGTATAAAGTAAATGAATCCAGGAGCTTCATAACGACAAGAAGAAGTATGCGGCCGTATTTAGCAACGGTAAGCAAGTCAAGTTCGGCGCATCAGGTTATTCTGATTATACTATGCATCACGATAAGGCACGTCGCAATAATTATTTATTACGACATGCTAAAGATTTATCAACTGAAGATCCTACCCGTCCAGGATTTTTGTCTTATTATATTCTTTGGGGACCTTCTACATCTTTGGAAGCTAATGTTAAAAATTATAAGAAGATGTTTAACCTTTAACAATGTTTAACTCCACCACACTTACGACACTTTTTTGGTTTTCCAAATCCTCTTTGTTGTCCAGTAGGATCTGTATCTGGACCAAAACGGCATATAGGACATATAGCTTTATTTGCATTAGGACCACCAACATGATAACGAGAATCACTACGTAATCTGGCATAACAATCATTACACACTTTATGCGTACACGGACCAGTATGCATTTCACTTTCAGCAAATTCATTAAAACAAATAGGACATTCAGCAGGAGGAGAAGGAGGAGGAAGACGAGGAGCTGTATAAGGAAACCTTCCTATAGATTCTTCAGCAAAAGTACGTCGTTGCCCTGAAGGAGGAAACCTTCCTAAATATTCTTCATCAAAAGTAGGTGGTTGACTAGGAGG
>JAPLFE010000139.1 GCA_026390855.1 Chlorobiales bacterium | reverse complement strand
CAGTCTTCGTGACAGCGGTGAGCTTGAAGAGCTTTCTCGAGGGCTTTACCAACTCAAAGGGTGGAAGCAGCTCGAATATCCTGATCTTATCACCGTTGCACTGAGGGTTCCGAATGGTGTACTTTGCCTGGTTTCGGCACTCTCCTTTCACGAGATGACCACCCAGGTTCCGCACAGCGTCTCTCTTGCGCTTGAAAAGGGTGCCGAACAACCAAGAATCGAGTATCCTCCGGTTACGATTTTCCGGTTTTCACATGCTTGTTTCAAGCTTGGTATTGAAACACATCAGCTCGACGGTGTCCCGGTGAAGATCTACAGTCCGGAAAAGACGCTTGTCGATTGCTTCAAATTCCGTAACAGGATCGGGATGGATATCGTGCTCGAAGCGCTCAAACTGTATCGGCAGAGAATGCAAAAGAATCTGCATGCACTCATGCAGTATGCAGAGGTGTGCCGTGTTGCCTCGGTCATGAAACCATATCTGGAGGCAACACTGTGAGCGCAAAAGCGATCAAAAATATCGGAGCCTCGGTCAGGCAAAGACTGTTGAACAAGGCGCGACAGGAAAACAGGCCTTTTCAGGAGCTGTTGCAATACTATGCCATGGAGCGCTTTCTCTACCGTCTGTCGGTTTCTTCATTCGCAGATCGTTTCATTCTCAAGGGGGCATTGTTGCTCAGGGTCTGGCATGCTCCCCTGGCAAGACCGACAATGGATATCGATATGCTCGGCAAAACAGGAAACGCCCCTGAGAGTATCACGACCATCATCCGTCAGGTTTTTTGCCGTTGAAAAACAAGGAGACGGGATCGTTTTCGATCCGGAATCAATCACCGTTGAGCCGATAACGGAAGATGCGGACTATGAAGGATTGCGCATACGATTTCGCGGTGATCTCGATGCCGCCCGACTGACTATCCAGCTTGATATTGGATTTGGAGACAAGGTCTACCCTGATCCAGTACAGGAATCGTTACCATCATTGCTGAATTTCCCTCAGGCTGAACTCTACTGTTACAGCAGGGAAAGCATGATTGCCGAAAAGTTTGAGGTTATGGCCAAGCTTGGGATTCTCAACAGCAGGATGAAAGACTTCTATGATATCTGGATGCTATCACGCCAGTATGATTTCGAAGGTGCCAGTCTCGCAGAAGCCATCAGGCAGACGTTTGCGCAACGGGGAACAACGCTCGTCCAGATGAAAGAAATCTTTTCCGGAGAGTTCATTGAGGAGAAGCAGGTGCAATGGAATGCCTTCAGAAAACGTATTGGTCTTGAATACCTGCCGGCCTCGTTTGCTGATGTGGTGCAGCAGGTACAGGTATTTCTATCTCCAGCTGTGGAAGCACTCAGGGCAAAGCGATTTTTTCAGGACAATTGGATTGCTCCGGATTCATGGCGGAGTAGTCATGAAAAACCAGAGGTGAGAGCATAATCGTTGTTTTTATTTCTTGATAGATAGTGATAAAATTTTTGTTACGCGTATGTTACACGAAAATTTATAAAGTCCTGTAACTCTTTTTATATCAATAGCATATAGTCTCAGTATGATATTTACACTGTAGAGGTCAGAAGTTCGAATCTTCTATCGTCCACACCCATAAAAGCCTGTAAGTAAATAGCTTACAGGCTTTTTCTTTTTACTCTAAATACAGCCAAAATACATCAAATCTATCGAAATTAACCCCGTTTATACTGGTTTTGCGACGTATATGCGACGCGAGAATTAACAGCTGTTTTGAAATACGCGGCTAATGCGTTGTTAGAAAAAATCTTATGCGGCCATGTTTACGAGAAGTGCTACCTTGACAGGAA
>JAPLFE010000055.1 GCA_026390855.1 Chlorobiales bacterium | reverse complement strand
GCTGCTGAAAGCATCAAGCTCTTTCCGTTCTTCTTGTGTCAGGGTGACTTTGTACTTCTTCATATTCAATCCTCTTTTGGTTGATTATGAAGAACAATATACGATTATTGATACGTCTTTCTATATGTGACGTGACACTAGAGCCGTAACTATCGGATGATAGAGAAAACGTTTCAGCAGCCAGGCAAGAATCAAAAAATTGACGAGCTGCGCAATCAAGGTAAACCAGTCGATCAGCATGGCTCAATGTGCTCCTATATGTGCAATCACATGATTCCAGAAAGGATTGGCAAAAATCAAAATCATCGAAATCACAAAACAGTATATCGCCACTGACTCAATCATAGCAAGTCCGACAAACAATGTTCGGGTTATTGTTGCAGAGGCATCAGGCTGCTGGGCCAGTGATGTTAATGCTGAAGCAACTGCCCTGCCTTCACCCAGTGCAGGACCTATACAGCCTATGCTTGTTGTGAGCCCGGCTGTAATAATAGATGCTACTGCAATAATGCTCAGAATGTCCATAAGGTCTCCTATTTGATTTTTTAAACAGTTTCTTCATTCCTTGTTCTGGTAGCCGCTGCTATATAGACCGTAGCAAGAATGCTGAATATATAGGCCTGAACCATGCCGGTTAACAGCCCAAGAATGCTCATAAGGACTGGAAAAACTAGCGGAGCGATGGTCAGGAGGATGGCAAGAATCATTGCGCCGCTCATCATATTGCCGAATAAACGGACCGCAAGCGCCAGAGTTCGGGAGACTTCGCTGATAATATTAAAGGGAAGCATGATAACCGTTGGCTTCAGATAGGATTGCAAGTAATTGCCCAAACCCCGCTCACTAATGCCGTAAAGCGGCACAGCAACAAAGACAGAAAGAGCTAGAGCAGTCGTCGTTGAAAGTGAACCCGTCGGAGGTTCATATCCTGGAATGAGCGTACACAGGTTAGCCATAGCAATAAAGAGAAACAAAGTCGCAAGGTAAGGAAGATATCTTGCCGGCTTCGGCAGTCCAACCTCTTCAATTTGCTGAAGAAAAAAGGTGACAAGAATTTCAAGAACACTCTGCCATCTTGAGATATGGATGCCGTCAGATAGTTTTCTGGTCGTAAGCGCAGAACCTCCAACGAGGGTGAGCATCAAAGCCCATGTCGTAAGAATTGTCAAGTTGAGCTTGACAAAACCATAGTGCCAGACAACAACTTCATCACTGGTCAGATGCATGATTCGGGCTCCTCCTGGCCTCTTTCTTTGGTAAACATGACAACAAGAATACGGGCTGCGATAAATCCGCCAGAACATAAGAGCAGACGTTTCAAGCTCGTACCTGCAAGCAGATAAAATCCTGACAGGGTTATGGATGTTCTCACTACCATACTTATCAAAAACCAAACCCAAGGCCTTTTTGAAGCCAGGCTTTTGACGACTGTCAGCCATAGACCTCCAAAAAACAATACCCCGAGAAAAAAACCACCGGCTATTGCCTCGCCCATGTCAATGATTTCACTCATCTGGTCCATCCTCATTATGCATATCCCTGTTTTCTTCCGCAACCCAGTGCCATGCGTTCAAACAACCGATGAACAGCCCAACAACAAGCAGCATAAGCGTCCATGAACGTTCTCCTGGATAATGATTATCGAGCCAAACTCCCAGTATTATGCCGATGAGCATCGGAATGGCCACTGACCAGCCGACAAGACCAAACACAGCGAAACCTGACCAGATATTTCTGATGGCCCTTTTTTTAGCTTTAAGCTTGCGGTGTTCCTGGATACCAACCTTCTTACTTAGCGGTGTTCCATCAACCGAAAATTTATGTTCCTCTTTTTCATTCATGATGAAATTCGGCATAGCGGCGAATAAAGCTGCTCTCAAGTTTTGCAAGAGAACTGCGTATAGTGCGTTCCCTTTCATCAAGATTAATAAAATCATGTTCTACGGCTTCCTGAAGTTGACCGAGATCTTCATACATCAGAATGCCGGGGACAAGCGGTGCAACGCAATCAAGCCTGTTTGGCAAAATGCCATAAGAGCCTCCGGGTGTTTCAGCAACGATTTTTAAAACCAAATCCTTCCTGGCAAACACGCGAAAGGGAACAAGTATTTCAAGATCCATGAACGCTAGCTTTCATGACGTTATTAACGCTTTTTTATTCATACATGCTGAACCGGCTTAGCGGTTTTATTACTGGTATTGTCTTTATCGGTAGAGGCACTCTCTTCTTGTTTCTTCACCTCATCAATATTGCCGATCATATAGAGCGCTCGTTCGGGATAACTCGCAAATTCATCACGAAGAATTCGTTCACATCCGTCAAGAGTCTCGCTCAGCGGAACAAGCTTGCCTGTCATACCGGTGAACTGTTCCGTTGTAAAAAAAGGTTGAGTCAAAAATCTCTCCAGCCTCCGGGCTCGGGCAACAAGTCGACGATCCTCCACAGAAAGCTGTTCCAGCCCAAGCATGGCAATAATATCCTTAAGCTCTGAGTACTGGGCCAGAATTTTTCTGATATCACTCGCAAGCTGATAATGGCGTTTGCCGATAATACTGGCACTCGCCATTTTAGAGCCGGATAACAATGGATCAATTGCCGGAAAAAAGCCCTCACCTGCCCTTTTTCTGGAAAGAACCAGTGACGCCGAAAGATGGGAGAATGTATGAACAGCAGCAGGGTCTGTAACATCGTCAGCCGGAACATAAACGGCCTGAATCGAGGTGATTGCCCCAGCATCGGTGTTGGCGATACGCTCTTCAAGCTTCGACAGCTCAGTGCCCATGGTGGGCTGATAGCCCAGTCGTGATGGCATCTGACCCATCATGCCGGATATTTCAGATCCAGCCTGGATGAATCGGAAAATATTATCGATAAA
>JAPLFE010000068.1 GCA_026390855.1 Chlorobiales bacterium | reverse complement strand
TATGCAGGCAAAAATGATCAGGAACTCTTCGCTGAAATGGTAGCCTACAGAACTTCAAAAGAATATGGAAAGTCTCTCGCACCTCTTTCAGGTGAAGTAGAAAAAATGATCGACAAATACCTTTACAATTAAGTCGACAAGCATTATACATCTAAAAAAGGCCCCGTAAAAAAACCGGGGGACCTCCCCGTAATAAATCCCCAGCAAGTCACTTCTCATTTTTCTTTGTCTCATCATCTTCCTTGGCTTTTTGCGATTCTTTGTACAAATACGTACTTTCTCAGCTCAGAATCAGCGAAGCGTAAATTTCGAAATTGATGATCAGCAAAGTCATAGTATTGATGAGTTTAGAAGTGGTTAGGTTGGGCTCAAGTGTAATAGGATCAATTCTTGTTCTGTGTTCTAATTTTTACGGCATAAATATTACCGGTGGTGGACGCTTTAAGTTTAAAAATCATGCATGGAGAATATTGAGTTACTCCGGATGGTTGTTTTTTATTCTTGGCGTTTCAGTTCAAATTACCCCGGAAATTCCGCATGGTCTACAGCTATTCACCCTCAACCCTTGATGCACAACCGCCATATTTGAGCTTATAACTCAAGGTTAGTCAAAGATCACTGCATACCTCCAAATTCTCGGCACTCCCCAGAGCTTTGCGATTCTCCCTGTTGCTCATAATCTCCTCTCCCGTAACAGCAGATCTTCGGAAAGGCGGGTATTAAAGGTAAAATTTGTTTTACAGGAACATCTTGTTGTAATAGGCAGCGTTCCTTATATTAAAAAACAGGTATGTCATTTTCGATTCCTCGTTTGCGAGATTATAAAAGGTTCCGACTTGACATCGGAGCCTTTTTTTATTCAATTTGGTAGAATTTGTTGCTTATTTGTACTCTTAGAAAAGACAAGGCCCCTTAAGTTATTGCAAAATAGTTTTTTATAGATCGACACAACTTTTATTAGTAACACATTATGCAGAAAGAGTTACAGCAGCTTTTAAATCGTATTCAGCCTGTTGACACATCGCTCAAAGTGGCAGCTGAGGCACATCTTAATGATCTTACCAAACCGCAGGGCAGTCTTGGTCGTTTAGAAGAGGTCGCTTTGAAATATGTACTGGCAACAGCTTCATTGAATCCCGTACTCTCCAAAAAGAAAATCTGTTGTTTCGCTGGCGATCATGGAGTGGCAGCTGAAGGGGTATCAGCTTTTCCTGCTGAAGTTACTCCACAAATGGTGTATAACATGCTCAGTGGCGGAGCCGCTATTAACGTATTGACGCGTCATGCCGGAGTTGATCTTGATGTTGTCGATATGGGTGTAAACCACGAATTTCCTGATTCCCTGGGGCTTGTTAAAAGAAAGGTTAAACCAGGCAGTGCAAATATAGCCATCGGTCCTGCCATGAGTGAAGAGGATGCTTTACAGGCGCTGCTGAGTGGTGCCGAGCTTGCTTTTGATGCTCATGAGGCCGGCTACCATATTCTTGGAACCGGTGAAATGGGAATTGCAAATACAACTCCTGCAACAGCATTGTATTCGGTTTTGCTCGATGTGCCAGTTGAGAGTATTACTGGTCGCGGTACCGGTATAGATGATGAACGTCTGAAGCATAAAATAGCGGTTATCAAGAAAGCGATTGAGGTTAACGCCTCACATTCCACCACGCCATTTGGAACGCTGGCCGCTTTGGGCGGTTATGAAATTGCAGCAATAACCGGGTTTATTCTTGGCGCTGCTGCATCCAGAGTTCCCGTTGTTGTTGACGGCTTTATTTCATCCTCCGGGGCTGTTGTAGCATTGAAGCTTTGTCCAGCGGTTGAAGACTACCTGTTTTTCAGCCATCTTTCTAATGAACAAGGGCATCGGGCAGTGATGCAGAAGCTTGGAGCCAGGCCGATTCTTGATCTTGATCTTCGACTTGGCGAGGGAACCGGTGCAGCGCTCTCCATGCAGATTATAGAAGGTGCCTTGAAAATATATAATGAAATGGCAACGTTCAGTGGCGCAAAGGTCAGTGAAAAAAGTGAAGAGTAACCAATGCTGAACGGCCTCGTTACCGCCTTAAGAACCTTGACAGTGCTACCCGTACCGGGAAAGGATACTGAAACATTCAGCAACTCCCTTTTCTGGTTTCCCGTGGTTGGATTGCTGCTGGGGCTTATTCAGGTTGCCATCGGGTATGCAGGTTATTATGCCGGCTGGAATGAACTTTCAGCTGCGCTTGTTGTTCTTGGCGGTATTTTTTTGACGAGAGGAATTCATGCCGATGGCCTTGCTGATCTTGCAGACGGCTTCTGGGGAGGCAAGACGAGAGAAGCTATACTGCAAATTATGAAGGATTCAAATGTTGGATCTTTCGGGGCTATTGCGCTTTCAGGGATGATGCTGTTAAAATGGATCGCTGTCTTTAAGCTTGTTGAGAAAGGTGCATTCGGTTTTATTGCGGGGGGGGTGCTTCTTGCCCGCTGGGTCCAGGTGCTTCTTGCTTCATCCCTGCCTTATGCTCGAAAGGAAGGCGGCACAGCCCACTCTTTTGTAAACGGAGCTGGATGGTCGCATGTTCTTGTGGCTTCTATACTGTCGCTTTTATTTCTTTTTCCTCTTCTTCATTTTTCCCCCTATGTTTTTTTCATTGATGTTGTTACAGCACTTGCTGCTGGATTGATGATCGGGCTGTTGAGCTACAAAAAAATCGGAGGAGTTACTGGCGATGTACTCGGTGCAGGGAGTGAAGTGACTGAGGTTTTTGTCTGGGTTGCCGGAGCATTTTGTACTCTTTATTTTTGATACAATGTTTTTTTCTCTTCTTCCTCTCCCAGCAATTTATTTCGGTGCTGGTCAGTTTTCCTTAATAGCCGAATTGGCTGGTACTTTTGGAGCCGAGGTTCTTGTTGTTACTGGCCGACATGCATTAGAGCATTCTGGCCGGTTATCCTCTCTTTTTGATGCCTTACTTAATGCGGGCATGCATCTTTCTCATCTTGTTGTTGATCGGGAGCCTTCTCCAGAACTGATCGATAGCGCGGTATCCACGTACAGGGATCGTTCGATTGACGTTGTTGTGGCAATTGGTGGTGGAAGTGTGCTGGATGCTGGAAAAGCGATTTCTGCAATGTTGCTCTATGACTATCCAGTTGAGCGGTTTATTGAAGGTATAGGCAATGCTGCTCAAAAGGGATTTGAACCGCATGACGGGCGAAAGATTCCTTTTATAGCAGTCCCCACAACTGCCGGCACCGGAAGCGAGGCAACAAATAATGCTGTTATCAGCAAGGTTGGTAGGCACGGCTATAAGCGCTCTCTAAGGCATTCCGCGTTTGTTCCGGATATAGCCCTGATCGACCCTGAACTTATGGTTACTGTTACCCCTGAACTGACCGCAGCTTCAGGGATGGATACCTGTACCCAGCTTCTTGAAGCCTATACTTCGCCTTTTGCGACCCCATATACAGATGCCCTTGCCTTCAGTGGTCTTGAATATTTCAGCCGTTCTTTTCTGCCAGCATGCACTGACCGCTCTGGTGACAGCAGTGTGCGTGGTGATATTGCCTATGCTGCTTTGATGTCAGGCATCGCGCTGGCCAATGTCGGGCTTGGAATTGTTCATGGGTTTGCTTCATCAGTTGGTGGATTATTTGATATTCCGCATGGTGTGCTTTGTGCGACCCTGCTGGCTGAAGCTACAAGAGAAAATATTGCCGAACTTCGTCTCAATATGCCCGACCATCCTGCATTACACAAATATGCGCGAGCTGGAGCACTGCTTTCTGGGGTTATTGCTGAAGATGTCGCTTCAGGATGTAATCACTTGCTTGAAATGCTCGAGGAGTGGCAGGAGTTGCTTCGTTTTCCACGATTGGAGAGCTTTGGGGTAGCTATTGGGGATCTTGATCATATTGTCGGTCTCACCCGCAGCAAAAGCAACGCGGTTCAATTGGATCCTGCTGCGATGCAACGCATTCTTTTTAACCGGTTATAAGTGTTATCGATAGCGATATTATTGCCGGGTAGTCCACCAGGCATCCCCATAATTGTAAAAAAGCTCTTCACCCTTGCCGATATTGCGCAAGGCATAGAGAATCATCTCCGGCCCGAGCCCAGTTTCTTCACGATAGTAGGCAACGTTAGGTGTTGAAGAGTGGTTGAAAAGCATCCCGTAGCCCATGACAACAAGACGGGCGGTTTCAGTATTCCCATAAAAAACATAATTGACAAGCTCCCCCCCTATATCACGGTCGTTGACCTCAAGAGCAGGGCAATGCTCTAAAACAGTTCCTTCACTGATTTTTTTTGTTGCAAAGACACCTCGACCACTGATTGTTGATGCTCTGATCGAGAGCAATCCTCTTTTAGGAATAAAGGACTGTTTCTTGAGGAGCATACCAATTGCTATGCCGACCAGAACACCAGAGATGAGTATGATTGGAATGATGACGAAAAGGTTTGGTTCCATAGGTTATTGTATGGGTCAAATGCTATAAGACGCTATATCAGCAAAAGGTAACATTTTCTCTGATTTTAGCGCGACAGGGTAAGGGTTTGTTTATGGGCTCATTTGGGAATGAAGAGTATGATTTTTTAGTTTTATAAGTTACAGTATTAAAAAGAGTTTATATCCGTTACTTTTTTTGTGTGGATTGATCGAATTGAATAATTAAATGGTTGAATGGTGGCTTAAAAGGAGGCGGTTTCTGCATGATGGATAATCCTTCCGGGAGCATTGGCACTAAGGCTGTACTTAGAATCAGTGACCTTTCGAAATTCTATATTATGGGTGAGGTAAGAGTCGATGCGCTCAAGCATATATCCCTTGATTTTTATTCAGGAGAACTTGCTGTTCTTTTAGGAGCCTCAGGCAGTGGCAAATCAACTCTGATCAATATTATTGGTGGCCTTGATATTCCTTCATCAGGCAGCCTGTTTTTTCAAGAGCGTGAAATTACTGCTGCTACAGAAGCTGAGTTAACGGCTTACCGCCGCCGCTCAATTGGTTTTGTTTTTCAGTTTTATAATCTGATCTCAAGTCTCTCGGCTCTCGAAAATGTCCAGCTCGTTACTGAAATTGCTCAAAATCCCATGCCAGCTGAAGAGGCCCTCAAACTCGTTGGGCTCGGACATCGACTCAACCATTTCCCAGCCCAGCTTTCTGGAGGGGAACAGCAGCGGGTAGCTATAGCCAGAGCGGTTGCCAAGCGACCCGAACTCTTGTTGTGTGATGAACCTACAGGAGCACTTGATTTTCAAACAGGAAAACTTGTGCTTGATGTGATCGAAAAAGTCAATCGGGAACTTGGCACTACAACGCTTATCATTACCCATAATGCATCAATTGCCGGTATGGCCGACAGAGTAATACGCCTTCGCAGTGGGGAGGTCTCAGAAGATCGAAGGAATATGGCAAGGCTTTCACCTGCAGAACTTGTCTGGTAGGTCGAGCGGATGAAACCACTTCAGAGAAAACTTCTGCGCGAGCTCTTGCGCCTTAAAGGACAAATGCTTGCCGTTGCAGCTGTTGTTGCCTGCGGTATATCTGTATTTATTTCAATGAGCAGCGTTCGATATTCGCTGGAGTCATCGCGGGCGCGCTACTACAGCAAGTACCGGTTTGCGGATGTTTTTATGCAGGTAAAGCGTGCTCCAGTTTTTTACCTTGAAACTGTAAGCCGAATCCCTGGTGTAGCTGCAGTTAATTCCCGCATTGTTGCTGATGTAACTCTCGACGTTCCAGGATTGGATGAACCAGCCACAGGCAGGCTTGTTTCTATTCCAGAGTACAGGACGCCGGTACTGAACGATCTTTTTATAAAAAGTGGTCGTTACATTGATCCCGGTAAAACTGACGAGGTTGTTGCCAGTAAACCATTTCTTGAGGCCAACAAACTTGTTCCCGGCGACCGAATCAGTGCAGTGATTAATGGAAGGAAAAGAGACTTGCTCATTGTAGGCATGGGCCTTTCACCAGAATACATTTATGAGGTACAACCCGGCGCTTTTTTTCCCGACAAGCGCAGGTTCGGGGTGTTCTGGATGAGCCGCAGGGCACTTGAGTCGGCCTTCAATATGAGTGGAGCATTCAATGACCTGTCACTTACGCTTGCCCACGGCGTATCGGAAAAGGATGTTATCATGCAGCTTGATAACCTCTTCAGTCGTTACGGGTCGCTTGGCGCCTATGGCAGGAGTGAGCAGCTTTCGGATCGATTCATATCTGATGAAATCAAGCAGGTGGGCATCCAGATTACGTTTCTCCCAGTAGTTTTTCTGGCTGTAGCGGTCTTTTTATTGAATATTGTTCTTCGTCGTCTGGTGGCTACTCAGCGCGACCAGATCGCCGTACTCAAGGCTATAGGGTATTCCAATGAAGATGTTGGATTGCACTATCTTGGTTTTGCAATGATACCAACTGCTTTTGGAGCGATTGTTGGTACTCTGCTCGGAGCCTGGCTTGGCAGAGGGCTTATGAATATTTATGCTGATTTCTATAATTTTGCCGAGCTGGTTTATACCTTCCGTGCTGAAAATATTGCACTGTCGGTTCTCTTAAGTTTTGCCGCTGCTTTGATTGGTGCACTCGGGGCAGTACGCAAAGCCGTATTGCTGCCTCCTGCTGAAGCAATGCGCCCAGATTCTCCCGTTGTTTACAGGCCGGGCTTTTTTGACCGCGAATCACTGCGTAAAAAATTGCCGGTCTCTTTCAGGATTATTGTCCGCAACCTGGAACGTCGTCCATGGAAAGCTGCACTTTCAGTTCTGATGATTTCTCTTTCTGTCGCTATTCTTATTGCAGGCCGCTATACCTATGACTCGGTCGATCGCATGGTTCAGGTGGAGTTTACCGATAAACATCGTGAGGATGTTACCTTGATTTTCAACGATCCCAAGCCCCCCTCCGTTGCCTATAATCTTGCCTCACTTGATGGTGTACTTGAACACGAATATTACCGCGAAGAGCCTGTGAGAATGAGTTTTGGTCATCGTTTCCGCCGCCAGTCGATCAAGGGAATGCAATCAGCAGAGGGGCTGCAGCGCCTTGTCGATAAAAACGGGGTTCAGTTCAGTCTTCCGCCCGACGGGATTGTGCTCACTTCTGCGCTGGCCAGTATTCTTGGCGTAAAGCCGGGCGACAGGCTTCAAGTCGATTTTCTGCAGGGCCGACAACTCCATCGCGAGGTTATCGTCAGCGCCACCATCGATGAAATTCTTGGGCTTTCAGCCTATATGAACCTGCCTCAGCTGAGTCGTCTGGCAGGCGATGGCGGGGTAGTGAATGCAGCGTATTTGCGAATTGATCAATCCAAGGCAGGTGCACTTTATAAAACGTTCAAGAAAATGCCGGGGGTTTCCGGTATTATGATGCTTAAGGCCCTGAAAGAGAGTTTTGAAGAGCTGATTGCAAAAAGCATGACGACTTCGACGGTTATTCTTACTGCTTTTGCCTGTGTGCTTGCTTTTGCTGTGGTCTATAATGGAGCGAGAATCTCTCTTTCTGAGCGGGCTCGTGAACTTTCGAGCCTCAGGGTGCTTGGAATGTCGAGAGGCGAAGTTTCCTTTATTCTTCTGGGCGAACAGGCTTTGCTTACCATATTAGCCATACCGCTCGGGTTTATGATAGGTATTGCACTTTCCGCTTTGCTCGCCCATGCGCTCAGTTCGGAATTGTACCGGTTGCCACTTGTTTTCAGCGCATTTAACTTTCTGTTTGCCTTTATGGTTATTGTTATAGTATCAGTGGTGTCCGGTTTTGTGATCAGAAGGCGTCTTGTGGGTCTCGACCTTGTCGAGGTTTTAAAAACCAGGGAATAAGGAACATGGTATTATCTAAAACTCAGCGCATTGCAGGGGTATCCTTTGCCGCAGTCGCACTCATTCTTTTTTTTGTTTTCAAGCCTTCTGCACTTCCTGTGGATTCTGGAGATGTTCAGCGAGGGCCCCTTGAGATAACACTTGATGCCGAAGGGGTAACCCGTGTTAATGACCGCTTTATCATTGCCGCTCCCGTAACAGGAAAGCTCGTGAGAACAAAGTTTGAAGAAGGTGACAGCGTGCGCAAAGGGATGATGGTCGCAGCAATACTTCCGCCCGAACTTAATACACGTGAATATCGTGAAGCTTCGGCAAAGGCTGCATCAGCCCGAGCTGTTTATGATGAAGCGATCGCACGCGAGCGCAGGGCTATGCTTAATTTCGCACAGGCTGAGCGCCATTCCGGTCGGTATCGGAGGCTCTACAGCGAGGGAGCGGTTTCAAAAGAGGTGTTTGAAGTTGCCGATAATGAAACAGGAGTGCTTAAAAAAGAGGTTGAAGCCGCCCGCTCAGGCGTTAAAGGGGCGCAGTTTAATTTTGAGGCTCTTCAGGCTATGGTTGATGGAAAAATATCGGGAAAACCTGTTAGTGTCGTTTCTCCAGTGGATGGAAGAATCTTGAAGATTCATGAAAAAAGCGAGCGGGTTATCAATGCTGGTTCCCCGATCGTCGATATTGGTGATCCTTCAGCAATAGAAATTGTTCTTGATGTTCTCTCCTCTGACGCCGTAAGGGTGCAGCCAGGAAATCGCGTTGTAATAAGAGATTGGGGAGGTGAAAAAGAATTGCAGGGTGCGGTGAAAACTATTGACCCTGCTGCCTTTACTAAAATTTCAGCGCTTGGGATCGAAGAAAAACGGGTGAATATTATAGCTGTCCTGAAAGAGTATGAACCATTGCTGGGCGATAATTTTCGTATTCAGGCAAAAATTGTGCTACGCGAAGCAGCTCATGTGTTGCAGGTTCCAGTAAGCAGCCTTTTCAGAGGAAAAGATGAATGGCATCTTTTTGTGATCGAGAACGGGAAAGCTGTCGAAAGAAAAGTAAAACTTGGTATGCGCGGCACCTTTCAGGCCGAGGTACTTGCGGGAGTCAAAGAGGGGGAGAAGGTAGTGGTTCATCCTACCAATGTTCTCACGAATGGAATGCGAGTGAAAGCACAAGAGTAAATCGATTATGAGTGTTTACTCATCACTGTTATTTTATTCATATATCGAAACCATTATCTGTTTTATGGTAATGCCGCAGGAAAGAATTGAAATATTTTAGTTAACTGAATTGGAGTAGCTATCGTTAATCAAAAAAGTCCCTTATCTGTTGTTATAATAGGAGGGGGTGCAGCCGGAATGTCGGCTGCTATCGCGGCTCGGCGGACGGCTGAGCTCTCAGGTATTGAGTGTACCATAATTCTCTTGGAGCGTAATCCGCAACTGGGTACGAAAATAAGTATATCAGGGGGTGGGAAATGTAATGTTACCCATCAAGGCAGTCCTGCTGAACTTCTTGAGCAAGGGTTTCTTCGTACTCATGAACGGCGTTTTTTGCGCAATGCTCTTTACGGCTTTTCAAGCAGTGATCTTCTTGAATTGTTGCATTCTCGAGGAGTTGAGACAGAAGTACGGCCGGACGGAAAGGTTTTTCCTTTGAGTGGTGATGCTTCTTCGGTAGCCAAAGCCTTTGAGGAGTTGCTCAAGGAATCGTCGGTACAGATATTCTTTTCCTGTAGGGTACGACGTGTTGAACACAAGGATACGTTGTTTCTTATTACTACTGCAAGTGAAACATTTACAGCTGATGTTGTTATTCTTGCAACAGGTGGTGTATCCTACACAAAAATGGGTACTACAGGCGATGGCCTTTCGATAGCCCGAAAGCTTGGCCACTCTATCAAAGAGACTTCGGCCGCGCTGGCACCTGTTTTTACAGTCAAAGCCCCTCCCGCTTCCCTGTCAGGTGTAGCTTTACGTTCGGCAAGCCTTGTGGCTTCTGCCGGTGGCAAAAGTGTCGAGCGGCGTGGCGATCTGCTTTTTACGCATCGCGGTTTCAGTGGGCCAGCAGCCTTGTCGCTATCGCGCGACATAGCAGAACTCTGCCATGGGTTTGGCAGTGCTTTTCTTTTTGCTGACCTGTTTCCTGAACAGAGTCCCGCGGAACTTGATGAACTGCTGCTTCGTCATGCACGCAGGCATGGAGCCCAGATGGTTCGTAAGTTTCTGCAGATATGCCCTATAGCGCCTCTTAAGGATACCTTAAGTCAGTCACCACATGGCACAATTCCCACCGCACTCGTTCCTTTTATTATTCGTCATGCTCTCCTTGAGATTGATGTAACCTGGAGTGGACTTTACAAGGAAAAAAGGCAGTCACTGCTTACTGTGCTGAAGCGGTTTCCACTTGGCAGTGTTCGAGATGTACCACTCGACCAGGGGGAAGTTTCAGCAGGCGGGGTTGTTCTTGGTGAAGTGAACCCGAAAACCATGGAGTCAAGGGTAATACCCAAACTTTTTTTCTGCGGCGAAGTACTCGACTATGCCGGAGAAATTGGCGGCTATAACCTCCAAGCCGCATTCTCCACCGGCTGGATAGCCGGTACTAATTCGCTTAAAAAATGAAAGAAAGTTAAAAAAAGTACTGAGAAAGAAAGCGTAAAGAAAGTACTGCGTGATGAGTACTGGGTACTGAGAACAGCAAGAAAGTAAAAAAATGTGCCAGGAAGTGAGAGCAAGGCTATGTTTTCTTCTTCTTTTCTCAGCACTCATCACTTAGCACTCATCACTCAGCACTTTTTTTTAAGAACAAGAGTATGCAGGTTCTTTTGTTGCGATATTCATTTTCTTGATTTCAAAACTTGTGTGTTCGAGGTCAAAGGTGAATTTAGGATTGTCGTGAAAAATTACCCGTTTCTTCTCAAAGCGAACTTTCATCGGTACGCTTACCTTGCGTTCGTCGCCACAGACGTTGTTTTTTACGCCGGGATGAAAGAGTTCAGCGTTTTGTTCCCTGACTGATACCTGCACTGCATGGTCAACAGTACTCAGCGCCTCAATTGAGCCATCTTCAGAGAGTTGAACAGAGTTGATGTCGCCGTGAATTCCATTCGGTTCGTTATCCCACGAGGTTATGATGCCTATAGGTGTGGAAATATCAATTTTTTTCTGTGGTTCAAACGAACGGATTGCGCCCGATTCGTAGAATGCGAGTCCTTTGCGGACAACAATCTCACCCATCGGAGTTGTTACCGTGAGGGTCTGGCCAGGCCAGAGGGTTATGCTTTTCAGCGCACCGCTTTCGTAGAACTGTAATCCAATCAATTTGGCGGTAAGTGTTCCTACCGGCGATTTGAAGGTGATATCTTGAGCAAGTGCGAATTCGTTTTTCCATGACCAGAAGCCGCTCAGTTTACCATCGAGCGAAAATATTCTTTTGATACTTCCATTTTTATGAAAGGTAACAAGCTCTGCAGGGATGTTGCCTACCGGTGTTTCAAGCATGGTTTGCGACTGCAGGGAAATGGATTTCAAAGAACCATCTTTATAAAAATACATTGGCTTAACCGAGCGTCTTCCCATGTCTTCTGCTTCATACTGTGGCACCAGAGTACCATAGGGAGTTTTCAGGCTGTTTGCTTCTGTGACAAGGCATCCGTCCATTTTGCCGTTTGAAAAGAGGGTACGGAACTCCACTCCTGAAAGATCGCCGTATATTGTGCTGAAGGTGGTCATGATTATTGCGTTAAGTTGAGTCGTTTTGACAAGCCTTTCCACTTATATACATGCAATAATCATGCCGACAAAATAAATCTTATTTTAAATATATTTATAATAATTACTTAAATCTTATTTGCTTTGGTATGCCCCTGTGAAAAATAGGCACAAATAGGTAGGAATCAGGTTGCGATCTACATTAGAGTAGAAAAAAAATCCACAGAGTCTTTTATCTCTCTGTGGATTTTATAGTGCAAGGCAGCTTTTCTTTCAAGGCATTATGGATCAAGCCTATTTGCTGTAAACGGAAATTAAGAACCAGCATATTTCGGAAAATAAGAACCGGCAGTTTGGCGTAAAATAACACCCATAGTCCTTCGTAGTTTAACGGTGCAAACCAAAACTAACCGAAAGGACTATGAGGACACCGTTAAAA
>JAPLFE010000070.1 GCA_026390855.1 Chlorobiales bacterium | reverse complement strand
GCTGCTGAAAGCATCAAGCTCTTTCCGTTCTTCTTGTGTCAGGGTGACTTTGTACTTCTTCATATTCAATCCTCTTTTGGTTGATTATGAAGAACAATATACGATTATTGATACGTCTTTCTATATGTGACGTGACACTAGTCCCCTTTCCACGCTGGTATCACACTCAACTCTTACCAGAAGCGCATGTGCAGAGGGTAAAATAGCGGCGGCAAGCCAAGTGCCCGAAGATTGGGCGGGCAGGCAATAGAGGGTTTTATGCATCGGTAGATGCCCCCCAAGCCAACTCCTCAGTACCGCATCAATCTGGTCACTGGTTGCGCTGATCGGCGGGCAGGGTTGTTCAGAACAAGGCAAACTTTCCCACTGCCAATCTCGTGCCATCAATTCAACCTCCGGGCTACAGTCGGCGTAGGACATGCCTGCCACATCAAGATCAAGATGAATGATGAGCAAGTCAAAACCGGCAAGGGTATAATCGGTACCGTTCATTTCGGTACAGCGCAGACGGGTATCATGGCACCATTTTCGTACACCGCACCAACCCGTGCCCATTGTGGGGCGTGTTGCTTCAGGTTGTAACTGCGTCATGATAAAGGTACGAGGCTTGAGGATCACCCGCAGAGCGGCCTTAATGATTTCGTAGTCGGTCGGTCCTTCGGCCACCAAGGCAATGCGCAGATCAGACATTCGGCACCGCCCCTAAATGCCCCATCACCCACAGACGCGACAAGGGAAATTGTTGATTCAGTAATTTCTGTTCCGGGGTCAACTCAATACGCTGGACACAAGTCAAACCATCGCTGTTACGCTCCACGGCAAACAATCGCACCTCGGGATCGGCCAAGTCTAGTCCATCAAGCACTGCTGGATTGTGAGCCGTGAACAATAATTGACGTTGGGGATCATTATGGCGCAGCCAGCTCGACAAGCGAGACGTAAGCCGGGTCAACAATCGGGGATTGAGTGCTTGATCCAGATTGTCAATAGCCAACAATCGAGGCACTTGTGGTAGAAGGCAGAGCAAGGCGCAGAAGATCACGTAAAGCGCTCCTTCACTGGCATCGTAAGCCGTCAGCTCGTTGCGGCTTCTGTTCATAAAGCGGTCAGTAAATTTCAGCATCAACTTTGTGCGCGGTACGTTGGGCGAGAGCAAGGGAGCTCCATGACTGGTAGTCTGGATGTCGGAGACCCAGTCGATCAATTCAAGTACCTGATCGAGCACCTCCGTTGTATCGCCCTCTGCATCGCTCAAGTTTTTGCGTAAAGTAGCAAATCCTTCAGCAAGTTGTCCGCCGCTCAATCCGACAAGAGCACGCGACTGCATATCCGGCGCGACACCCCGCAAAGTCGGAGTGTTGGGGCAGTAGATGGCAAACTCCTGTAAACGCTGCAACAACTGAGCCGCAGTATTGCTAGGTTCCAGATCAACAAGCTTCAATGCAGCCAATCCGGCTTGCTTGTTGAGGTTTATCCTCATGTTGCGCACACCACGGGAAACAAACTCCTGTTTACCATCGGTTAAAAATTCAGTCTTATACGACCAGGCTGGCTCGGGTGCATCAAGCGGATTCAGCAGGGAGACCCGATAGATTTCATTCGCGTCACCCTCTGCTGAAATTAAAATTTGAGGGGGCGTAGATTTGGAGGCAAACGAACTCTTGTAGAGGCGAGGTAAACCAGCCCTGACCCCACGGCGCAGCAGGCTTTCATCATCAACAACTCCGTTGGCGGCTGCGCCAAGCACGCCAAGAGCTTCGAGAATATTGCTCTTTCCTGCCCCGTTGGCACCAATAAAGCAATTAACCCTGCCCAGTGAAATACTCTCTGAGTAGATGGACTTGAAGCCATCAATCTTCAATGTGCGAATCATCATATCAGTTTCGTTTTTCCGGTTAAGAGTTCCTTCATCATGACCTGCTTGAGGTCGCGGGTTTTGTCATACCTCTTCTGTACCTGTGGCCTGAACAATTGAAACTGCTTGTTCCTGTTCCAATGATTCTGTTGCTGGAATAAATTTTTCATGCGCCTTCAGCAGATAGCTTTTAGACGTTTCACGATTTGCTTCGTAGCTCAAAGATTCGTTAATAAATTGCAACCGAGCTCTTGCATTCGCAATAATATCAGTCCATTCAAATGCCCAAACTTGAATATTAAGCTCACCATCGTCGAAGACAAGCCCCCTACGTTTATCCTTCTGAGTTGCTTTTCTCTTGGCATGATCATCCATTGAGTTAGAAACTACCATAAATCTCCAACGTGTTTTATCCTTGAGAAAACGAGGATCTTGTGCAACTGCAAGAGCATAGCTTTCAACTTGGCTAATTATCTTCGAATTGATTAGTTGTGATGGGCGCTTCAGTTCGACCACAAGGTGATCCCGTTCATCGTGCCGAGGTTGTACCATACGACTGAACATAAGATCAACTCTTCCCCGTTTGCCACCTTCTCGTAAAACCGGGTCTGAAGCCATCTCAGTGCGTAATTCACCGAGATGTAGAGCAAGAACCTCTTCAAGTGTTTTTTCACTACCTGACAGGGCAAACTCCTCATCGAATATCCATGCCTCTTGCTCTAATATTTTGTGAAGTTGATCGCGTTCGAGCAGTTTTGACTTAGTTTCTTTATCAAAGATGAGATTTTCCAATGCAACAAGAAAATCGAGACGGTTGGCGACTGTCTTGGCTGAACTGATAATGTTCGATAATGATGTAGCTTCCAACAACTCTGCCAATGCCTCTTGCTCTTCCTTTTTCAGGTTCAGCAACTCTGTGATGATACGCTGTACGGAATTCGGATTATCCTGCAATGCCTGCGCCAGCAGGCGAAACATAAACTTTTTCGACTGAACATCAGCTTCCACAAATGCTGGAAGATACGACTCTACATTAACGGCTAAAATATCGAAAACCTGACGTTCCGCCCTTTCGATTGAGTTCAAATGCTCCTTTTCTTCGAAGGGATAAATGTGCGCCTTTTTCCAACGCTCAACAATGTGACTATTTTGCCCAACAAGTTTTTCTCGAAAGTAAGTTTTAACAGCTTTTTTGGTAGACTGAAGGATTAGATCCACATCCGGGTGCAACTCTTGGAGATCAAGAGCACCTTCTCGCCCCAGTTCTCGAAAATGATTACTCTTCACATAGACCGAAAACTCGAAACCAGGTGCACGGAGTTGCGACCCAGCCTCTATTTCTTGAAGGGATACTCCATCTGCGTCACAAAGATAAATGACTCGTGTAACTGGCATCAACCATTCAACTATCGTCACTGATGCGCTGATTATTTTTCCGTTAGCCAGAACGATGTTATCAAGTAAAATATCCTTTTTGTCTCTCTGCATCTTTACAGGATCAACGGGGACACCATCATATTCAATCCTGACATCAGGGTACTGACTGAGATATACCGCAAAAAGTTTTGCCAACTCCTCTTTTGCACTATCCTTAAGTAATGCTCCATATTTCTTTTGTTCGACGCCCGAGATCAGAACCTCTGTTCCGCATGGATGACCATTTGCAAAAACAGGGTCTGAAAACTGAAGATCCGTCAAGGCATCAGCAACGCCTATTATTTTAAATCGCATTCGGCGATTATTTACTTCGTATACAGTATTCCACTCAACTCTTGTCCCGAGAGAAAATGCCTTGAAACGACCCTGCCCCTTTTTACCATGCAAAGCTCTCCCTTTGAAACGACCTTTATTCTTTTTCCAAGATTCACCAAGGTTTCCAAATAACGTTTGGATATCTGTATGATTAATACCCGAACCTGAATCCTGAACTTGAATTGTCTCAAGCCCATCCAACTGGTTTCTCCCAAGCAAAACAGTAACATACTCTGCTCCCGCATCAAGCCCATTCCATATCAACTCGGACACTGCCTTGATGGGAGATGCTTGTGCAAGACTCTCCAAAAAATCCTTTTTGGCTTCAATAGAGATTTTTTTCATGGCTAATTTTATATAAGTCGGGTTTTTCCGGTTAAGAGTTCCTGCATCATGGCCTGTTTGAGGTTACGGGTTTTTTCTCGGCGCTTTTCGAGGGCGATCAATTCTGCGTCCATGTCGGAGAGGACTGTGGCGATGGCGGTTTGTTCAGCAGTCGGGGGCACCGGTATCTTGAGGTTTGGGATATTCGTCTTACTGATACCTGAAACTTTTGTACCTACTGAATAAAAAAGAAATTGCTGACGGATGGCTGCTGTTTGAAAACAATACCGCCGATACTCATGGGTAAGTTCATTTGTCTTACTCTTGGCGACAATGGTGTGTAATCCTGCAATAAATGGGATGTCATTCTTATTCACTACCACTACGTGCTTGCTTGTTCCTTCGTCATCCTCTGATGCATCAACAAAAGCAACGTCACCATCTTTAAGCAAAGAATGGGAAACGCTTCGTGAATGTCTCCATAGTGAAGGTAGCAATGACCTTCCAAACAGAGCTGATCACGTGAGGCAGAATAACCTCCACTAAAACTAAAAAGGTCGCCAAGGCTCTTCACCTCCCATTCGCCGCTGAAACCGGGGAGGCGGGTTTTGCCGGTGAGGAGTTGCTGCATGGCGGCCTGCTTGATGTTGCGCTTTTTGGTGATGAGCCGCTCCAACCTTTCCAACAGCGCATCCACATCGCTCAACACCTCAGCAATAGCGCGTTGTTCAGGAAGAGGGGGATAAGAAATTAGTATCGCGAGAACTGAATCCTTCGCAATGTTCTTCATACTTCCGCTCGTGCCTGTTGCAAGTGCCTTGATGTGCAGCTTGTATGCCTTGCTGCTCAACAAATAGTTCAACCAACGAACGCATATATCGCTGCCAATACGATTTCGGGTCATCCAAAGTCGGTCGGGAAGAAATAACTTAGGGTAGTTCCGATCAACGTAACCACACTCACCAACCAAATCAGGTGTATTCATCCGACTGATAATAATCGTGTCAACACGCGGATTTAACTTCGCTCTGCAAATATCTCTCGGAGCAATTTTTTTGTTTTCATCAGGAAAAAACTGCCCGCCAATGATAGCTGAAGTTTTCAGTATTGACTCTTCATAAACATAGGTTTGGAATTCTTCATTAACTGAATTGACACTTACACCAGCCTCCAATCCTTCTATTTCTCTGCTTAGCGGAGCAACGTCCCAATCCTCAGGAATAACTCCAACCTCGGTCAGCTTGTAACCGGGTTTAACCTCTGCGCTCATGCCTCCCCCTCCTTTCCTGCTCTATCCGGAAGTGAACGGAGTGTTGTTGCCGTGAGAGTTTGCATCTGACGGATAGCGATCTGGTTGAGCCGTTTCAGACGGTCGCCCTGCAGGAGGTTCATACGGATGAATTCAGCGTTCATACCCTCGATGTTGGCAAGCACGAGCAATTGCTCAACAGTGGCATGGTCGCGCATGTTGCCGTCAAGTTTTGGATTGGCGTCACGCCACTGCTTAGCCGTCAAGCCGAAAAGGGCAACATTGAGGATGTCAGCCTCGCTGGCGTAGGTGATGGCGGCCTGCGCAGGAGTGATTTCCTTCGGTATGAGATGGTCACGGATGGCATCGGTGTGGATGCGGTAGTTCAGCTTTGAGAGGGTACGATTCAGGTTCCATGAGAGGGAAAGACGACTGTTTTCGTCATCCTTGAGACGGCGAAACTCCTTGACCAGGTATATTTTGAACTCCGGGCTGATCCACATGCCGAATTCGAAGGCAATGTCAGGATGGGCATAGGTGCCACCGTAACGACCTGTCGTGGCCTTGAGGCCGATGGCGTTTGTTTTCTCTACCCACTCCTTGACGCTAATTTTGTAGCTGTTGAGGCCTGCCTTACTTTTAATTATGGCAAATTCGCCATAATTAAAAGCAGGATTAAACACGGATTCCCAGATACCAAGAAACTCAACGGTGTTACGATTGCGGAGCCAGTCAGAAATGAAAAACTCTCCATCCTTGGCTTTGAGCATGTCCGTAAGGCTGATAAAGTCGTCGTTTCCACTGCTGACGATACTGATCGTTGTTCCCTGGACATCCACCGTTGATTTTTTTGATTTGCTCACAGGTTTGCTCCCATCATTTTTAAATGTGCATCAACTTTTGTGGCAAGTCCATCAACCTCATCAACAAGCTGCGACAGCAGTGTGTCGTAGCGTTCGGCCAGTTGGCGGATGCGACCGGTGAGGGTCTGGGAGACGCGATCGAGTTCACCCTGCACGACGGTTGAGAGGCTCGCCATCCACTTGTCATCGACCATCAGCCTCTTGATTTCGCCCTCGCTGAGTTTGGGGTACATAGCGTCTATCTTTTTGTCGAGATCCACCTGTTTGGCCTTTCGCTTGCCCTTGGTATCGGCCTGCTTTTCCAGAATGTTAGCATAGGCAATCAAGGCTTCTCTTTCATCGCAATAAAGCGGGTCTTTGCCAATGACTTTCAATCTTGCCTTTACTGACTTCAGTGTGATTTTCTGTTTATCGCCTTCTCCCTCAATAACTTCAGCAAGCAGGCCATCCTCGCCGCAGTTATCCTCCAGCATTTCGTCAAGTTGCTGTTCAAGCGTGGCGAGTTGATTGTCGAGCACGTCGATGGCATCTCGCTCCAAAACAAAGTAACAGGCAATCAGGATTGGTGCTGGAACAAGATCAGACTTGAAACGCCGTTTGCCTTTCAAGTAATCATGCTGTTCAGGCCAAACGAGTTTATTATTCTTGTCCTTGACCTGGGTGATTTCTCGGGGCTGCGCAGCCTTTAACCAGCCATCGAGAGCAATCAGATAGCAGTCATCCTGCATGGTTTCGGCCCAGTAGTCCATCAGGTGCTGGTAAATATCATAGGCATCAATCAACGGGGCGGGCTTGAAGGTGTTGAGTAACGTCTCGGAAATGCTCTCGATCAGTGCCTTGGGGTGTCCCTCTCGGGTGAAGCTGGTGAGTTGTGGAGCAGTGGTCTGGCGCCACTGGTTAAAGCGTTCAGTCGCAGCCTCGTTGAATGCGGTAAACTCCGGGTGGCCGAAGATGGCAGGCTTGACCTCCGGGAGTGGCAACCTGAGGCGGGCGTAGTCGGGACGCAACGGTTCAAAGAGTGTGGCTCGCACTTCGGGGAGAAGCTGCCAATAGTCGGCAAAAGCGTCGATGTCACGCTCGGGGATGCCGCCGTTCAGATGGCCATTGATATCCTGCAGGTCCTCCGGTTCGGCGCTGTCGATGTAGCGTGGAAGGTTGAGGTTGAAGTCGTTTTTCGGGTCGGCAATCTCTGCAAAGGGGACCATGCGGGCATAGTGCGGAGTGTCAGTCTGCCGGGCAAAGGTATCGACGATGCGGTGGATGTCCTGCTCGCGCAGGCGGTTCTTGTTGCCATCCTTGATAAATCCCTTGCTGGCATCAATCATGAAAATACCCCTGCGAGCAGCGGCATTCTCCTTGTCGAGCACCAGAATACAGGCAGGGATGCCGGTGCCATAGAAGAGGTTGGCTGGCAGGCCGATGATCCCCTTGAGAATACCGGAACGGACAAGCTGCTCACGAATAACTCCCTCGGCATTGCCCCGAAAGAGCACGCCATGCGGCAGGATACAGGCGCCTTTGCCGGTACTCTTCATACTGCGGATAATGTGCAGCAGGTAGGCATAGTCGCCCTGTTTGGCGGGCGGCTCACCCCAGGAAAAGCGCTGGTATGGATCGTTTGAAGGGGTAAGGCCCGTGCTCCATGACTTGTCGGAAAAGGGTGGATTGGCAACAACGTAGTCGTAGGTGCGCAAGCTCTCTCCATCCTTGAATTTGGGCGAGGCCAGCGTGTTGCCCGAGAGAATGTTTGCCGTCGGAAAGTCGTGCAGAATCATGTTCATGCGGGCAAGACCGGCGGTTGTCACGTCCTTCTCCTGACCTTCGAGGGTGATGTGCTTGCCAGCCTCTGCGGCTACCTTCAGCAAGAGCGATCCGGAACCGGAAGTGGGATCATGCGCTGTGGTTGATGCTCTGGTATTATCGGGCGAAATGCCGACTACTTTTGCAATAATGCGGCTCACCTCGGACGGGGTGTAGAACTGCCCTTTGGATTTGCCTGATTCGGTAGCGAAGTGACGCATCAGGTACTCGTAGGCATCGCCGAGGATATCGTCGTGCTCAGCGCGGTTTTGCGAAAAGTCGAGTTCCGGCTTTTGAAAGATGCTTACCAGGTTGGAGAGCTTCCCCACCATGTCCTTCCCTTCGCCCAGCTTGTTGGGGTCGTTGAAATCGGGGAAATCGCTTTTCGACAATCGTGCATTGGCATCAACCAGTGGAGCGATGATCTGCGTGTTGATCTTGTCGCCGATGTCGCTCTTGCCCTTGAGGGCGATCATATCCTTGAAGCTCGACCCTTTCGGGATGATGACCGGTGGAGCAAAGTGGTCGCTGTCGCCGTATTTGTCGGTGATGTATTTGATGAACAGCATAAACAGGACATAGTCCTTGTACTGGCTGGCATCCATGCCTCCGCGCAATTCATCGCAGGAGGCCCAGAGAGAGGAGTAGAGATCAGATTTTTTTAGAGCCATAAACCCTTTTTGGTATTTACTAAGAAATTAAAATTGTAATCCTGAGGGGCGGAGCTTCATGCCCTGAACTCAAAGTGACCGAATCTGCTCATAATCAGGCAACTCCTTTTTCAATAAGAAAATATACGATTACAGACAAAGCACGGCAACAAGAAGAAGTGAGTTTTTAATAACCCTTTTTTTAGATCAACTCAGAAATTATTTTAGGACCAACGGATAAAAAGATATCTCATAAGTTAAGAGCATAATAACAGTGGGTATTTTGGGTATCCCTTTGTGTGGAACAAACGATGTTTAAGTCAGTAAACGCGATTAATCCATTCCCAGCCCAGTAGCACGATTTTCCAGTCTCAAAAAACCTTCGTTTTATAAGACATATTTGCTCTCACAATTTTGTTATATTTTCCGCTCTGCCCACGCCCTCTGCATCGGGCAAGCGGTATGTTGCCGCATGCATGCTAGGGAACGCTGCAATGATTGAAGGAAAACTAATAACCATAATTCCAACATTACCCGCAGTCGTGCGCAAGCGTTTGACTATCACCGTTGATTCTGTTGATCCGGCAAGTCTTCCTATCCTAACGCCCTACGCCAAGCGTAAGGAAGAGAACGAACACGCACTATGAAACCTCTACCCCTTACTCCTGATATTTTGAATGTGGCCCGCCGTGTCGTCTGGTTCAAATCACCAGAGGAAGAACTTGCCGAGCCAGTTCATTTTCTCGCGCATGTTATGACTTTTGGCACGCCTGAAGACTTAAAGGCGCTGAAAGGCATCGTGGGCAAAGACGAATTCTGCGAGGTTTTGGAAAAAGCACCGCCCGGCGTTTTTGACGTTCGTTCGTGGGCATATTGGAACCTGAAATGTGGACGGCAGCCAACCCCGCCTTTGCCGACTCGTGCCGGTCTTTTCCCTGTGCCTCCAAGTCTTTGATCCGTTCACCAAAGATGGATTCCTCGTGGATGAGCACCTATCCCAGGTATTTTCTCGTCTGCAAAAGCATCCATTGATTGCATCCAGCGGCAAAGCAACCGCTATAAGCTTTCGTAGTGATTTTAAGGGATAATCTGATATCATTGCTTTCTTGCTGTAAACGAGGGTTCGACCTTTTTCAGTTGCTCGATACTTTTGCAGGCTGCTTGTTGGTTTATCCGTTTGTATAAATGAACCGGGATCCTGCCTGAATTCAGGTGATCTGAGCCCGCTCTCGGCACAAAGTGCGATCATATCGAGAATACCGCGTTACTTACCCAGAAATATCACTTCATTGAAACTCTATACCGGCAGCCATTGCTATTTTGCCTGCCAACTTTTGAAAATCCATAAAGCAATTCTTTACTGCTTCTATATGGGCACCAATTGCCCCATCGGCAGACTTAAGAAAAAAAATTGGCTTGCGAGCCTCCATTGCCATCGGCATCAAACTTCGATAATGTTTGAGCAATGAAAGGCAGTATGGATCTTGTGCAATAGATGGCAAAAATAAGGTAATCGGTTCATCAACATCCAAAACGGCTTTCCTGTAAACATCTGGAATTTGGTTCATCCAGCGCTTATAAGCCTTGACCGGTCGGGTATCGAGAATGCCATGCTGCATGACAATGTATCCAACGGGTTGCATCTTTCCTTTTGGCATCGGCAGTTCGGAAGGAGCCTTGGTGAGAAGATCTGCCCAAGCTGCACGCCACTCACGCAATGTCGGTCCAAGGTTCTTGAGACCTTGCAGGGAAAAAAGATCCGGGGCTAAAGGTAGACAAACCTGATCAGAAGCAATCAATGCTGAACGATTGATGGCGCCGAGGTTTGGGCCAACATCAATCAATACCACCTCCGCACCCCATTCAGCTCCACGCTGTACAAGGCGATGAAAGGCTGTCATAGTTCGAAAAGCTGATTCATCGCGGTTATGACATCGGGGCCAGGCATCCGAAAGTTTGTCTTCAAACCGCGACAAACCAAGGTCACCAGGAATGAGACCGAGTGTCGTGGTAATCATTTCTACATGGGGTTGAGCAATATCACCAGTTCCCCGTAAAATCGGCCGAATTGCTCCATAAACAGTGTCAGGATGTTCCTCATCTTGCCATAATGTTTCCAGACGACCCTCATCAAGAAACATAGCGGTGAGATTGGCTTGCGGGTCAAGATCGACCGCAAGCGTTTTGACGCCATGTTCTGCAAACATCCATGCCAAATGATAGACCAGTGAGGTTTTGCCGATGCCGCCCTTGTTGTTAAAAAAAGCGATTGTTTTCATGGTAGCTTCCTGAATATCTTGACCAATACAGAGTGCTCATCGAACTCAAATTGAGCCTGCGGATTACCGTTCTGAGCCAAAAGCGCTTGCGCACGCTGAACACCATAACCAAACCTGTTCACAAAACCGAGTGATTTCATGGCTTCAGCAATAACAGGATTTCGATAACTATTACGAGTAGGAAAGTTCTCAACTGTTGCCTCGCCATACAAACCGCCAGGGCTTTGGATCTCTATGTGATCGCTGAATGCGTAAAACCGAATTGGTGAATTACTGTCGTAGTTACGATGCATGACAGCATTCATAAGCAACTCCCGTAATGCCCACTTAGGATAGTCTGGTTGCAATTTTTCCTCAAGAGCAGTTACAGTAACCATTGTTGTCTGAATCAAGAGCTTGAGTCGACCTTCCAGTTCGCGCAATATGGAATGAAGATCACCAGAGATTTCTGCCTGATCGTCAGGCGATTCCGTCAAGTCTGTTCCTGGAAGCTTGAGATATTGGACATAGGCACCTGGTAAAAAAAATCTGGGGTTTTTCCCGAAGAGCAATATACCAGCATTGGTAGGGCAGGCCGGTTTGGGATCATACAGCCGCAAAGATGCCAGCTGTAATTCAATATTTCTATTGTTTGCCGCAATAGTTTCAGGATCAACAGCTTCCCGCCGATAGGCATCAAATTGCCCTAATGCTATATCTTCAATTGTTGCTTCAATACAAGGATGGGCATCGAAGGAACGAGCATTGGCAACACGACGTTCAGTAAGAACACGCTCTTCCTGTTCATTGGCAATACCTTTCCGTGGCCCGACTCTGATGTATACACGCCCTTTATAACGAACCGGAGGAAGATCAGAAGGATGCACTTCAACAACAGCCACATCTCCACCAGAAAGTGCAAATCTGGCTACAGGTCATATAAGGCTGGGGCAACACATTACCATGAGATCGAATACCACCAAGGTTTTTGAGGAGCTCATCAGTAACGGACAACCCGGACAGATTTCCGTTGTCTGTTACACCTATAAAAAGATAGCCTGGTTTGCGATGATTAGGCAGATCATTAGCAAACGCACAAATCGCCTGACTGAATTTATCTGTGTCACTTACTGACGTAGTTCGTTCAATAGTATCGGCCTCCATATCAGTCAGTAATACCATGAGCTGATCTTCGGATAACATAATGCCCCCAGTTTTACAAGTTGTATTATTCAGTATTGAATTCTTGCCTTCTTAAGAAATTCTCTGATTTCAAAATTTAGAGAAGATGCACTCCTCTCTGGTTCTCCATCAAAAGGGTTCCGGATATAACTATTATACATCAATCTGCTCATTTTCGTCAACTTGCACAATGGCAAGCACAAATTTATCAACCTGGTTAAGGGCATAGAGCAATTTCATTACGGGTAACGGTAATTGTATTGGCACCTTTTATTCGCCCATTGACTTCAATATGCCGGCATTCAGGTTGTTTGCCATCAATTGCAGGCGAACGCAGTAAGGCTGTAGACATCGTGCCTCAGCTTTTTCTCTATCTTCTTTCACAGCAAAAAGGCGGTCTGGGCTGAGACACTTCCCTGACCTTGACTTTTTTACCCTGGGAGTAATCAATTCACTCTTCCAGTCCCCTTTTTATACTCTCGAATGCGTTATCCATTTTATAGCCGAGTCATCAGCCACTTCGAGCCCTGAACTGCTTGCAGTGGAATGAATGTCCGTTGGCATGACTTTTTGCCCGGCATTCAGCAAAAAGCATTACAACGACAGAAGGGCGCAAAAACTCGCAATTCTGCAGGAAGCCAAGTAAAAAGCTGTGGTTTGGCGATCTCCCCTGCCTAACTTTCTTAATTGCAGCCGTTTTATCCTTCGTTGTCTGCTGGAATTAATTCTGTTACTTCGCCATCGGTAACGTAACACTCAGATGTTACAGAAGCTGAATCATCATTTATATCCTTTAGTTTGTAGTACATGCGGCCTAAAAATTGCCCAACAATAACTATGACAGAAAAACATAATGCAAGAACAATTATTGCTGCTAAAAATAGCAAGACTGTCGAGTTACCATACCATTGGCCCAATATATAAAGGGTTAGGAGGGCCAAAACCACCCCAAAAAAAATTGCTGCGAAAACTTCTCTTGCCAACATCGTTCGTTTTGTGAGTGGAAGAATGAAGCCGTAGAATAGCAATGATGGCAGCATTGTCGACATTGTTACTGTACCCAGTTGGGTTTTGCGGAGTATATCGGAAGAATCAGCCTTTGGAAATATTATCTGCCCATTCGCGACCATATCAGAAACATTCATAGATAAACCGTCTTGCATGTTAGAGCAAAATAGAAACAGCAAGGTGAAATAAATACTAAGTTCTGGGGCTGGAAATAATGCCGAGCGGGATCGGTTTACCAATGAAGATGAAGTGCCAAAAATCTTCTTATCGATACCCAATGCCCACACCTTCAATGGTTCACCAAATACTGCACATAATAGCGATAAAACCACACTTAATGCTGTACCGGCCCAGCCCTCCGAGAATACTCCTTTAAAAGACCAAAGGATAAATATCAGGATACCAGAAAATATGAGAAGCATGATCATGTCAGGAGTAGTTGCAGAATGAAATAGCCGATTCTTCTTCCCCAATGAGTGAGGATGTCCAAGAAAACATGTTCATTAATACACCAACAGTGGCAAACTTTGCGGAAGAGATTCTGTACTGATAATAATTTAAGTGTAAAAATATTAAATTTTTTACGTTATATAAACTGTTCTGATATAACGGCTATCGTTCTTACCCGGCTTCGCCGTATCGCACAAATGTAATTATCAGTATTTGTAGGTTTGTAACTTTGCACAAATACTGAAACCCACATTGCAACATCCACAATTTTCCTCACCCATGCTGCCAAGCAAGCGAATGCGCGGCAGCGTAAGCAATGCTGCAGGGCGCTATGCTTACGCTCTTGCGGATATGGTGCCATATGTGGTGATCACTTGAGAACCGGAAGACTCGTCGATTCAGCCTTGGCTTTCATTGCGGATAATACCGCCGGGAAATCATGCCTCTGAACATGTCTCACAATAAACGAAGGAGCAAAAAAATCTGGTTTAACTTCGGCTTTATAGAAAAGAAACGTCCCTTTGCCCTCATGGTAATTTTCCAGAATCCAACCTCCTTTATACACCTTGAAATCACCACTGATTTGCTGAAAATCAAGATGTTTTAAATACTCCCCAGTGATTTTTAATTTTGCATATACCTTCATTTGAAAGATAAATATTTTGCTTTTTCCCGTCTGAAACATCACCTGTTCAACGCCATTATCTGCAATCAAACCGCTGTCGATAATGTTCGGTATAAAGTTCTTATGATGATTATAATCTGTTAATACTTCCCACACTTTTTTAGGTGGTGCGGCGATATATATTTTCCCCGTTACTCCGGTAACTCCATCATCGAGACTTGAAAGAATAACGATGGGCTCCCCTTTCATCAATACCATTCTTTCAGCAGACAGGGTATCAGAAATATTCGCCGCTGCCGATAGAACTGTTGGAGGATAAAAAAGCAACGAACAGAAAACCATCACCACCAACATAATCCCGAAGGATCTAGTTTTATAGCATAACTTCATTGTATAACTCCATTAAATCCACAATTCATGACTTTTAACTGTAAGCAGTCCTGACGATCAAATAATTTCTCAACCTCATCTATATTCTTAACCCCATAGAATACATTTTTGTTTCATTCAGTGCCGCCATACTCACCGATCTGATACAAATGGGCATAAAAAAAGGAGGCCTAAACCTCCTTTGTAATACATCCTTTGAAACATCTTATAAACCAACTCTCAATCCAACCAGAAAACTACTTCCAGGTAAGATAAAATGACCGTTATTATCAGAAAGAGTAACTGTGCTTGTGCCAAAATAGCGGTAACGAGCATCAATATCAATCGCTTGAGTCACCGGAATGGCAAAACCTGCTCCGAATTGATAACCCAGTACTGAATGTGTTTCGTTAATGATAGAAGGTGGATTTGGCACATTATGAACACCAACTTCAGCAAGTCCGATACCAGCAGTAAAGTAAGGATTAACGACACCAGCCTTGATGTCATAATAACCATTAGCCATATATGACGATACTGTATAATTACCAGGAAGATCAAAAACATGATTCTTCATTTTATATGTATCAGCGCTGTTTCTCTGATAACCATATTCGGCCTCAAGTCTAAGGTTTGTGTCACAACACTTTAGGCCAACAGCACCCAGCACGTTAATACCTGATTTCGTTGATATTGTTCCTTCTATTTCTTGAGTACCAGGGACTTTTTGGTTGATGTCATTAAAAGACGCTTCGCCAATATTCCCACTGACATAGACCGAAGGTCCAGCATATGCCGGCACATTCAGGAGGCCAGCAGTAAGAACAACACCCAAAACGGCAAGAGATTTCTTCATCATGAATTCTGATTTAGTTTATCAAGCGCATACCTTTGCGATAAATAATTTAAGACTTCGCTATAAATATTACCTTAAGATTTCTTTAGCAAACGCTTCATTCTTGTCCATAGCTTGAGCCCAGACTCATGCGCCAAAGTCTATGGAAAAAACCTCCTGGCCGTTTTTCCTAAATTAAGTTTTTGCATGTTTTTCTCCTTTAGTCGGCGAGCGTTCTCTCTCCCAGCCATTTAACCATTTTAGGGTCACGGTGATCGAAAAAGCTGCTTGTTTTCATATCAAGCGAAGCAATAAGGGTCATATCTTCCTCACACAACTCGAAGTCGAAGATGTTAAGGTTTTCCGCCATTCTGTCCTTATGTACAGACTTCGGAATAGCAACAATACCCCGCTGGGTCAGCCAGCGAAGAATAACCTGAGCAACGGTCTTTCCATACTTCTGAGCGATTGAAATCAGTCGTTCATTTTGGAACATGTTATTTTTGCCTTCAGCGAACGGCCCCCAGGATTCGAGTTGTATGTTGTTTTCCTTCAAAAAGGCTTGTGTTTCGATTTGCTGATTGAACGGATGCGTCTCAATCTGGTTGACCGCCGGAACGACCTTGTTGAAAACAATCATATCCATCACACGGTCAGGATAAAAATTGCTGATGCCGATTACTTTAATTTTGCCTTCCGAATAAAGTTCCTCCATCGCCCGCCACGCGCCGTGAACATCGCCATACGGTTGATGAATGAGGAAAAGATCCAGATAATCAAGCTGAAGTTTGTTCACCGCCTTTTCAAAAGCTTTCCGAGTCTTTTCATAACCTGCATCCTGTATCCACAGTTTGCTGGTGATGAACAAATCTTCTCTGGCTATGCCGCTTCTTTGAAGAGCCTTACCAACAGCCACTTCATTCTGGTAGGATGCAGCAGTATCAATCAGGCGATAACCGGTTTCCAACGCCTGAAAAACGCATTCTTCGCATTTTTGAAGATCGGCAATCTGAAAAACGCCAAATCCAAGAATTGGCATTTTCACACCGTTATTAAGGGTAACGTATTGCATTTTCTTTATTTCAAACGTTCTGTAAAATACAGGCACTATCCTCATCTAGCCATGCCTGATTAAAGAAAATTTTTACCTGATTATAGACATCACAAGAAAATGAGCCTCAAGTGAAAATTTGATATGGCCTATTACTCCACTATAGTAAAATATATAACACACCTAAAATTCACCCAAAAAAGTGTTCTCCATTTTTAGATACAGATCACAGCAAGCGAAGCACGCAGAGCCAAGATGCATCGATATGACCTGCCTACCACACTATGAGATGCAATGCTGACATACCGAGGCAAGCCGCTGGACGCCATGAAATTGTAAAAGTTCAGGTGTCCATACCAAACCTCTTCATGACAACATGTGCAAAGACCCAAGTGACACGCCAGGGAAGCTGTCTGCAGACGGGGCGCTTTGAGCCCCACATCGTAAAATACAGAATATTCAGAACAGCAGATGCAATGGTTGGGTGACACTACGGCAACGCTCTACATGCCGACAGGTAGGAGTAATCGCTGAGTTGATTTTTTCTTCTATCCCCGCGAGCGAAGCATACCGCTGGTGTCCGATGCGCCAGGCAAGTTATTGCTCCGGCAATTAAAGGTATTAATCTTTTGTATATCGGAGTTTAGGGTGATTGAAAAGTTTTTCAACTTTTCCAGGCATCTTTTGTAGACGCCTCAAATGAGAAACGGTCTTTTTCCGAATCTGTTCTTTTGTCCGAGATACTCCGCCCTTATTGCCATGTACTGCACTATTCAAATCACTGTTCAGGTACTCGTCAGGGTTCAGTTCCGGTGAGTATGTGGAGGTGAGTATGCGGGTAAATAGAAAACCTCAATTTTATCGGCATTCAAGCGCAATTCAGGTGTCTTGCCTGAGGGCTCATAAACCCTTACAAGATTGCCGTTTGTGGCTATGCCAGTCTCATCACCCCAGTAGATTTCAGCCTGCTTCGATTTGGCTTTAGCCTTGATCTCGGGAAATGATTCCTGCATCCAGCGTTCAACCTCTGCTGGCCTTTGCTCATAGGCTTTTCGCACCGGCTTTTGTGGGGTATAGCCCCAGCGCGACAGATATTCCCCAACAGTACGAATCGGCATCTGTATGCCAAATTGCTGCTTGATCAACATCAGGATTGCCTGACGGTCCCAGAGAGCAAAGGGAAGCTTGAGTTGATCAGGATAATGATCGATAATCATTTTCTGTATCGCCTTTTCCTGTTCAACTGTCAGGGTACGTTTGTCACCGGTTTTTCGACCACGCTTTGGGACTGAAAGCATCTTGTTGCCGGCTTGTAGATACCATTGCCACCACCGACTGGTCGTCTGAAGTGAAAGACCTAAAAGCTCAGAAACTTCGAGATTCTTTTTACCCTTTTTCCGAAGAGCTATTATTGCCGAGTCAATAAGCACATAACATTATGGCGTGGAGTGGAGCGACGGGGGGGGCTCAGGCTTGGCTGGCTGCTTTGCGCTGATTCGGTGCCTCACCTGCAGAGCTAAATCAGTATGTTGCAATCTTGCATTGCAACATACTGATTTGACTGAGAAAATTGACAATTAGTTTAGCAAGGGGAACGCGGTGGTTCAGAAGTAGCCGGATTCCATAAAGATGGTTGGAATAACTTAAAGCCTCCTCATTTAAAACATATCAATACTACGCATTGATAAAATCAAATACGTTAAATTCATCAAACTCTAATCCTTGGTTGCAACATCACTATAAAGTGCAGTACTTAAGTAAAAAAATATTATTGCTATGTTTATATATACTTTATATTTGCAAGAATTATTTTATTTTAGCGTTTTTTCCCTTTCCCCCATAAGAAGAAACATTTTTAATAATATATAAAGGAGAAAAAGTAATGGCTATTCCAATTCCAGGAGGAGACATTCTTGGCTATGGTTTCGACGTGTTTGGGCGCTACGACGCATCGTCCAAGAAATCGCCGCTATTCAATATCCAATACGACCCCAGCAAACAGTGGCAGGGCTTCCTGCTGCCCCAGAACGCCAGCTTCGATTCATCATCCAGCCACTACGGTACGTCCTATTCCTTCAATTCCCGGAGCGAAGTGGAGCAACATTTCGCCACAAAGGTGGGTATCACCGGCAAATATAATATGTTCAACGGTGAATTTTCCGCCAGCTATTCCCAGACCGTGAAGCAAGATCAGGAATACCAGTACGGTCTCATGGAAGCTTTCTCCCAGTTCTGGAGTCTAGACCTTAAGGACCGCAGCGCCGGGGCTCTAGCCGATTGGGTGACCAATGATCCAGATTTTAAAAACTTACCCACTCAATACACCGCGGAAAACCGCTATCTGTTCTTCCGCTTCTTTGACAAGTACGGCACCTATTTCGTAACAGGTGTCAACGTGGGAGCCAGACTCTTCTATACCTGCTCAGTACTCAAGAACCATCAATATTCCGAGCAGGAGGTCAAAACCAAGATTAAGGCCGAATACAATGCTGTGTTCATAAAGGTGGGAGCGGAGGCAGAGGCAGAGTGGAAGAAAATTGGCCAGCAATGGTCGGACGCCCGCAGCGTCTCGGTCAATGCTCTAGGGGGCAATAATAGCATTCTCATCGCCCTTGCCCCTGGCTTTCCAGACAATTTTAGCACATACTACAAGTCTTGGCTGGATTCCTGCCAAGCCATGCCCTCGACCATCGACTTCCGCTTGGCCTCCATGGACACCCTTTTTTCCGGCAACAAGGCCCAAGCAGTGAAATCCGCCATGGATGCCTACACAAAAGCCAGGATATACGCTGAGTCTAAAACAGGCACCTGCGTAATCTACTTCAACGGCCAGCCCATTTTACCGGCCGGTAGCGGTGAGGTTGTGGGCATGCAACTCGCGGTCTTGGATCGCCAGAGTCTGGACGTGGTTTTCTCCAAATCTTACAACGCCAGTTTCTACAACACTAATCAGATGTACCTAAATGCTCTTTCGGACATCAAGCATTTGCGCAATTCTAAACACATTTTCGCCTTCTGCACATGGTCCATGTTAGGTATTTGCCTACCCCCCAAGGACTTCTATGATTTTCTAGTGGACTGCGGAGCGGGCTACGGCCTTGAAAGCTGGGAGAATGTTCACAATCTTCCCCAATCCAACCCCCACTGGTATTCCTGCGACGCCACCCATGTGAACTACGTCTTGGTGGGCATACCCGGTATAGGCAAAAGCAAAGGGCACGAGAGCTTCGAGAGAGCCGGTAGCTGCGACACCGGTGATAAGCATTGGCATGCATTTGATGCTTGGCTAGCCCTGCCCGCTCCGATGGCCAATGTGGAGGTTGAGGTCTTACGCCTGCAAGACAGTCCCTTGGTTTCTCTCACCGCCATGCAGCGTTAACCAACAAGAAATGCCCTCTATCATAGACCAGCTTGCCCATCACGGTCAGAGGGTCATGCTAACCCTAGGCGACTATCAGCAGATCTGGCGAGAACAGGGGGTAACCTCCCTGCCCGATCTGCCTAGAGATCCATCGTTCCAATGTTTTTCCTGCTTGGCAGCATCTTTTGCCGTCGGAGAGGTTTACCCTGTGTGGTGGATCGACCCTGACGTCGAGAAGTTCGTCTCCCATTGTCACCACAATCGTCGACCTATCACATTCGAGAAACTCATGCACAACAAGCGCCTTTGCTGTGAAATGCTGGCGCGCCGCCAGCTTCTTACCAGGGGCGAAAGACCCCATCACATAGTGATTTGCGAGCATAGCCAGAGCCAGAGAGTCACCGTAGTAAAGGACGGCTGCAAGGAACTTCTAGCCTGTCTCTGGCAAGGAAAAGGCTGGGAGCCCCTAACTGTGGTGCAGGTGAGCGGCAAGGATTGGTCAAATTCCTGGCTGGATATGGGTTTTATTCTGCATTGGAGGCAGGAACAGACCGTCAGAAAACAGGCAAAGCTTAAGGACAGCCTGTCATGAAGGGATCGGACACGCTAGGCAAAGTGCGCCTGTTGGCAGTTGGTCACGGGGCGACGTCCACGGGCTTTTCGCGGGTACTCCACGGCATCATCGCCCATCTGCCGCCAGAGTACGATGTGCGGCATTTGGCGGTGAACCACCGCCAAGACACGGTGCTCGGACCTTGGCACATTTGGGGCAATCCCCTGCGGGGCGATCTATATGGAGTGGAGCGCCTAGTGGAATTGTTGGAGCATTGGCGGCCACACCTGATTCTCATCATGGGAGACATCTGGTTCTGCACGGCCCATGCCCAGCGCTTGACCATGGTGTGGCCTCGTCCTCCGCTGGTGGCCTATTGCCCAGTAGATGGGAAGATCCTTGCCCCGGAAATGGTACTGCCTTTAGGAGTGTTCCACCGGGTAGTGACTTACAACCATTTTGGACTGGCTGAGATTGCCCGGGCAGCCCGACAAGCCGGGAGTGAGTTGGGCAACCTGTCGATCATTCCCCATGGCCTAGATGCTTGCTTTTTCCCACTTTACCAAGCCAAGCAAGACCCCTTGGCCCGAAGTCAAGCCAAAGCATCCCTATGGGGATCGGCACTGGCGGGACCCGACTCCTTTGTGGTGCTTAACGCCAACAAACACCAGCCCCGAAAGAGGCTAGACCTGACCCTGGAGGGTTTTGCCCTTTTTGCTCAGAACAAGCCAGCCGGAGTAAAGCTCTACCTGCATACTTGGCTGGAAAAGGAAGGTCCAAACCTGATGGAGATAGCTAGCCGACTAGGCCTGAAACGACGGCTGCTTTTGACCCTTGGAGCCCAGCAAGGCCATCCTAACAAGGACGACGCTTGGCTCAACCTGCTTTACAACGCCTGCGACGTGGGTGTGAACACCAGCGGAGGAGAGGGCTGGGGATTAGTAAGTTTTGAACACGCAGCCACAGGCGCGCCCCAGATCGTCCCAGATCACAGTTCCTGCAGTGAAATTTGGAAGGGAAGTGGAATACTGCTGAAGGCACAGGATATCTTTGACCATCCGGGCCTGAAACTGCGCTGGCGGTTTATCAATCCTTTAGATTTGGCTCAGGCCCTTGAAAAACTTTATCAAGACCGTGCCTATATGCGTAAAATGACTTATAGCGCCCTCGAGTTGGCTCAAAGGCCGGAACTGGCTTGGAACCAAGTGGGAAATCAGTGGCACGAACTTTTTAAAGAAGTGCTGTATAATGTCACAATCTCCCCATTTCCTTATAAGGAGAACATGCAAACCGAGATAAGCACTCCTCGCACAAAATGATGTATTGCCAAAGTATGAATAATAAAAAATAAGAGCTCGATGGATAATGGATTAATCAGAGAAAGATATCTGATCAAGCTGAACGTCCCGATAACGTTACCGATAGATTTTGTTCTGGCTCATAATCCGCAGTTGCAAAAGAGCCGATAGCTGTAACGATAATATCCAACACGTCGGTTCTCATATGGCGGTAATCATTTAATTATTTTGTGATAATACCTGACGTAATAATACCACTATGACAACAAAAATATTTGTATTAAAGGAACGAATTGATTGGAAAATTCTGACGATCAACCCAATAAGAAACTATGTTATACATCGAATGTCGACCAGATAATTATTTATAACAAAAGGTTCTATTCGCTTTTTATTCTCCCAGTATAAACACTGTTCTTATGCATGCCTGCAACACATAGAGCAGAGCTCCGGGATTCACGCCCCCTCTGCCCGCCTTCGCTGCATCGCACAATTACACAAATGTAATTATCTGTATTTGTGTTTATGTACACATACTGAAACACACATTACAACATCCGCTATATCTACAGCCATTGCCGCCAAGCTGCTTTTTGGCTCCATTCATGACAAGTGCAAGTATATCGCTGGGCTGAGCTGATTTACTCTTCTATCTGCTGCTTTTCACAAACACACAAACGTACATTATAACATCAGCAAGATCAGGCATTAAGGTCTGAAGTAAGGCAAAAAGCTGCTGACTGTCAAGCTCCCCTACAGACATAAACTGCTGGTTGGATCTTAATACCGGACGCATTGTAATTTATAAGCAAATAAAAGTTGAATTAAGGGAATTTATCTTTACTGATAGTCGTTACCTATACGATTTATTTTATTTTTCCAGCTAAAACAGTATAATCTCTATATCATAAACAGGAGATGCTATCATGGCAATGACAATTTTTAAACGGGATCCGATGAAGCTGTTTGAGAGTGTTTTTAATGATAATGTGTCACCATTTGTGTCTTCCATAGTGGCACCATCATTTAAGGTTGATATCAGTGAAGATGACACTGCCATTTTTATCGAGGGCGATATGCCTGGTATCAAAAAGGAGGATATCAAGGTTTCGATGGAAGATGATGTACTGACCATCTGTGCAGAAAGAACCAAGTGTGAAGAAGAAAAGACCAAAGATTATCACCGTACCGAACGTTCCTGGGGAAGCCTTAGCAGGAGCTTTACTGTTGGTGAGAATGTCGACGCCGAAAATATTGAGGCATCTTACGACAATGGTGTGCTTAAAATCAAGGTACCTAAAAAAGCAGCTGAACCAAAAAAAGGAAAAGATATTACGGTGAAGTAAGGACTGTGCAAAAAGATTATACCCAGTTTCGAATGTTTATTATCCGATAACCTGAAATCGAACAGCTATGTCACACAAATCATCCGAACACTCAAAATCGGAAAACCAGGCAAATTCAGAATTAACTCAGGAACAAAGAGAAGAGCAGATCAGACTTGCAGCTTATTACCGCTGGGAGGAAAAAGGAAAAAATCTCTGGACGGATAAAGATGACTGGTTTGAAGCTGAAAATGCAGGAGTTGAAGAGGTTACTGACTAATGTAATTTTATCACCAATGAATTAAACGGTGCAAGAATAAGTTATGGAAAAAACTAAAGTAAAATGGTTCGATGGTAAGAAAGGCTATGGCTTTCTTGTGAATCCAGAGGGAGGCGATGATATTTTTGTTCATTTTTCCGCCATCCAGTCAGAACAGAAGTTCAAGTCCTTGAATCAGGACGCTGATGTGGATTTTGAACTTGACAAATCCCAGAGAGGACTCTATGCAAAGAATGTCCGCGAGGTATCTGGAAATGGTTTTGCAGACCCCCCATTATTTCTTCAGAATTCATTCGGGTGAGGGTATCAGCCATAGAAACGCTGAAGAAGGGAGCTTAGCTCTGTACCAAAGGACTCACGTTGTGGTACAAGAGTATCATTCCACTTTAAGTCCTCAAGGGCGAACAATAACATGTTGGCCCTTTTTTGTATTTCTTCTGACATTGCTTTTATCCAAATCTTACACCACTCACCATGCCCGCTTCATCGGGATCGTCACTTTTCTTTGCAAACCCATTCGTCAAGACCACCAATGAACCATTATCAAGAAAGCCTAAAATCCTGAATGCATTATTGCTCATCTCAAAAAATGTATAATAAACGCAATAAGTTGATAATATTATTCCACCTGTAAGAGATGCCATAGGGTGTCCAATTCGTCCAATTTTATGCTCCGAAATAGAGGCAAAAATATCCAAAAACCCTCATGAATAAAGGGTTTATAAAAATAAAGGCATCATGAACGCTGTTTGTGATTTTCTATCAAAAACAGCGTATTTTAGGGCAGAAATTGATTATTAATACCTGTTTTGGTCTTTTTTTATGAATCATTTTTTCCACATCCAAGTGACCCCTTTACTCAGACTAACATCTCTGCTTGTCGAGTCACCCCGGGGAACTTCCCTCCGAGGTGCTCACAGATCCGTACGTGAGCCTCTCGACTCATACGGCTCTTGTTATCCAACCGCTGCCATTCCGCGCTGTGACCAATGCACAAAAAGACCGGGGTTCTGCTTGGCGATCATTCTCAGCCGCTTCTGACTCCGCCCTTTATGCCCCATATACTGCTTAGACTTCTTTCGAAGCCACTTTCCTAAACGATCATCAAGATAGAAAAACACCTTTGACAACTCTGAAGGATAGAATCGCCCATAGTACTGCACCCACCCCCTGAGGACTGGATTTAGCTTCTCGGCAATTGCAGTAAGTGGCAAGTGCGCCTGATGAGGCACCCTCCATGCCCGGATCTTCTCTCGCATTCGCTTGAGTGATGCCGGACTTGCTGCAGGCAGAAAACCCGTAAAGGCCTGCCCCTTTCGATTCTTTGCACTTCGTGGCCTGAACGCAAAACCAAGAAAGGTAAACTGAATATGCGGATGCTCGCCCTTGCGGCTACTGTCCTTGCAGTAGACGACTTGGGTCTTTTCCGGATGCATTTCCAAACGGCACTCTGCCAGCCTTTCCTCCAATGCCCTCCTCAGCTTTTCTGCCTCCTGTCTTGTACGGCAGTGGCAGACACTATCATCGGCATACCGCTCGAACGGGACGTCCGGGAAATTCCGGCGCATCCACATGTCGAACGCATAATGGAGGTACAGGTTGGCCAGCAAAGGGCTTATCACCCCGCCTTGCGGCGTCCCTTTTCCCCTTTCCTCAAGACTTCCGTCCGGCATCATTACCGGGGCTGACAGCCATCGCTTCACATAGAGCAATACCCAGTTATCCTGACAGTGTTTCTCCAATGCTCGCATCATCAGGTCGTGGTCGATTGCATCGAAAAAGCCTCGGATGTCGAGATCGAGAACCCAGTCATACTGCCAACATCGCTGCCGTGCTTGCTCTACGGCTTGATGTGCTGATTTTCCCGGCCGGTAGCCATAGGAGTCTGGATCGAATGCACGATCCAGTTCCTGTTCAAGGTGTTGTTTGACCACCATCTGTGCTATGCGATCCGCAACTGTCGGGATTCCTAATGGTCTTTTCCCGCCTCCTGACTTGGGAATTTCCACCCGCCGTACTGCCGGTGGGAAATAGTTCCCTGATGCCAATCTGTTCCACAGTTTGTAGAGATTATTCTCCATGTCCTGCTCGAACTCAGCAAGGCTTTGACCATCGACTCCCGCCGCTTTTCCATTTCCCCTCACCTGCTTATATGCATTCCAGACCATACGCTTAGTGATTGGCAACGGTTTGCCTATCATCATGATGCTCCTCCCGATACTTCTTGGTTGACACACGATTTAAGGCTGGATAACGTGATCCCTTCGCTCCATGGCCATTACAGCCACTTCAACGCTACATACAGTTCACTCCGCCCCTGTCATGGGCATCGATATTCCCTCTTATGGTTTCTTTCCACTTGATGGTTTCCCTTGGCATCCCATGCCAGGTTCCCTCGTTCCTTACTAATGCCTGCGATGAGATCATGCCGCCTACACACCGGCTGCCGCATAGACCGTAAACAGGTGGCGTCCATGCTTCTCCGGGAGTCGTAGATCAACCCCCGTTTTGACAGCGTCTCTGCGCTTTCGATGAGTCACTAGCGGTTCTCTTTCGATCATCTTCTCATCACCTACCTGATGGTGTCCAGCACCACCTTTTCTCCATCGCTCACCACCACGTCTCTTAAACGCAGCAGCATGGAGTAGTTTGAAGCCTGCCCCTGCAGACCGGCTCCGGGAGGCCTCATCTCCCATCATCAGTAAAGTTACGCAAGCTGTTTACGCTTGCTCGAGGCACACATCTACAGAGCACATCCGCGAAAAGGCAGAATTTTTTAGGCGAGGTGAATCGTGGTTGCTCCACCAGCAAGCCCTAATGCGGTGCCATTATGGAGACCGACCAACTCAATAATATGCTCACCTCGAACCGTATTGGTATGGTCACCAATAGCGATATAGGTATTTGTGCCATCGTTATACGCCAGCACATCATTTGCTGTAAAAGATGTTGATGCAGCCACATCTGCAAGAAAGGTAACAAGACCGGTTGCCCCGGTAGAACCAGCTCTTGTGGCAAAACCATTGGTAATAGTCCATGTATGGCCATTAGCATTAAGGTCAGATGAGGTTCCAATCTGTGGACCAGTGCTGCCACCGGTAATGCCCACATTCAGAATATCACTGTTCGTATTGAAATTAGTGATTTGACCAATAGTACCCAAGGTCAAATCCTGGGTAAACCCGGAAGCGTTGATCGTATCACCTTTTGTTGTGTTCGGTGTCATGCCAAGAATGGCAAAAGCTTCATTACCGGTGATCGTCAGTGTCTGGTTATCTGAACCGTGATAGGTGTTAATTTTGTTGGCTGAAGTTGCTGCATTGGATACCAGCGTCACACTGGAAATACCACCTGTAGTGGTGAAGGTGCCTTCCGTCAAACCACTGAGAAGAACCGGCGTTAGGAAGCTCGGAGTCAGGTTAACAGTTAATGCGGTCTTGATAGCAACAGCAGCACTAATCGTGAAATCATTTGGGTTTGGGGTATATCTCGGATCGGCATGAACAATATCCAGCGTGTAAGTACTCCCTACATTAGTTACAGTCAACGAACCTCCATCCTGACCGTCAAGGATATGGGTTGCAAAACCTTTATTAGTCAGGAAGGCGTCATTGATCATTACTGTATTGCCTATTCCTAATACACCCAGAATCTGGAATCCTTTGGTAGCATTAAGGGTCTTGTACTCACCCGTTACAGCTGAAATACCCGTGAGTGTTCCGATATCAAAAACGCCCAGAATATTACCAGATGTTGCTGTACCTCCGTTCAATTGGGATCCCGCAGTCAACTCATCCAAGCTTGTTTTATTGATCACAAGGGCGTTTATTCCTGAACCGCCAGTGAAAGTAAATCCGGGTTTAAGTGTCCCTTCAAAGCTGACAATAACATCACCCTTATCATTACTGGCATTGATGGAATCAAGTTGAGTTGAAAATGTCGAGTCAACCGATAAGTCTAGATGAGCAGTTCCATTGAAAATAAGGGATGTCACAGCCCTACCTGTATTAGTGAGGTGAACGTAGTTTGCTCCACTTGTTGAGAAGATAGTTCCGGAAGTAATTTGAGCATCATTAGTCAAGTCAACATTGGCTTGATCATACCAAAGACCCACTCCATTCAAGGTTAACGTTGCTTGTAGAGGAATAGCTGATCCCTCTATGTCAATCGTGTTTGCTCCTCCAGCATTACCAAGATCTGTGGCGGCATGAAGACCGACTAATTCTATAATATTTTCACCACGAAGAGTCCCGGCAGCATGGTCTCCAACAGCGATATAGGTGTTGGTGCCATCATTGTAGGCCAGTACATCATTGGCGGCAAAACTCGTTGATGCTGCAACATCAGCAAGGAACGCTGAAAGTCCGGCGGCACCAGTCATGCCTGATGATGTAACAAAGCCATTGGTGACCAGCCATGTATGACCGGTAAGGTCAGTTGAAGTACCGTTTTGAGGAACGCTAATCCCCTCACCAATCTTCAGAATATCACTGTTAGTGTTGAAATTGGTGATTTGTGTAATATCGGCTTTCTGAGCTGCAGCGGTGGTATAAGGTGTCCCAGCTATCGAAGAAGCTATCAGCGTTGTATCAATGGTGTCAGTAGCTGTATGACCAGCGAGTAATGTAATTTTATCACCGGTGACGACAGACGATACGGCAAGATAACTGGTACCAGATCCTAACGTAATCACATCGCCTTTACCTGTATCACCAGCCCTTGTTGCAACGGTATTAGTGCCACCAATAGTACCCAAGGTCAAATCCTGGGTAAACCCGGAAGCGTTGAT
>JAPLFE010000159.1 GCA_026390855.1 Chlorobiales bacterium | reverse complement strand
TCGTTATTATGAAAAGGGCTGCGTTGTCAATGCTGTTATAACAAGAGATAATCTTAATATTGAGAAAATTATTGACTCTTTTCTTGAAGAGAATATATCCAATAAACTATCTATTACTATAGCAACAGATCAGCATCCGCTTAATGAAGAAGAAATGGGTATTGTTATTGATGGAGAGCAAGCGGTTATCAATAATATTTTGCATGGGAAATACCGCCCTTCATTTATTTATATGCCACTATCGAGATTTATAGCCGCTCTTATTAAACGAATTCATAAACAGAATAGGTGTTATGCCGGCGTAGATATGGTGGCGGTAGATGTGTCTGGCAAAATATATCCATGCCATAGATTCATATCTATTAGTGAATTTGTTATTGGAGATATCGCACGAGGAGTGTTTTGTGATACGTATAGCTCCTATTGTATGAATAGTGTTGATTTGAATGATGCATGTATTCATTGTTGGGCCAGATATCTGTGCGGCGGTCCATGCATGCACGATTCATATGTATGTCATCGCGACACTATGGCTGTTAGCGAATACAGATGCAAAAGGATAAAGTGTCTAATAGAATCAGCCATTATTATTTATGGAGAATTAATCGAAAAAAACAAACAAGTTCTGATTAATATGGTGAATTTGTAATCAATATTTTTTTAAGACGTTTTGGATTATCCGGCAGCCAAGCCTAATTAGCGTACAGATCAATTTCAGAAAAACTATCCTAACAGTTTAAGGATTTTACGCGTCTTTATATGTGTGATGTGACAATAGCTTTCTACGATATAAGAGTATCCATCATATCTTTTGCGCGCTTATGTGCTGCATTGGTAGTTGAGGATGGCTGTTGCTACATCTTCAACTGAAAGAAGAGGCATACATGGAGTGCTTGAGTTACAACTCATTCGTTGGCATGGGTAGCAGTCAGGTTTAGCAGTATGCGAGATCGTTGTTCCTCCTCCGACAAGGTGATACGGAAACCATTTTGAGGGTTCAGTTGGACCAAAGAGAGTTAAAACTGGAGTTTCAACCGAAAAGGCAATATGTGAGAGCGCGCTGTCACAGGTAATTGCCATGTCAGCTCCTGCCAAATTCCGCGCAACGTCGAGCAGGGATGAGTCAAGAAGTATTCTAATATCCATTGCCGCCATCGTCTGTCTGAGGCTGCGTAGGTTCTCATTTGGGCTTACGACCAATGAAACTGAATATCCGGCATTCTGAAGTATTTCCCCCAGAAAAATCCAATTACGCAGCGGCCACGACTTGGATTTGGTACTCGCTCCAGGGCATAGGCATATTCCATGAAGGCGTGGTGAGCTCTTTTGGTCAACCACTCGAGCCATAAGGTGTTGGCTCGTTTTGAGCAAACTTTTAAGGTTTCGTGGACGGCTTTCGAGAAATCTTGCGACAAGTCTCTCATAATGCTCATGAGCATACCGAATCTTGGAAACAGGCATAACCACTTCCTTCATGCGGTCACGAGCGTAAGGTTTCGAATCCCTTGTCAAACCAAGCGCGCTTATCGTAGCCGATACCGTATTGCTGATTCGATCATCCCGCAAATCTAGAATATCCGTGTATCCGAGGAGCGAAACCCGCAATGCCAAGCGCGTCGCATGATAAGTCGTTCGGAACCATGAATAGTAGACCGGTGGGCAAGGTAAACACTTGACTGAACTGAAGATCGCGGCAACTATGGGTGCAGCTTGATCATTCACAATTATCCAAACTCGCTTGTATCTTTCGTATTCGAAGAGAGAACCGAGAGCCGGCAGCGCAATGATTGTGTCACCAATATGATCGGGGCCCACGACGAGCAGTGACCTATCGCCTGGCATCAGAATTCTGTAGCCTGGCATGTACAAATCGACCCTCGACTAAAACTTCATACATGTCTGCAAATGGTTGTGTTTCCTTCGTCTGTAAGTGAAGGTGCTTTTTTTTCAGCGTTCCATATAACGGTGCATCAGTGCCAATCCTGCACATAGTAAAAAATAGGGCCAGCGCACGTTGGAACTTCGGTGATGTTGCCGACACCAATCCATCGCCGAAAGACAGATTCTGTTGCTGAAGTAGTTGATTTCGCTCAATAATTCGCATCAATGCTCTCCCAGTATTCATAGTTGGTTTCAACATGGGGACAGCTACCGCATAAGCAGGTTGTCACTGGCGCATGAGTGATTTGGATAACTTCTTCTTCTGCCCGAAACGCTCGATATGTCTCTCCATACCATATTGAACGAAAGTTCTGCTCAGGAATCTTTCCCAGAGAATGCGAACAACCACAGCATCCAGCCACAGTTCCATCGGCCAAAATGCGAGTAAATAAATACCCTATGATGCAGGGTATTGTGTACTGTTGCTGTCTGTCGATTCTTAAATAATTAGAAATAACGTGGATGCCGTAAGTATCGCCATACCGTAAGGCATCATCAATGGCCTCAATGGTTCGTTCACGGTCCTCGCCTGATGGCACTTCAGCTGATGTCAACTGACTCGGAACCATGTGGTCGAAAACAACCTGTCGAGCTCCGACGGAGTTAGCAAACCTAACAAAGGAAGCGATTTCCGAACAGTTATCCTGTGTTACTACCATCGAAAGCAAGAGATGCGGTTCCTCTGACCGAGCAACTAGCTTGGCTCGTGTCAGTCGATTAAGCATCTCGTGGATATTACTCAACGAATTTTGTGAACCATTGACTTTGCGATACGTTGCCTCTGATGCTGCATTGATGCTTACATGGAGGCCATTTAGCCCTAAAGGGATTAGTTTTTCGACAGCGCCTGGACTTAAGAGTTGCGATCCGTTTGTGTCAAGTGAAACCCTTGCGTCCTTATTCCGGATGTACGTTATCATTTCAGGGTAGGCTCGGTTCAAAGTGGGTTCACCAAGGCCACAAAGATTGTAGTCCTCAGCGCCCTCGGAACGTGTCTGATCTACGGCTAGTTGAAAAACGAACATGGACATCTCAGAAGTTTGGAGTCGGTCTCCAAGCCATCGAGCGACGCTTTTGTCATATCCGAAAGCATCCGAGTCTTCAGAAACAGCAAAACCATCCATTGTATAACGGCCCGGCCCATGCATGGCGCAGAATGTGCAAGCACTGTTACATCGATTCGAGATCTCTAGTTGAACCCACAAAGGCCCCGCCGAAGGTGGAGCTTTTGTGCGAATAGCTGTTAGTAAATCCTCGGAAAAACCCAACATCTAAAGCTCCTTAACCGGATAGCACTTTAATTTTTATAATACTGCAGATACTGGTAAATAACAGCTGGAAGTCTGTCCCATTTACTGTAATACTTGGAGTTACGTAGGATGGGGTCTTGCTTTATTAATCAGTGTCTGAACCCATATGTAATTTCTTCGAATGACAGGATGGAGGCGGTCTGCGTAAATAAATACAAATTCAAGTCATATTGTTACATTGGGCAGGGCATAGTTTTTTTAATGACCAAATGTTCCCTGGCCAATAGTCTTAAATTGGCTATTAAAAAGTATTTTTATTTTGCTTGTCGATTGGCTCCCACAGGGGAGAGTAAAAAAAACAGTAACTTTATATTTGTCTCTTTTATTAAATGGTTTGCAAACAAAATCTATTTTATCTATTGGGTTCGAAATGTCATAATTATTTACTGAACTGATGTTTTGGTATCTGTCCTTTCCGGTACCTTCAGCATAAATGACCTTATCACCTCCAGAAAAGTCCACTCCAAATTGAAAGCAGTCATAGTCTTTGTCGGTGAGGTTTTCGATATCTACAGTAGCAGCATAAAGGTTATCAAAATCAAGCACTGTTGTATTCTGCTTAAACGCAATATTCATACTTATATTGTTGGTAGGTAAGATAGGTAAAACTGGGTTTGCATCTATATTTACGCCGACCCCTTGAGGTCTATTTATATACTTTTGGTAGAGTATATCTAAAAATTTTGCTGCCACGGCTCCGGTAAATAAAGTTGCGACGGATACCAACAATTGAAGATTTATAGGATCCATATTTATTCTCCTTTTATTCAATCATTATATCGTATTAGGTTATTTTTCTTTATTGTGGAAAATCAAGTATGCGTCAGGTAATAATATACTAAAAAAGACGGCTTGGAGTAAAATGCCCTCATTTGTAGCTTGAAAAGAGACCATTGTGCCATTCGCTACCAATTTTTGTCGGAGGGCGTTCGCTATTCCGCCAAAAGAGAGGAGTCTTGATGTAAAACCCTTCAACGTGTGCTTGTCAACTAGAGTAGAGTTAATGGGCATAATAAAATTTGCCGGATCTATTACCACAACAGGCGCCGAAAGGAAGCCCATAAGATACATGCTAGTCCTTGGCGAAATGGATTTCAGAATTTGCAGATAACGTCTTGCTAATAACAACGTTTCAGAGCAATCAGGAGAACACGGCTTATGCGATATGAGTTCGAACCCGAACAGACGGCTATATTGATTCGTCAATTTCGGTGCACATCCAACGATATTGTCAATGCTGATCGGCTGAATATCGTTATGTTGCTTATATGCGGCAATACAGCACTGTGGATAGCCGAACAATCGGCCCATTTCGGTTTCATCTTGGAGCAAATCACTCACCCAAGCTTTTAATGCAAAATCTGCTTTTTTGGCGAGATAGACAAATGCTTCTGCCTTAGCATCCCATAAGCCCTCCGGTACCAATTCCACACTATCAGAGTAAGTTCGCTCTGGATCAAGTCGAATTGTACGGAAGAGAAATGGGCTTGGTATCGCTACCAAGCCCAAAGTATTTGCTCGCCTAACAGCGGTAGGAACCATCCTTGCAGGAACGATAATGCGTGCAACATCACGTTCGTCGTGCATGACGAGAAGACATTCCTGCGCACCAGGGCCTAAACCTCGTAGCGATTCTGGTAAGGGGCCTCTGTGATTTTTGGTTGTTATACGCTGGCCCCACAGGTGATACCACTTTTCTTTCCATCTTTGCACTAAACTGTATGCAACCACATCAAGGCCGAAATAGGTCGCATCCGGTGGATGAACCGCAAGATTAATACAACCGCTATTTGTCGCAAATGTTGACAACGGCCATTGTGGCATTGAATAAATCATAGAGCCCTGCAGCAATAGAGTGATGGACGTTCGAAGGTGCCGAACGCCATGTATCGGTGATACGGACATCCTCCACAACATTTCTCTGCCCATGGGCAAGATCGACAAATTGCAGGAATAACTGAGGCTGATCGTTTATATAAAAGGTACTTATCATCACTCAAAATCTTTGAGAGTGGCCTGGTATGGATATTACCAATGCACATGCTTGCGTTTCCGTGAAATAAATCGCAAGGATAAACATCTCCCAACCAATCAATAGCGAGATTAGAAAAACATCGTTCGCGGCAGAACATACAACTAGATGGTTTCCCCTCTCCTGGTGAAGACCATTCTCCTAGCGTCGGGATCTCTATATCGGAATAAATTTCGTTACCTTTTCTTGTGGCGTTCAATGCGCTGACAAACTGTGAGAATGCCATTACTGAAACCGATCGAACCATTCGTAATGACCCACGATTCACACGAGGCTCGAAGTGTAACTGGTTGACTCTTTGACTTCGGCATATATCAAGTAAATCAGGCGCAATCATCCAACTATCATCATGCACCGTTGCACTAACAGATACACCAATATCCGATTCTGCCGCTATATGCAGAGCCGCCAACACATTTTTGAATGACCCATTGCCGTCTTCGCTCCTTCGATAGCGGTCGTTAAATTCATCTGGGCCATCAAGACTTATGGAAACTGCCGCTTGTATCGATTCAAACAAAGCCATCCAAGATTCATTAATAAGTAGTCCATTAGTATGTACACAGGTCAAAAGCGTTTGATTTGGTCCAAGATGTGATTGGAGGATCTCTATTGCACGAATAAAGTAAGACTGACCAGCTGTAAGTGGCTCGCCACCGTGCCATGCAACGACTATACTACTCTTTGGTAAAGATGCAATCTGGCCAGCGAGTTCTATCAAAGTCGGTAGTTGCATACGATATTTTTGGCCAGAAACCTCGTCACCGCAGTACAAACAGGCAAGATTGCATACTGTTCCTGACTTAATCAGTAGCTGTATTTGTTCGTTCATTTTATTTTTATTGAGTCTCAGTCATATTCTACATTATGAAGCAACTTTGCCTTAAGAGCCAAAGTGATAGCCTCTATGCGTTCAGCAACTGAAAATTCAGGCGTTGCAAATAAAATTCGTCCGACAATTGACTCCTTATATATAATAGGGATTGGATCGGGCAGGAAAAGATTATTGGTGGTCAAGTAATCATAAAGGTAAGTATTCTTCATTGGATAAGTAATTCTAAAATCGGCTTGTGTGAACATATGAGCGTACTCAAGACTCTGCTTAACAGTATCAAATGTATCACCCAAATTTCCTATCATGAAATTTCCTACAACATGAATACCTTTGTTTTTAAGCATGTTGACACCTTTAACAATCCCATCAATTGTAGTTTTTTTATTCATAATACGGAGAGAACTATCATTAGCTGATTCGACACCGCAAGCTATTCCGACGCAACCAGATTCTGCCAGTATTTCTGCTATTTTCTCTGTAATCAAGCTTGCTCTAATCCCCCTTATACGCCATGTTATCTTTAATTCTTTTATCATATTACATATATCTATCGTCCATTTTTCATTAAAATTAAAAGTATCATCCTGAAATATGAATAACTTCTCTTTACCATAAAATTTCAGAATATATTCTATTTCCTTTATAACAGATATTGGCTTTCTCATACGATATTTGTTTCCCCAAATTTGCGCAGAGTTGCAAAATGAACAACGGAATGGGCATCCTCTTGTCCCTATGATCGAATGGTAGGCGTGTTCATAGGTAAATATTTGCCGATCTGGATATGGAAAAATTTCCAAGTTATCCTCAAATCGCCGGGGGACATTTTTTATAATCACTCCATATTCATTCCTAAAAATTAACCCATCTACTTTTTCGAAGTTATCCCTGTGTTTTATGCAGCTAATCAGTTCAACAAAAGTAATTTCACCTTCACCATAAATTGCATAATCAATAGAGGGGCAAACGTCCAATATATTTTCTTGTAACGTAGATACCTCTGGCCCTCCAATTACTATTTTCGATTTGCCAATCTTCTTGGCAATACTCGATATGTTAGCGGCTTCATGAAGTGAAAAAAGAGAAGATGTCATTCCGATGAGATCCCATCCGAAGTCTAAAAACTTCAGAATATCTGATAATGATGAGTTCGAAGTTCTTAAGACTTGGCATTCACAATGCGCAACATTTTTCTGAGCAAAAGCAGAAATATAACCGATACCCAAGTGTACAGCATCACACTGATATTCAAGAAGATTATCACTGAATTCCCTTGTCGGATTGCTATCAAGTATTATGAAGCCAATACGCATTTAATCAGTGCTAATGTAATGTTTATCCTGAACAGTAAGGAACGTATTTCGGCTTGCCTTTCCTTTATGTTTTTGGTATGGAATTTTGATAAGTGCATCATACGAAAATATAAGATAGAATATGTATATATGTCACGCAATTCGAGATTGCTTCAGTATGAGAGCGAAGTTATACAATGTTCAATACTTGATCAGTAACTGTTTGTTTTAAATCTTCGCTACACTTATAGCCATTCTCCCATCGGAAGTCAAAGATGTGAGCCCGACCATGATCGGATGCCCACCAGCAACCGGCTGGACGCCCTTCGCGCATGCCCAAAACGAGATCCTCGTTCATCACCAGCTCGTCTGAGAAAGCCAGTCCAAGGTCTGAGTAGTCTCTTTCTTTCCGTAGGGACATGTATGCACTAAAATGTATGTGATTCAAAACAACGCTTCCGTTAAATACAAGGCCTTTGTTCTCATCCCAGCAAGTTTGCGGGAGCAAAGTGTCATCCCAGATTACGACTGGCCGTGATAAAGCTCGGACCATGCTTTGGGCAGCATCTGCAGACCTTCGCTCAATTTCTTTATGAAGGGTACGCGCGAGCGTGCTGGAGTGTGGGCAACTATAGGAACATGGGTAGTGCGAAATAAGATAAAATGGCGACGGTCTATCAGGAAGGTGCCAGAGCAGGTTGTTTAGCTCAGCGCAACATTGACTTTTCGTGTTTTGGAGACCTATGACCGGTAGATTAGGGGGGCGACTTTCTAGGCTCCTTTCCGCATCCTGCCTGGCAAGCCATTGCACACAGCAATCAGGATACCCAAGTGCTTTTCCGAAGGTGGTTCCTCCCTGACTTTCAGCTTTTGCAAGCATATCAGCAAGTACGACAGTTCGAGCAATGTAGGCGTAAACTGGGGATGCAGCAAGAGCGAGAGATCTTTCATGAGGAGATAAGTGAGCTAAACCGTCCGAACGGAATTCTCCAAACTGGACAGCGAGTCCTCTGCGCAAAATAGTTTTCGCAAGTACTTCGAGCTGTATCCGCGTCCATCCGTAAAGCGTAATTCGCATACCAGGTTTGATTCCGGTCACGACGCCAAGCCACTCTGAAAGTGCACTGTTGGGTAGACATTCCGGTGCATCAATAGCTGTCCGAAGGTTCAGAAATGATGTCTCGTCGAACAGTGGCTCCTCATTCATAAGGGTTGGTTCAGCAAGGTGGAGGTTCAACCATAGCGCTTCGATTTCTTGTTTAGGAGCAACATGATCAATACCCAA
>JAPLFE010000016.1 GCA_026390855.1 Chlorobiales bacterium | reverse complement strand
TGAACTTGGAGATGGAAAGCACTGAAAAAACAAAAAGAGCGACTACCATAATCGCAGAACGATCTGTGCCGAGAAAAGGAGTAGTCTGGGCTGCAATGCCGGAGGATGAATTGGTAAAATCGATTCTTTGAAAACTATTCTTCATCACGAATGTTTCGGGGGTGAATGTTTTTTGCCAAGCGCTAACCCGGCGCCCCCGGCAATGAGCAATACTGAAAGCGTTCCGATGATTCCTGAAGCGCTCTGTTCTGCATTGACTGGGGAAACTGATGAAGATGTTTTTTTGACAGTTTTTTCAGATGCAGTGAATGCGTAAGCAGGCAGAAATGCTATACGCTTCTGAATTGAAGTTATGAGATGATGAATTTTATCGTCTTCAGCCCTATGTAATTCCTCCTTTCCACTAACCTTCGCCATAGACCATTCAAGTCCGTCAGGATGTGATGATGCAAACCATGATCCAACACCGCCAACCATCAGTGCTGCTATGGTGAATGCAGCAAAAATAAACCGGGGTTGGACGGAAGTTTGTTGTACAGAAAGTATTCCGGGTTCTGTTTTTGAAACGAAAGAAAGAACTGCCCAGGTAACCAGTCCTTCAACAATACCAATTGCTAAATGGATTGGGATCATGAAGGTCATAAACGTACTGAAAGGTAGTTCGGTTATACCGGAAAGAACAGTTTGTATGATCACTGAAAATGATCCCATCAAAAGTCCTGCCGCTGCAGCTGTTATGCTTCCAGCTGCGAGTCGTCCTGGAGAGGGTGAATTGCTGGCAATAACCCGATAGATAAACGGGTAAGCAATAAATGCAGGGAAAAATGCAAGGTTGAACATATTGCAGCCAAGTGCAAGTAACCCTCCATCAGCGAAAAACAAGCATTGGATGATAAGTACAGAGGCCAGCGCTATAAAAGCGCGATAAGGGCCGAGGAGGACGGCCAGCAGGAGTCCTCCGCCAATATGCCCACTTGATCCTGTGCCCGGGATGCTGAAATTGATCATTTGAGCTGCAAACACAAAGGCTCCAAGAACACCCATGAGTGGCGTTTTTATGGGGTCGTTCTCTTTAGCAATTTTTTTTGCTGAATAGCTGATAAGGGTGCCGCTCACAACCCAGAAAGCAGCTCCAACAAGAGGCGATACTAATGCGTCGGCCATATGCATTATTGCTCACTCCTTTGGATGGTTTGGTAATAGCTACTCTGTGTTATTAAATTAATAATTGTGCTACGGAATTTCAAAGGTAAAGCTGCTTATTCTATAGTTGAGGGCTGAACCAATGAGATCGCTTGAGTGGTTACTCTGTTGCAGAAGAGATACTAAGACTAAGGTGCTTGACTCCAACCTGCACCTTGAGGGTTGTAGCAAGTTTTTCTACATTGGACGAGCTGCCTTTTACAGCAATAATCTCCAGGCAGTGGTGGTGATCGAGGTGGACGTGCTGGGTTGAGATAATAGTTTCCTGAAAGTCGTGCTGGATATCAAGGAGAACATTGACCAGTTCGCGTTTGTGATGGTCATAGGTCATCACGATAGCACCAGCAACGGTTCCCCCCTCTGTCCACTGTTTCCTGATCAGTTCTTCACGGATAAGATCCCGAATGGCTTCTGAACGGCTTTTATAGTTTTGCGCTTCAATGTGCCGGTCAAAAGCCTCTATCAATGTTTTTTCAAGGGAAACCCCGAATCGGTATACCTCACTCATCACCTTCAATGCCCATCAGTTTTTCGTGAATAGCTTTTGCCGCTGTACGGCCTGCGCCCATTGCCAGGATAACAGTAGCTCCTCCGGTTACGATATCACCACCTGCATAGACATTATCTTTAGAAGTCGCCATAGTGTCGATATCAACTACAATGGTATCCTTCTTGCTGACCTCGATATCCGGTGTTGTCTGTTTGATGAGCGGGTTAGAGCCGTTACCGATTGAAATAACAGCCATATCGATCGGGAGAATGAATTCGGAATCTTTTATCGGTACCGGACGGCGGCGTCCAGATTCATCGGGCTCTCCAAGTTCCATCTTGAGGCATTTGACCCCTGTAAGCCATTGCTGTTCATTTCCTATAAATTCCAAGGGGCTCATAAGCATGAGGAATTCAACACCTTCTTCTTTGGCATGATGTACTTCTTCAAGACGAGCTGGCATTTCCGCTTCTGAACGTCGGTAGACAATGTAGGCATGTTCAGCACCTAGTCGTTTCGCTGTACGTACTGCATCCATGGCAGTATTACCACCGCCGAACACCGCAACATTTTTTCCCTTACAGTTGAACACTGGAGTGTCATTATCAGGGAATTTGTACGACTTCATCAGGTTTACCCGGGTTAAAAACTCATTCGCCGAATATACCCCGAGAAGATTTTCGCCTGGGATTCCCATGAACCAAGGCAAACCTGCTCCAACACCGATAAAGACTGCGTCAAATCCCTCTTCTTTGAGAAGTTCGTCAACAGTGACTGATCGTCCAGCAACAGCATTGGTGATAAACTCAACACCGAGTTTTTTCAATCCTTCAATTTCTGATTTTACAATCTCTTTGGGAAGTCGGAATTCGGGAATGCCATACACCAGTACACCGCCGAGTTCATGCAAGGCTTCAAAAACCGTGACCGAATGGCCCAATTGGATAAGATCATTTGCGCAGCTGAGTCCGGCCGGTCCACTGCCGATAACCGCAACTTTTTTCCCTGTTGGAGCTTTTACGGTTGGCAGCTTTACATTGCCTGTCTCTCTCTCGTAATCTGCAGCAAATCGTTCCAGGTTACCGATAGCGACTGATTTATGCTTCTTTGTAAGAATACACATTTTCTCACACTGATCTTCTTGAGGGCAGACCCTGCCGCAGATAGCAGGAAGAACATTATCTTCCTTGATCTTTCTCGCAGCTTCCAGGAAAGCCCCGTCAGCTATAAGCTTGACAAACTGATCGATTTTGATGTTAACTGGGCAGCCCTTGATGCAGGAAGGATCCTTACACTGAATGCAGCGAAGTGCTTCCTGTTGTGCCTGCTCCTGTGAATACCCAAGATTCACTTCCTTGAAATTTTTATTTCGAACATCCGGCTTTTGAGTAGGCATTTCCTGGCGTGGAATAGCAAAGCGTTCTTTGGTCGTGAGTTGTTTCGGGTCCATAGCTATTTTTCTTTAAAAAAAGATGGTTTGTGTATTGCAATAAAAAGCCACACCTGCAAAAGCATGAAATGCAGGAAAGTCATCATGACTGAGTTATAATAACGCTAAAAGGTATCTTATGCCTGCTTACTGCAGGTTGCATTTGTGTGCAAATGCTTCAGCCGACTGCTTTTCTTCCGGCAAGTACACTTTATTTCGGTCAGTAAGGTTTTTAAAATCAACCTGGTGAGCATCGAATTCCGGCCCATCGACACAGGCAAATTTAATCTGGTTGTCCACCGTAACCCTGCAGCCACCGCACATGCCGGTACCATCAACCATAATAGGATTGAGGCTGACCATCGTTTTGATATTATAAGGACGGGTGACTTCTGCAATAGCTTTCATCATTGGAATCGGCCCTATTGCAAGCACATAGTCAATTTTTTTTCCAGAGTCTATAAGCTCCTGAAGTTTCTGGGTGACGAAGCCGTGAAAACCATACGATCCGTCATCGGTTGTAATGTATGCTTCATCACTTACTGTCTTCATTTCGTTTTCAAGGATTACCAGATCTTTTGATCGGGCTCCATTGATGGTAATAACATAATTCCCTGCTTCTTTGAGCGCAACTGCGGTTGGATAAGCAATTGCTGCACCTACACCTCCGCCTATGCTGACTGCTGTTCCGAACTTCTCAATATGCGATGGGGTTCCAAGTGGGCCAACAATATCGCTGACGGTGTCGCCAACCTGTTTACTGTTAAGCTCCCTTGTGGATTTACCCATGCCCTGGACAATGATGGTTATAGTGCCTTTTTCAGGATCAGAATCGGCGATAGTTAACGGTATTCTTTCTCCCGTTGAACCTACCCTGATCATGATGAACTGACCCGCTTTCCTTTTTTTTGCTATACGGGGCGCCTCTATTTCAATTTTTTTGATATTTTCAGCTAAAAATATTGCAGAAACAATCTTATGCATTTGCTTTCCAATTTCGTATGATAATGGAAGCCTTCCGGCTTTTTTGGTAAGTGAAAAAGTCATCATAATAAGCAATATAGATTAAATATAAAAATTGAGCAGAAAATGAGCTTTACTGGGCCCTGAGGTTGTTTGTTTAGGGGGTTTTCTGCGATTTTAAAGGGTTTTTTTATGGTTTTTATAGCTGATTATGGTGCAGGAAATCTTCGTTCAGTGCTGAAAGCATTTGATTACCTTGGTGTCAAGGCTATTGTCAGCAGTGATCCTGGTAAACTCGAAGGCTATAGAAAAGTTATTCTTCCAGGGGTTGGGGCTTTTGGTCAGGCTATAGAATCACTTAATGCCTCAGGTTTTACCGAAGCAATTTCGGAGCACATTGATAAAGGAGGACAGCTCCTTGGTATATGTCTTGGTATGCAGTTGCTTTTGACTGATAGTGAGGAAATGGGCACACATAAGGGAATGAACTTGATTCCAGGAAGGGTTTTACAGTTCAAGAGCGAGACTGATAAAATTCCCCAGATTGGCTGGAATTCGGTTGATCAGCAGAAAGAGAGTGTTCTTTTCCGGGGAATTCCGGATCACTCGTTTTTCTATTTTGTGCATTCCTATTATTGCGAGCCTGAATCACTTGATACAGTGGCGGCAACAACTTGGTTCGCGGGAAAAAACTTTTGTTCAGCTATTGAAAAAAATGGTATTTTTGCAGTTCAGTTTCATCCGGAAAAAAGCTCTGAAGCGGGTTTACAGGTACTGAAAAATTTTGCCGGGTGCTAAAACAGATTTTTGTTATTCCTTATGTTGATTATTCCAGCTATAGATATTAAGGACGGGAAGTGTGTGAGGTTGACCCGTGGTGATTTTAACCAGAAAAAAATATATCTCGACAATCCCCTCGATATGGCAATTATCTGGCGCAAGCAGAATGCCAAGATGTTGCATATTGTTGATCTTGATGCCGCTCTAACCGGGGAGATGGTTAATTTTGAGAAAATCAGGCAAATAGTAATAAATCTTGATATTCCTGTTCAGGTTGGTGGGGGTATCCGATCGGTTGATGCAGTCAAGCGCTATCTTGATATTGGTGTCGGTCGCGTGGTCATAGGGTCGGCAGCTGTTTCCAACCCGAAACTTGTCGAAGAACTTTTGAAGATATATCGACCATCGAAGATCGTTGTTGGTATAGACGCTGAAAATGGGATTCCGAAGATTAAGGGATGGACTGAAAGCTCTGATTTGAAGGATTACGATCTGGCACTCCAGATGAAAGAAATGGGAATTGAGCGGGTGATTTACACTGACATAAGCCGCGATGGGATGATGCAGGGTTTTGGTTATGAAAGCACCAAAAAGTTTGCTGAAAAAGCTGGTATGAAAATTACAGCTTCAGGTGGCGTTACCAACTCTGAAGACTTGAGAAAGCTTGATGAGCTTAAGCCTTACGGTGTGGATTCTGTCATCATCGGCAAAGCCCTCTACGAATGTAATTTCCCCTGTCAGGAGCTTTGGTATAATTATGAAGAGGGCATTAACCTTGATCATAATTTTTCAACTGCTCGGCAAAAATAGCCACCTTGTTTTTATATGGTATCGGCATAATCCTCTTCTCTAACATCTAAAAAATAGAATGTGCAGAAGCAGGACCTACAGTTGCAGATGAATATCGAGGCAGTCATTTTTGCTTCTGAAGAAGCAGTTACCCTCCAGACGATAAGACACGTCACCGGAAAAAATCTTGATTCCGGTGAGCTTCAGGCAATTGTTGAACGACTCAACTTTGAGTATGCCGCAACAGGCCGGACTTTTCATATTCATCGGATTGCGGGTGGTTATCGTTTTTTTACCAAACCAGAGTTTGGCGATATCCTTAAAAAACTCCTTGCGCCGAAAATCCGTCGAAGGCTTTCCCAGTCTCTTCTTGAAGTTCTTGCCGTTATTGCCTATAATCAACCCGTTGCCCGAAGCGAAATTCAGCAGATTCGCGGTGTGAGCCCTGATTACGCTATCGACAGGCTTCTGCTTCGCGGCTTCATAGAAGTTCGGGGTAGAGCTGATTCTCCGGGTAAACCACTGCAGTATGGCACCACTAAGGAATTTTTGGATCTCTTTCACCTATCATCATTAAAAGATCTGCCAAAACTTCGTGAGATAAAAGAAATTCTTCAGGAGCATGAAGAGCAGGAGTATCTGACCCAGCATGACGGCAAGGAGAAGCCATCAGCCGAAAACTTTCAAGAGGAAATAATACAAGAGAATGAAAAATAACAGTAAAGACGATGAGGTCAGAATTAATAGGTTTCTAGCTTCATGCGGAATAGCATCACGAAGGGCAGCAGACCAACTTATTCTTGATGGGCGGGTTATGGTAAATGGTACAGTTATTACAAAACCAGGGATAATGGTGAGTCCTTCCCGAGATGAGGTTATTGTCGATGGACAGCGATTTGCTCAACCTGAAGCAAGAAAAGTATACATTTTGTTTAACAAGCCTAGGAATGTTATTACCACTAACAGTGACGAAAAAAATCGGGAAATGGTGCTCGATTTTATCGATGTCAAAGAACGGATTTTTCCCGTAGGCAGGCTTGATAGAAAAACGACAGGTGTCATTCTTTTGACAAATGATGGAACTCTTGCGCATAAACTGATGCATCCTTCGTCAAATGTAAAAAAAGAGTATATTGCGGTGCTAGCTGAAAAATTTACGCCAAATCTTCTGCAGCAGCTGACAGGGGGGATGCGTTTGAAAGACACCGGGGAAAAGGTTAGTCCCTGCAAGGCAAAAATACTCGATGACGGTATGCAGGTATTGCTGAGCATTCATGAAGGTAAGAATCACCAGGTTAGAAGAATGTTCGAAACCCTCGGTTTTGAAGTTAAACGACTTGAAAGGGTTGCTTATGCAGGCCTGCAAGCCGGTGAACTCCGGCGGGGTGAATGGAGATATCTGAGCCGAAATGAGGTTCAAGAACTCTATAAGTTGACGGAAAGCTTATAAGCCATCTGCCGGTTTTGTTAACACACAAAACCCCGAATGGTTATGAGTAAGCTTTTCAATTGTTTAAAACGTCATGCGATTCCAGTGGGCATGACGTTTTTTTTATTTTTCACACTTCTTTTTTCTCCTTTCCCTGCACTTTGCGCCGAAAACAATGCTCTTCAGCAGTTGCTGGACAGCGCTGAATCTGAAATAAATCTTGAGCAGTTGCTTGAATTGATTGAGAGCTTGAAAAGTAATAGCATTTCTCTCAATGAAGCTGATGCTGATGAACTGCGACAACTTCCCTGGCTTACGACGTTCGATGCCCAGACCATTCTTTCTTATCGTCGAGACAAGGGCCCGATTCTTTCTCTGGATGAGCTGGAACCCATTATAGGAAAAGAGAAAACAGCCAGTATTGCACCTTTTGTTCGGTTTAAAAACAGCCAGGTTCCCCAAAAAATACCATCCGCACGGTCTGATCAATCCAAATTGATGCTCTACAGTCGTTTATTTTGGGAAACACCTGAACGTAAAGGAATACTAAACGGTGCTTATAGTGGCGAAAACTATAAACTTTATCAACGTCTACAGTTTTCTGCTCCTCATGTTGCGGTTAACCTCGTTCAGGAAAAAGATATTGGAGAATCTGATATTGCAGATTTTACCTCAATGAGCATTTATGCCTATGACCTGGGTGTTATAAAAAGTGCTGTTGTTGGTAACTATCGGCTGAATTTTGGAGAAGGTCTGCTTATTGGGCAGAACCGTTATTTTTCGAAAGGTGTCGATCCTACTGCAAGTGTCAGACTTTCATCGAAGCATTTATCTCCCTTCACTTCAAGCTCCGAATATGGTTTTTTTCAAGGGGCGGCAACAACTCTGAAGCTTGATTCTTTTGAGGTTACATCATTTTATTCAGCAAATCATGTCGATGCTATCATCAATAAAACCAGCGGGCTCATTACCAGTTTTGATGAATCAGGTAACCATCGCACTCAGCTTGAACTAAGCAGAAAAGACAATGTTATCGAAACCGTTTCAGGTGCGCATCTGTTTTATCAATATCAAACTGGCCTTGTAAATGGAAGGGTAGGTGGGACGGTTCTTTACTACCATTATTCTGAACCTCTCAATAAGCTTGCGCCATATTCGCCAGCTGGGAATCAATCCTCATCAGCCCTCTATAGTATTGAAGCTGATGGTTCATTTGGAAAAGCAAGTTTTTTTGCTGAAGCGGCTTTTTCTGAAAAGCCCAATGATGCTTCATGGACCGTGGGTGCAGAGTATGAGATTTTTAATGGTGTCAGTACGATTGCTTCTCTCAGGCGGTATGGCGATCATTATTTCTCTCCTTTTGCAGGAGCTTTTGCCGAAAGGGGAAGTGGCGCATCAAATGAGGATGGAGACTATGTCGGGGTTAAGGCAAAAGTGAGCGATCGACTCTCAATCGGCGCTTATTATGATCTGTTCACGTTTCCATTGCTTGATGATCATTGTCAATATCCTTCTGAGGGTAATGATTTCAGAATGTTCATGTTATGGAAACAATCACCGGTTATAAACTGGAATCTACAATTGCAACATAAATATAAAGAGGAACAATCAAATCAAGGTACGGCAAGCAATCCGCTCTGGACGGTGCTTCCGCAAATATCCAGCAGAAGCAGACTGGATTGCGATGTAGATCTTAATCAAAGTGTTCACGTGAGAACGCGAGGAGAGGTGAAAAAAGTGGTTAAACAATATCTTTCCGGGGATTCTCCATTTTATGGATGGATGATGTATCAGCAAGCGGGATACCATTCTGGAAAATTCAGTCTGAAAGGGCGTTTTACCCTTTTCAATACTGATGATTATGATGCTGCCCTTTATGCTTATGAGGATGACCTGCCGTTGACATCGAGTCTTGGGCTGTATAACGGACATGGTAAATCATTTTTCATTTTGGCTTCATGGCAGGCCATGCAACAAATGAAACTTGCGGCAAAATATGAGATTTCCTGGTTTAGCGATAGAGAGGCATACAGCAGTGGTAACGACGAGCGAGCTACAAGCAATCCTGGTTCATTTCATCTTGGTTGTTCTCTTTTATTCTGAGAGTAAGGGTGGCTAAGGGCTTTCTGAAGCCCTCAGAAGTCTATCACGGATTGCTCTGCCGATTCCTTTGTTTGAAGGCAGTTCACAATAAATCACTTTGATACCTTCTCGGTCACAGTGCCGGAAAAAGGTAAACAGTTCCCTGCCGTACTCCTTCAGATTCTGACAGATTTTGAAGATTAAAACATCGCGGGGTGGCTCAGAAAGGCCTATATATGCTGCAGATGGTTCGATGGTTATGTTTTCATTGCTACGGTAAATCACAATTGATGCCTTGGGGGAATAGTGTGGGTATTTCAGACCGGGGCTTTTTGGTGGTTCATGCTTATCCATGAGCGTGTTCAGATTGATATCAGGTAGCACTTTCTGCAGTTGTTCAAGGGTTATGGCTCCTGCTCTGAGTAGAATGGGTACTGGCCCTGAACAGTCGACTATGGTAGATTCAAGACCTATGGCACTCGGCTTTCCTCGAAGTACAC
>JAPLFE010000141.1 GCA_026390855.1 Chlorobiales bacterium | reverse complement strand
CATCAAGTTTATCGCAACCAGGCAGAGAATATGATTGAGGTGCTTCGTCTTTCCATGATCAAGAACCCGGAAGATGCTGCACGACTGCTGGAGGTTGACGGCAGTACTATTCTTGCAAAAACCATTCATCAGAAAAAAGGGGGAGTGCTGGTTTCGGCGCATTTCGGTAACTGGGAGCTACTGGCTTTTTGCAGTGGATTACTTGTGATGCCAATGACGATTGTGGTTAAGGAACTGAAAAACCGAGCCATCGATCGGCAGATCAATGCGTGGCGAACGATGCGCGGAAACAGAATTGTCTATGACTGGAAAGCCCTTCGCGAGGGACTGAGAACTCTCCATAATGGTGAGCTCTTAACGGTTCTTGGCGATCAGTCTGATCCCAGCGGATCATTTTTTACAGAATTTCTTGGACGCCGTACTACGGTGTTTCTTGGTCCGGCTTACTTAGCACTTAAAGCTGGAGTTCCGCTTTTTGTTGCCATGTGCCACCGCAACGGCAGTGGCAATTTCAAAGTTGATATTGAGGAGATTACCCTTACAGACCTCGGAACTACTAAAGCAGATGCTGAAGAGCTTGCCCGACGCTACACCAAAGCCATTGAGCGGTTCATTTACCGCTATCCGGAAGAGTGGCTCTGGCTGCATAACCGATGGAAACGAACAGAACCTTAAGTTTCAGCACTTTTCATTGAAATTGGTATGAAATCCCAGCATTTCAGCCACTTTTTGTCAAAAAAATCCACAAGGAGTTTTTTCTCGATATTGTTGATGCAGACCCTTTATCCATAAGGGTTTCGGGAAGTATTTCGGCTTTTTTAGTGGGATAAAATTGGACGAATTGGACACCCTATAGGGACCCCGTCTGTGCTACAGATTCAAAAGTATGCTTTTATACTTAAATAATACATCTTTTCCCTGTTTTCAGACTTTGATAATGGTCAGAGATATCTGGAAAATCAATTTCTGTATAAATCTGTGATGGATTCCAATAATCTACCTCATCTACCGCGCCTTGACGATGTGCGTTTTTTTGCTGCCAGCCTGGTTTTTTTGGGGTTCAGGAATCACCCCAACCTACAAAACATCAAATCATTTCCGTTATATATGAGATTAAAACACTCTTAATATAGCGCACAGAAGTAGTGTTTTGATCGTGAACGAGTCCCTCGGTATCTACTTTTGTAGTCGGAAATTAAAAATCCACCAATTTCGGAAATTAGTAATCACCCAGGCAGCGGTATTCCTCCTCTGTCAAAAGGATATTTTGATTTTAGTCACAATAAGGATGGATTTTATTAGCTGAGAAATGTGTATACATTGTACAATATACTGTAACAAAACGCAGGAGAAATAATCATGATTGCGATCAGCACAACGGAGTTACGTAAGAACCTCAGGAAATACTTGAACTTAGCAAATAAGGAACGTGTTATCGTCCAGTGTGGTAAAACTGAGACTTATGAAATCGTACCAGCAAGAAAAATAAGTGATACTGATAAGTATTTTTCTGATCCCAAGGTTATTGAGGCTATAGAACGGGGAAGATCAGATGCTAAAGCTGGCAGGGTTACGAGGATTAAAGATACCAGTGATCCATGGGCAAGTATTTTGTAGACATCACTGATAATGCCAAAGAAGATATTCAGTTTTGGCATAAAGTCGGTGATAAATCAGTTCTTGAAAAAATCAAGAAGCTTCTTTTCGAATTATCCACACATCCAACCACTGGAACGGGTAAGCCTGAACGTCTGAAAGGCGATCTAGTTGGGTGCTAGTCAAGAAGACTTAATAAGCAACATCGTATAGTTTATGAGATTAATGATGGAATAGTGACTGTTTTGTTACTCTCCCTCAGAGGTGTAAACGGAAATTAAGAACCAGCATATTTCGGAAAATAAGAACCGGCAGTTTGGCGTAAAATAACACCCATAGTCCTTCGTAGTTTAACGGTGCAAACCAAAACTAACCGAAAGGACTATGAGGACACCGTTAAAACG
>JAPLFE010000015.1 GCA_026390855.1 Chlorobiales bacterium | reverse complement strand
ATCCTATTGCACTTTTTAATAACAGGAGTGAGGAGGCAATTCAGGAATTATCGCTTTGCGACGTTGTTATTCTGCTTGATGCTAATTTACGAGACAGAATGGGTTCGCTTTGGCCTCATGTAGGCTTTTCAAGGGAACTCGGCAGCTTGAAAATCGTGTGCATCGATCATCATCTTGAACCGGAAGATTTTGGTGATGTTATGGTTTGCGAAAGCTTTGCATCATCAACAGGTGAGCTTGTTTATGGCTTCATATATGCGCTTCAGGAGCGGTTAGGTCGTGAGCTGTTCACTCCTGAAATTGCTGAAGCCCTCTATATCGCTGTCATGACGGATACCGGTTCTTTCAGATTTCCTAAAACAACACCTTACGTCTATCAGCTTGCTGGAGATCTTGTGAGTAAAGGTGCAGATCCTTCTGAAATTTATGACCGGATTTACAACTCTCTGACTACCCAGGCCCTTAAACTTCTAGGTGCGGCCCTGAGTGCCATTTCCATTCTCGATAATGGTGATATTTCATGGCTTTTCATATCGCAGGATATGATCAAGTCTACTGGAAGCAAATTGTTTGATACCGATCTTATTATCCGCTATCTTTTAAGTGTTCCGTCTGTGCGTATTGCCGTACTCATGGTTGAAATGCAGGATGGCAGAACCAAAGCCAGTTTCAGGTCGCGGGGCGATATTTATGTGAACCAGCTGGCTAAAAAATATGGTGGTGGTGGACATATGAATGCTGCAGGTTGCCTGTTCCAGTTTTCATCTGATAGAGCTCAGAAGGTATTGCTGGATGACGTGAGGGAATTCCTGAAAAATTATAATAAAAAAAACTCAGAACTTCTTAACGATTGTAAATAAAGCTATGAAAATATCAGTCATCAAAAGTGATCTTGAACAAGTTGACACTGATCTTCTTGCATTGCCATTCAGCAGTGGCGCTTTGAAAAAAGAAACGGAAAATACGCTTGTTGCCTTAGGGTTTGATTTGCAGGTATTGAAAGATTTTAAAGCTGAAGCCGGTGAGGTTGTTGTTTTGTATGGTGGCAGCAAAAAGCTTGCCGCTGCAAGGGTTGCACTGTTAGGTCTGGGAGAAGGAAAAAACATTGCAGATTGGCGTAAGGCTGCGGTTGCTTTTGCAGCTAAAGCAGTGGATATGAAGCTTGAAAAAGCAGCTGTTGACTGTTCAGGAATTAAAAGCCTTGCTGATGCTACCAAACAAAATGTTGCAACGCTTGCAGCTGCCTTTGTTGAGGGTTTTATGGCTGGCATGTACGAGTTTGATCGTCTTAAAAGTGGCAAACTGGAAAAAAAGAAATCCAGCCAGAAGCCGAAAGAAATCTCTGAGGTGCTTCTAAGGATTGATGGTGACGTTGTTGAGGAGATTGAGAAAGGTGTTACCGAAGGAGAAATTGTTGGATCATGCCAGAAAATGGCAAGGGATCTTGTGAATCTTCCGGGAAATTATCTGCAGGCAGAGGATCTTGCTTCAGCAGCAGAGGAGTCCGGCAAGAAATATGGTTATGATGTTACCGTTTTTCATAAAAAGGAGATAGAGGCTCTCGGAATGGGTGGATTGCTTGCGGTCAACAAGGGTAGCTTTCATCCCCCGACGTTTTCTGTACTTGATTACACACCACAAGGGCAAGCCAAGCTTGTTATTGCTCTGGTCGGGAAAGGAGTTACCTTCGATTCGGGCGGTATTTCGCTCAAGCCCTCTGAAAATATGGGTGAGATGAAGTCTGATATGTCAGGAGCTGCAAGTGTTTTGGGAACGATTGAGGCGGTTGCACGACTCGGGCTTCCATTGCATGTAATCGGATTGATTCCAGCAACCGACAATATGCCCAGTGGCACAGCACAGACACCAGGTGATGTTATTACAACCTATTCAGGCATTACTGTTGAGGTTGGCAATACTGATGCCGAGGGTCGTCTGATTCTCGCTGATGCTCTGACCTATGCGAAAGAGAAATACAACCCGGATGTGATTATTGATGTTGCAACGTTGACCGGAGCCTGTATTGTTGCGCTTGGATATAAAGTTGCCGGCCTTTTCAGCAATAATGACAAATTGGCTGATGAGATTTTTCAGGCTGGGCAGCAGTCTGGTGAAAATGTATGGCGTATGCCTCTTTGGGATCTCTATGATGAGCAGATCAAGTCTGATGTTGCCGATGTAAATAATACAGGGGGACGTGGGGCAGGCTCGGTTACTGCTGCAAAATTTCTTGAAAAATTCATTGATGGGCATAAAAAATGGGCCCATATTGATATTGCCGGTCCATCATTTCAACCGAAAGGTGCGGGCAAGGTGAACGGAGGAACTGGATTCGGTGTAAGCTTGCTCGTTGAACTTCTGAAAAAATGGGCGTAAAATATTTCTTTGTAATAAGTCTGTCGGTCTTGGCATTATTAAGTTGAATCGATCATGAAGACCTTTCCGCAAAATCCTGTAGTGATAATCCCAGGCGTGCTATTTTGGGATTCCCTGTATGAC
>JAPLFE010000078.1 GCA_026390855.1 Chlorobiales bacterium | reverse complement strand
CGTTTTAACGGTGTCCTCATAGTCCTTTCGGTTAGTTTTGGTTTGCACCGTTAAACTACGAAGGACTATGGGTGTTATTTTACGCCAAACTGCCGGTTCTTATTTTCCGAAATATGCTGGTTCTTAATTTCCGTTTACACCGTCCTAGGTACATTTATTTTCAGCATTATTATTCTTTTTTACCGGGCTCTAAAACTCCTGCGATGGGATGAATTAACGCCTGACGGTTAAAGTTGCGTTTTGTAATGGCTATTGATGGACGGAATGAAACTAATGGGCGCTTTATATGGTGGGGATGGATCCTTCGCTGCGCTCAGGATGACACGGAGCGGATAGTTGTTGTCATTATTATAAATCATTCATCGTCTTTAAATACTTATAGTTAAGCAGTGATTATATCTATGTTTTGTGGCTTTAATGATAAGGAGAGATATGAAGTTCAGGATTGATAAGAGGAGGATGCTGCCGCATCAGGTGGCGTTTTGGGAGTTGCCGAATTTTGTGAAGCTGCTGGGGTGGGCGGGTATGGGTGTGGGAAGACGCATATCGGGGCGTTGCGGTCGATTTATGATAGTTTTGTGCACGCTCGGCTTACCTTTCTCAATCAGGCAGAGTTATAAGTTGAAGATCAGACTTTACCCCTATTAAGCTCTGAAGACTTTTCTCGACCCATAGCAGTCGTTGACCAGATAAAAGCTAAGCTTTAAAACGAATACTGCAGTCCCACAGTACCCCCCTGAAACAAAATATTTGAACCAACATTAACACCTGTAGCGGTAAGGCTGGTTGGATTGCTTCCCGAATAAACATAAGGTATCTGCCCTGGAGCTAAAGCCATCCGATCTAACCAGAGTAGTTGATAGCCCATTTTTATTGATATGCCATCTGTTATTAAATATTTCAGATGAAGAATCCCTTCTCCAGCATAAGCAACGTGGTCAGTAGTAGCGCTGGATGAATACATTGTTTTTTTCATACTTACCCAATCGCTTTGAGTGGCGCGATTATTAAACACTCCTGCCTTTACTAAGCCGCCAAATGATAGTCGGCCAATCTCAAATAATTTTCCCTGGACACCAAGCTGCAAGCCAAAAAGATTATTTCTTGTACTCGTAGACCAAAAGGGTGGATAGCCAGCAATACCAATACCCGAAGCACAAGCCTGAGTCGTTTGAGATAGAGTGGTGTTAAGAACAACCTGAGCAATCTGTTCTTGAGTAGAACCTGCTGGAGCACACCCACCTGTCTTCCATAAAGGAGTATTTTGATCGGCCGGAGTAAGGGAACCAACAAGGTTGTCATTTATCTGAAACCATCGAAACCCCGCCAAAAACGTAAAACTATCCGAGGCTTTTAATGTTGCATTGGCCTCGGCACTATAAAGGCTGGTTGTGGAGCCCCATGTCATGCCTTGATAAGCAAAATCCTGAGTTTGCCAAAACCCGGGCGCTTTCATAATGTACCAATTCCCGGGGTTTGCAGGCCCGACAGTATTGGTAGCATTCCAATTTAGAACATTGAAATAAGACAATTCAAAACCGTAACCCGAATCACCAAGGTACTCAAGCGTGAACTTGGGCCCTACAGCTGCACCTTGTTGAAACTGGTTGCTGTTAAAAGCCTCTGTCGTTGGTGCGTTCAACGTTTCACCAAATGTAGAAGTGCCTGGGAGGGTACTAATCAGGGGTTGATTGACGCTGTTATTTGATCGCTTCAGTGCAATTGCCTCAACCGACAAAGACCAAGGTGAGGCCGATTTTGATTCGTTAAAAGAGAGGATCTCAATAGACTTGGAGGCTGCATCAATACCCTGTGCTCCTTGCGGGGGCAGTTCAGCTGACAATGCTGTCTTGAAGGGAGTGCACCCAATCACCAACCAAAGAGCTCCCGTAAGGGATTTCAGTCTATAACGTTTAATTGCCATCCGTAGATTTTAGTAAACACCTGAGTTGAGTAATTCACAATACAAAAAGAACTTTGCCTGAAAAGGTACAAGTTTTTGTCGTAAAAAAGAATATCAAACCAGTGCGATACAGTCCACCAATGATTGTTTAACCGGACGAGCAGGATTATCACTGTTTGCTACTTATCTGCAATACATTCGGCTTATGCAGATAATGTTCGGGCGATGCGATAGAGCACATGTGCTCCCTGCCGACAGCAAGCGAAGCGCGCAGATATAAAATGCAGCGGGTTGCACTGCACTCTGCGACCGAACTGGCATTCCGCTTTTCCGCAGTCGTTAAAGAACCTGCAGAAAAGCGGAATGCCGGTGAGACTCCTCTCAGCTTAAGGAGACGAGGTAGTTCTGATAGGTGTTATAACATTTTGATGTAGAGAACCCCTCTGAGAGCTGAAATAAAATCCCAATGTCCTTTAGAGTAGGTAAGTTTACTGAATATTACTTAAATATAAATAGGTATTCCAACCATCAGAAACTTCTGAAAGTAAGGGAATCAACGTTGTTTTAATTTTCGTCTTATAGTGTTAGAAATCAAAAATCTGTGGTATATACGGATCCATCTAATTATTGTTAACTCGCACTATTCAAAAAAATAAATTCGCAAGGAGATACATACATGCAACAAGAATTTGCCAAAAAAAAATCTCAGGTAGATAAACGAGCCCTCACTGCGCTATTCATGTTTTTTTCTTTTGTCTGGTTAGTGCCCACAGGGATTACTATACACTTTGCTACTCAATCATCGTTTGAATTGATTCGACATATTGTGATGTCTTTGCATAATACTGCGGCTGTGATTTTCGTAACCTCTGCTGTTGTGCATTTGACTCTCAATTGGAAGTCCATGAAACGCTACATGGCATCCAAGATAAACGAGTATTTCCCTTACCGAACCGAAGCGATCATTGCTGCCATTGTTGTGACCGGGTTACTGCTGTTTATCGGAACTCACCCGCTTCACTTACGATGAAAGTCTGTTATGTAAAAGGTATGCTGACACTCCGTCAAAGCTCTTCAACTACAGAGCAGCATAGCGCTGAGCTGATTATGCATCGCAATACCCACCGATTTGATTGAACACCTCCGTCATCTTATTCAAACCTGAAAATGAGGTGAGCCCTCTCACCCCAAGCCATCGTGTATCAACCTTCAATCCCCCATCACCTCCACCTCAATAATATCACTCCACCGCGTGGTGTAGTATGGAGAAAGACGCTCCTGACTGGGATCGCTTCAGAAAAGTCGGGTGTCGCAAAGCGCTTTTGCAGAGGCTTGAGCCGTGTGCGGCAAAAGTCGCAAGCACGGTTCTTAGGGGACGGCGGTTCAGTAATGTGCTGCAGCTACACGACTTTTCTGAAGCGACTCATATATGCACCAGCAAAATTTAATGAATTTTCAAAATCAATTGATTGAACAAATAATAGAGCCCAACAATGAGTAAAAGTAAGCCGGAAGTGCGCTTAACGTATACCATTGCGACAGATTTGCCTGCCCAGTCGAGATAGCGTTGCACGAGATTAGTCATACTCCCGGCGACAGCAATGACTGATGCATGACCAATACCAAACACTGCGATGAGCAAGACCGCTTTAAGCCAACTGTAGGAAGCGATGCTAAATACTGCACCAAGCACAGGTGCAAGAAATGCGAAGGTGCATGGCCCAAGCCCTATACCAAAAAGAAGTCCTAACAGAAAAGCACCCCACAATCCACCCCGCTGATCATCTGCTAACGCAATCCCGTTCCACCGTAACTTGATAATTTCCAGAAGATAAAGTCCCATCAGGATAAACACTCCAGCAATAACGTATGTACCCCACACACCCGTATCACCCAGCATCATGCCCATTGAGGCTGTTATCACTCCGATTACTGCTATAGTGAACAAACTGCCGGACGCAAATAACAGAGAGAGGGCGACTGTTTGTTTTACTTTTACACGGCCATGGCTGCTGATATAGCCGATAACCAGAGGAATACCTGAAAGATGGCAGGGACTGAGAAGAACGCTCAATATTCCCCAAGAGAATGAGGCCGCCAAAGCAAACCAGAAACTTTGCCCTAACGCCAAGGTCAGTTCTGAAAAAAGAGCATCAAGCATGGCTTAATTGTTTTTCAGCGGTTTCAGCCCTTGACTTTTCAAAAGTTTGGTAATCTCCGCTTCAGAGAAGAATCCCTCATGACGGAAGAATACCTTATCCGCAGTATTCAAAAATACCTGCGTTGGAATAATCCGGATGGAATACAACTCAGCGTACCGGCGATTTTCATCTTTTGATACGTCATAAAAAATAACCTTGAGCTGCGTACCGAATTTGCTTTCAACAGCACGCATCACCGGCTGCATCATTCGGCATGGAATGCAGCTGTTAGAGCCAAGTTCCACAAAGGTCACCTGAGGCTTTATTACAGGTGGCACGGATTGAACCTGACGGTCTTGAGCCGATGCAGAGGAAAACAACATCAGCACCCATACCGCGGTCATCACAAACGATACTCTGATAGTATTCATACCGTATAACCTCAACTGATTTAAAAGATGATATAAAAACTATATGGCGCACTATACACGGTACGGATCAAGGTGCTATGGAATCGGCTGCCACTTTTTTTGGCTCCAGAAGTTATGTAAGGTTTTGTCGTTTCTGTTCGAGCAGCGTCTTTACATGAGGAAGAATGTTCTTTCTTTTGATAAAATCTTTGACTCTTTGCTCTTCAGGAAACGTAATCGCACTGAAAACACACCAAGCCCTACAAGAGGTACAACCGACCATGCATTGCAATGGATTTGATACTTCACTCTTTTTTTTGCCAACATTAAAACTGAACACTTCTCTCCCGCAACTGACAACACACATTCCGCAACCAGTGCATTTGCTTTCATCAATGGTTGGATGCCAATCGATCTCTTCTCGGGGTATGCCGTTCCATCTCGAATATTTTTCCGGTAGAGTCATGATTATTTCCTTTTGGTTTGAATGATGAGAAACAATTCACAATACGAGATTAAACACATACCCAACCACCATTATTCCCGTGGCAACAACTCCAACAAAAACAGCAATAAGCCGAGGCTTAAGCACCTTGCGCAGGATGATCATCTCGGGTGCAGACAGCGCGATCACACTCATCATGAAAGCCATAACCGTGCCAAGTGCAGCACCTTTACCGAGCAGAGCCTGGACAACCGGAAGAATACCGGCAGCATTCGAATTTATCCGGGTCATTCCCGCAAACTGTAGGGAGAGCATCGCAAACCATTCAAGATTGCTGTACAGCAGAAGCCATAAAAAAGCTGCGGCGAAAACGATTGCACCAGATTTAAGTATTCCAGACGATGGGGTCGTCTTTTGATCGATGTTATTCATGACAGATATCCTTTTTACAATAAAATCCCCATCTTAACAACAACTTCCCCCACTCTTTCCAGTACCTGTCTGCTCGCCACCGCTGCAGCAGCATCCACCGGTTTTTCGCGTCAACTCACCTTTCATGGGAAATCCCTTCTCTGCCCAACGAACAATACCATACTGCATATTTGATACTTTTTCATAACCGTGATTCATCAAAAAATAGGTAGCCATCAAGCTGCGCTCTCCTACATGGCATCCTATAATAACATCACGATCGGAAGGTATTTCCTTGAACCGCTCCTCAAAATCGCTGTACGGAATCAGCATAATGCCAGGCACATCAAATGACGCTTCGGCAACTTCGTCCATTTCGCGAACATCAACAAGCAATGCCCCCTTTTTTTCAATCATTTCAAGGGCTGTTGTGGGGCAGACTTCAACGGCATTTTTCATTGTTTATCCTTTTCTTTTGGTTATTGAATTATGGCATAACTGGGTTATTTTCTTCCTCCACCCATTGCCTGGTAAAAAGCAACAGTATCCGACAAGCGACGTGCCTGCGAAGCTAGCAACTCAAGCCGATACTGTTCTGACTCACTTTGAGCCTGCAATAACTCCAGATAGGATGCTGAACCTAGTTTGTATCGGTTTCCAGTGATCATCAACTGTTCCTGTGCAGCTGCATCTGCCCCGGTATAACCTGAGAGTATTTGTTTATTGTTGTCAAGTGCAGTGAGAACATCTGCTACTTCGCGTAATCCTTTGAGTACAGTCTGGTGGTAGTTTGCTGATGCCGCATCAAATCCGGCTTTGGCCGCATCTCTTTCTGGAGCCAACCCCTTGTTAAAAATCGGCTGGACGAGCTGACCGGCAACACCCCAAACCAGTGAACCGGTTCCGAATAAACTTGCAGCTGTCAATGCTTGTGAGCCTATAGTTGCACTCAGCGTTATCTGAGGAAAAGATTTTGCTACAGCAGCACCATAATCAGCATTTGCTGCTCTCATGAGAGCTTCCGATGCCTGAATGTCCGGGCGTACCCGAACCAGTTCGGATGGAACTCTGAGCGGAAGAGAGAGAGGTAGGAAAAAATCCTGTAATGCAAACAAGGGTAAGCTGGCACTGTCCGGCGTCTGACCAGAGAGCAGAGCAAGGAGGTGCATCGTTTGGTCGAGTTGATTGCGCAGGGCAGGAATGCCCGCTCTGGTTTGTTCTATCAAAGCCTGCATGGCAAGTACTTCTTGCGGCGAAGCACTACCAAGCCTGAGGCGTTCACGGGTTATTGCAAGCTGCTCAAGGCGTGCTGCCAGAACTTTTTCCAGAATAGTTATCTGTCCGGAAAGTTGCGCCTGATATATTGCTGTTGTAGCAATATCAGCGGCAAGCGTCAAACGAGCTCCTTCCAACTGAAAGCTATAATACCCTGCTTTGGCAGCCAAGGATTCAAGTTGTCTGTGGTTGCTTCCCGAAAGATCAAATGTATATCCTGCACTGAGCGATGAGTTGAGAAGATTAAATGTGTTTTCGCCCCCAACCTGACCATTTTTACTGCCATTGGTTTCTTGACGCAGAGCACCAGCGTTTGCGTCAATACGGGGATAGAGGGTTGAACCTCCCTTTGCCTTATACAAATACTCGGCCTGAAGCAGTGTCGCCTTTGCTGCTTCGAGCGTCGGGCTGTTTAACAACGCCTGCGTAATCATATCATTCAGTTTCCCAGACCTGAACTGCTCCCACCACATAGCCGAAACTTCGCCTTGAATAACTGTCTGAGCATCACCCAAGGTGAAAGATCCTGCGTCAAAATGAGCAGGCTTAACGTTTGAGCTATATCCGCTGCTTTTTGGAGGATCAGGACGGACAAAATCAGGCCCTGCACTGCATCCCACCAGCAGAACTGCAAAAAGGAATAACCCTGTTCTTTTTCTTCTCATCACTTACCATTTTTAATCAGTTCACGGGATGATTTTCCTTCTCCAGCCTCTTCATGGGTACGACCATCACGAATATGGTAGATTCGTTTAAAGGTCGGAATGATTTTTTCGTCATGGGTGACGATGATAATGGCGGTCTCATACTGACTGGCCATCTCATTAAGGATACCGATCACCGCAAGTGCTCGCTCGCTGTCGAGGGGAGCGGTAGGTTCATCGGCAAGAATGACTGGAGGACGGTTGACCAGAGCTCTGGCTATAGCTACCCGCTGTTGTTCACCGCCGGAGAGCTGAGACGGCATGGCCTTAGCCCGATGACCGACGTCCAGTGCTTCAAGAAGCTCAACGGCCCGCTTGCGGGCAACACTGTTTCGCTCGCCAGCCAGCATCGGCAGCAATGCTACATTGTCTATGACATCAAGAAAGGGAATCAGATAGGGCGCCTGAAACACAAATCCAATCTTATCCCGGCGTAAAGCACGCAGATCAGGGATTTTCCATTGATCATCATAGATTATCTCATCGCCCAGCCTCATGCGGCCGGACGATGGTTTGATAATTGCACCCAGGCATTTCAACAACGTACTTTTTCCTGATCCTGAAGGACCGACAAGCCCGACCACCTCTCCAGGAGCTACCTGCATGTCAACCCCTTTAAGCGCATCCACAGTGGTATCACCTGTTCCATACCTCTTTTTTAACCCTTCTATCACAATACCTTTCGTCATCACGTCAACCTCCTATTGCTATAAACCCTCTGGCGGCATCACCTGGTTCAAGAAGAACATACCTTGGAAAATAAGGAGCCCAGAGGGTTGCGATTATCTTGCCGACAACAAAGCCAATTGCACCAAGCCCTAAAGCCTGTTGCATAATCATACTGGCAATTACCCGGTTTTTTGTCCCTATCAGTTTCAGTACAGCAATCTCTCTGATCTTTGCCATCGTCATGGTATAGATGATAAAAGCGACAATAGCAGCACTTACTATGGAAAGAATGACCAGAAACATCCCGATCTGCTTGGCTGATGTTGCAATTAGCTTATCAACAAGGATTGATCGCATTTGTGGCTGGGTATAGACCTGCAGCTGCTTCCACCGATGGATATTTTTTGCGACAACTTCCGGGCGATATCCAGGTTTAAGTTGTACAAGAACGGCGTTGACATACAGGTTTGTTGTCTGTGAAGCAATAACGGCTTCAAGCAACCCCGGAACACCTGGGCGGTTAAAAAGAGGATTATCCGTTATACGACGCCGCTGCTGGAGAAGCGCATCATTATCCTTAAGGAACTGGGCTTCCTGAGCATCTTTCAATGGAATAAATACCATGGGGTCTCCACCTGAAGAGACCATTCTCCGCGAGAGCCCGACAATCCTGAAGCGGTTACGGCGGATGGTAATACTATCGCCCAAGGCAAATCCGGCTTTAACATCAGCAACAGCCTCATAATGGCTTGCGGTAATGTGTCGACCGGCGATCAGATAACCCGGCTGTCCTGGTTCACCCGGTCCACCAGGTACCACACCAACTACCATAGCCCGGACATCGCGAATACCTTCACGCACCTGCATGGTGAGATAGGTAATATTTGCTGCCAGTGCCACTCCTTGCATTCCGGTAATCCCTTTATAGGTGTCCTCATACATACTGGATGGCTCCGCATAAGGGCCAAGCGTCCCCTGCTGCACAACCCAGAGATCAGCACCGCTGTTTTTCAGGAGAACGTCAGCGTCTTCAACCATTCCCCGGTAGATGCCAGCCATACTCAGCGTCACACCGATCAAAAGACCGAGACCGACACCGGTCAGAAGAAACCGGCCCCATCCATGCAGGATATCTCGCCCGGCAAGACTGATCATAAGGGGATCCCTTTGCGGTTATTTTTTAAAATTTTGATACGGCTTCCGGCATGTAAAGCACTTTTGCTATAGACCACAACCGTTGCCCCGCTCTTTAATCCGCTAAGAACCTGAATATTTCCAGTTCGATCAGTTGCTCCAGTTTGAACAGTTAAAAAGTGCAGTTTTGAATCCTCAATGGTCCATACTCCAATCAGGCCATCGACTCGATGTATGCTTGCATTGGGCACCACGGGAACTGCAGGTAACGCTGAAAGTAAAACTGTAACTTCACAGAGTTCTCCAACCGGTGGTATGGGTACGGGTAACGCCGTAAAGACGACTTTTGCAAGAGTTTCTTCTGTTATCCGGTCAGCAAGAGGCTCAACTCTCTGAATAGAACCGGCAAAAGTCCTGTTCGACTGAGAACGGAGAGTTATTTGTGCTGAAAGACCTGCTTTCAGGCCAGCAGTTTGCAGTTGGTCAAAACGAACATCAACCCATAGATATTTCGGGTTTATCATCTCGATTACTGTCTGACCGGCTAAAACGGTGTTCCCCGGTTCAGCCGCACGGCTTGTTACCAGACCATCAACCGGTGCAATGAGCTTTAGATTATGTCGTTGCTTCACCATTCCCTGGTAATCGGCCTTCAGGGATGCAAGTTCCTGACGTGCAGCATTGACACCGGCCTTTGCTGCCGATACAGACGCACTTGCAATCGCCGCCTCCTGATGCTTCGCTTCAACACTCTCTGCACTTGCTGCACGGGCTTGCTGGAGCAGTTCGTAACGTTTCGCCTGTCCGACGGCAAACTCTTTTTTTGCTCTTGCCTCATGAAGCAGCGCTTCTGTCGTCATTATGGTTGCTTCGGAGCGTTTGATACCAGAGAGTTGAGCACTCAGATGTTCATCAAGATCAACCGGGTCAATTTCACCCAGAACTTGGCCAGCATGGACAACATCTCCTCCATCAACATTAAGCGTCTTAATCCTGCCTGAAGCTACAGAGCCTATTCGATAAGTGTACCGTGCTTCAAGTGAACCGATACCAAACAATACAGGGGAAATCTGTTTTTTTTCAACCACAGTAACCGTTACAGGCACCGGGGCAAGCGGGCCTGATTGCAATGCCACATAAACAAAGAGCAGAAAAAGAGGAACCAGAACAGCCAGCAACCTCAGCACCTTTTTATTGATAGTCCTGAATTTCATCGTTCACTTTTTTTGATTGCCTGGCAGTAAAGCGCAAATACCGGTTTGGCATTGCTGAGCATCACTGACGTATCTCCTGCTATAAGGGACTGCATCACCAAGCCCTGAACTAACCCGATAAACATCACCGACGCTGTTGACACATCAAGATTCGTATCAATTACTCCCTCAGCCATTGCATGTTCAAAAATTTTCTCCAGCCGTTCACTATACTTGGAAAGCATAGCGTGTGCAACCCTTTTTGCGGCGGATTTATCGGGTCGCTGGAGTTCTGCAAACATCATTCTCGGCGCTCCGGGATGCCGTGCAGCAAAATTGATATGAGCCAGAAACATCAGCTCAAGAGCCTCCATTGGCGAGTTCGCTTTGCCAATTACCTCGTCAACATCGCCGAGCAATCGAACGGAAATCCACTCCATCACCGACTGCCAGAGCGCATCTTTTTTAGGAAAATGCCTGAATAAGGCCCCCTGCGTCAAATTCATCCGAGCAGCAATCTCTGCCGTCGTAATTGTGGATGGGTTCTTTTCAGCAGCTAACTGAATAACCGCTTCAACAGTAACTGCTCGTCGTTGTTCTGCCGGTAGATTTTTTTTGACCTGTTTCATGTAACTCCTTAATTTTTTTTAAAAGATAGTAATCAATTACTTACTTTTAACAATTAAAAATCTAAGGGTAAATTTCCAGAAGCTCTGCTTCGTAAAAGAAAGTCAAATTGAGTGATTACTTATGGGTAAGGACTTACTCCCGAAGGGGGTGATCTTCAAAGAGATCGTGGCTGGACTAACCGTTAAAAGCGATATTCGCAGGGAACCTTACCCCCATAGAGGCAACCCGTCATCAAAGCACGGGACAGAAAGAAGGTGCAATGGCCAGTTGTCACGCCAGCAAGCAAAGCCGCGCAGAATGCTTTTCTTTCGCATTGGCGCGGTGCCTGATCTCTTTTGCCTGCGCAAGCAGCGTGCCAGTGCGGGTATATCGCTGAGCTGATGGCGCATTCGCCTGAACACCTGACCTGACACAAATGGGCAAGAAATTCAACCCATTCAACACCTAAACAAAGGATGTTTGATATGAAGATAAAAAAATGACCGCGACTCTCAGAGTCATGAGAAGAGAGCTTCGAGTTTAAGAACACCCAACGCAGATAATTTTTAGGCTACAACATTTTAATCGTACCTATCGGCAAAAAAAGTAGTAGCGGATTACTTTGGAATGGGATAAATCCATGATGAATATAAAAACTTGCAGCCGTTTTGTCTTTTGCGTCAACGGTAACAGCGTAAGAAGCTATCTCAGAGTCCAAAGCTAGCTTTAGAGCATCGGCTAGCATTATGCTGCCAATTTCTTTTCTTTGGTGCCTATGGTCTACAGCAAGTCGACCTATTCTTGCTGCAGGAATTGGATACCGCGGCAACTTTTTCGAGATATTTTCCGGCAAATCATCGAAGAGAATTTGGGCTGAGGAGATGGTGTAATAACCAAAAACGTTTTCCTCCGCGATGTCTACAGCTAAAAAGCAGCTATTTAACCTGCGTTTGGCATCTTGAGATGCCTGGTTTTTGAAATAGTGATCTAAAGGATCTGAACCACTGCAAAAAGATGTTCTGTCATGCTTCTTCTTGTCAAGAGGAACAATCCTGATATCGCGGACGCTTAACCTCAACGCCGTCAACGTTTTAACTCACTATGCCTTACAAAGGCTCGAGATAAAGCCTCAGTAGGCTTAGGAGGGGACAACAATGCATCAGTAAATGCATTCTGGTCCTCAATTGATAGGCGGATAATGTATGCTTCTTCAATAGCTTTTTGAGCTGCACTTTCCGCGGCGCTAATAACAAAATCCGTAATAGTTCGCCCCTGAATGTCAGCTGCCAGCTTGATTTTATCTTGCACTGCTGGAGTAGTCCTTACCTCCAGCCTAGCAATAGCCTTAACTTTTTCGTGTAATGATGCACCAGTAACTTTTGATGCTGTTTTTCCCTTTATATTTTTTGCTGCAGGGCCGATTTTCCCGGTTTTTTTTGCTGCACCAGCGCTCCACTTCCTCTCTGTGGCTTTGGTCTTCCCGCTCCGGTCTATAATAGTATTCATAATGTATACGCGTATTTTTTTGTACGGCAATTTACCGGAAATATAGCTTTTTCTTTGTTCGGGAAAAATAACGTTATCACATTACTCCCTTTATTGAGGGGTTTTAGCTAGTAATGGACTGCTGACACGCTAATCCTCTTCTGCGGATACCAAGTGCAAAGGTCTGGTGCGTGATTTAGCTGGTTTGTTTGCGGGAACGTTTTGGGGTTTTGGTTATCTGGTGGATCAGGGGCGCGGCGGTATGTGGCGTCGACGGCTTCGTCGAGTTCGCGGTGTGCTTTGAGGAGTTCTCTGGGCATGGAGATTGGGTCGTACAGGTTGGCGAGGGTTGCATTGGGGAAAAGCTCCCGTGCTGAGAGTACTGCTTGTGCTTTTTCCTCAACTTTGGCCTGCTGCTTTTCGCTGACGGCTTCGGGAAAAGGGAAATTGTTGCAGACAATATCTTTCGAATAACGGTAATCGCTTTTTATCCTTCCACATACATACCGAATCCACGCCATGTGCATTGAAACATACGGTGGATTGCATTGCCACATAGAATATTCGGGGAGTGGATAAGAGGCAGGCGGACGAGGCGGACTATATAGGTTGTGCTTATACTTTCAAGTGCTACCTGCAATGCTTTTGTTTGAAAATGTGGTGTAGAGATATGAATCATGGAGATGCCTGCTCAGGATGAGGGCACCGTTACTGAATAATATAAAAATGTATTATACTTGTTTACTGGATGATCCGGGTTACTGTTTCAACGCACATAACCGTATCTCTCATGCCAAAACACTCGAAAAAAATTGCTTTGGGGATGACACAGTTGAGTTGCCTGGCTGCTGTGTTGCTCGATTCCATTGCTGATCCTGCCTTTGTTGTTGACCCTGCTGGTATAATCCTTGAAATGAATAGCGCTGGTGCTGGGCGCTTCGCAGCCCCTGGCGGGGACATTACTCGTTCTTCTTTCTACGAGCTTGAGGAGACCCTTCAACAGGGGCCGGAGAGTATGGACAGGCTGAAAGAAAAAGTGAGTGAGGTTGTTCGGACCGGGAGGCCCCTGACGCTGGAGAAGGAGCGAGGGGGGAAAACAATCCGGTTTACCGTTACGCCTGTCTGTACTCCGGATGGAAGCGTAGGACTACTGGTGATAGTGGTTCAGGAGTGTGTCGACCAGAAGAGTCTTGATGTTGAGTTGCAGAAAGAGCGTTTGGTGTACAAGTCTTTTCGTGAAACGATGTCGCACTCGTTTTCGATCCTGGACGCCAGAGGATATTTGATAGAGTGGAACAAGGCTTCGAGGGATACTCTTTTTGGTAGGTCGGAAGAGGAGATGCTGGGGTTTGACGGATTTCAGGTGATCCATCCGGATGACAGGGAGTATGCGAGGGATAAGTTTTTGAACGTTCTGAACCGGGGGGTGGAAGAGGAGCTTGAGGCAAGGGTGCTGGTGCATGGGGGGCCGGAGTATTTGTGGCGCATGATTTACGGCAAAAAGGTGATGATAGAGGGTAAACCCTGTGTTTTTAACATCGGTGTTGATATCACCGAACGCAAACGGGCAGAAAATGAGCTGCATGAAAAGCAAACAAGGTTCAGCCAAGCCTTGGAAGCAACGCATGCAGGCGTATGGGAATGGGACTTGACTACCGGCGAGAATGTATGGTCGGATGAAACATGGGAATTGAACGGGCTGACACGAGGCAATCAAAAGCCGTCATTCGAACTCTGGGCAAGTTCGATACATCCTGATGACAGGAAAGGGGTCATCGAGGCTGTTGGTGATGCGGCAAATAAATCAGGCGAGATCAATATCGAGTACCGGGTGAATCTCTCTGACGACAGGGCTTACTGGCTGATGTCGCGCGGCAAGCCGCTCCTCGATGACAAGGGGCATGCTGTGCGCTATATCGGGACGGTTACTGACATCACCGAACGGAAGATGGCGGAAGAGGCTCTGAAGAGGAGTGAGGAGCGGTTCAGGAAGATGTTCGAGAAGCATTCGGCTATCCAGTTGGTTCTTGATCCCGAGACGGGTGCGATCATCAATGCCAACCAGGCTGCGGCTGATTTTTATGGATGGTCGGTTGGGGAACTGCGCACCATGGGTATCCAGGATATCAATACCCACCCGACTGAAGAGGTTCGGCTGGTGCTGGATCAATGGAAGACGTCAGAGCAACAGAGTTTTGTCTTTGGTCATCGAAGGGCTGACGGATCCATCCGTGATGTTGAGATCTATGGCTGCAGAATTCCAGTCAATGGCAAGGCATTCGCCTATCTTATTCTGCACGACATCACCGAACGTAAAAAGGCTGAGGAGGAGCGTGAGAGTTTGCAGGTTCAGTTGCAGCATTCGCAGAAAATGCAGATGGTGGGACAGCTTGCGGGCGGGATAGCCCATGACTTCAACAATATGCTGATGGTGATTCTCGGGCATACGGAATTGGCACTGCAAAATAAGGACAGTTCTTTTGAGGATCTTGAGGCTATCCATAAAGCTGCCATGCATTCGGCGGAGCTGACCAGCCAGCTGCTGGCGTTTGCCCGTCGGCAGACGGTGAAGACGAAGGTGTTTGACCTGAATACGGAGGTGGAGAGGATGCTCTCGATATTGAAGCGGCTGATTGGCGAAAACATCACGTTGCGATGGATGCCGGGTTTGAGGGAATCGCTGGTGCAGCTGGATCCATCTCAGATCGATCAGATTCTGGCGAATCTTTGCGTTAATGCGCGTGATGCCATTGCAAAGAGTGGGATCGTCACCATTGAAACCGCTCAAATCCATGTTGACGAAGCGGCAAGCGCTGCAGGGCATGCATGTTCGATTCCTGGTGAGTATGTGATGCTGACGGTCACTGATACCGGGGAGGGTATCGATAAGAAGCATCTGCCTCATGTTATCGAGCCTTTTTTTACAACAAAGGAGGTAGGAAAAGGCACGGGTATGGGACTGGCTACGGTGTACGGAATTGTGAAGCAGAACCATGGCTGTATTGAGGTGAAGAGTCAAAAAGGCCAGGGAACGAGTGTGAGAATTTATCTGCCGTTGCAGCGGCGACACGACACTGCAGGAAGGAGGGGCAAAAAAGAACAGGCATTGCCACAGGACAAAGAAATGATCCTGCTGGTTGAGGATCAGCCGGATATATTGCAGCTGTGCAGGCAGATGCTTGAACGGAGTGGATACTCGGTGCTTGCTGCTCTTGGCCCGGGTGAGGCTCTTGAGCTTGCCCGGGGATATCAAGGAAAAATTGAGTTGCTGGTAACGGATGTGGTGATGCCGGAGATGAACGGAAGTGATCTTTATAGGGAGCTCCAGACAATATACCCGCACCTTAAGGCTCTTTTTATGTCGGGATACACAGCTGATTTTCTAGCGCAGCACCTGAAGGGTGAGAATGGAATGAACTTTATCGAGAAGCCGTTTACGTTTGCGTCGTTTACGCGGATTGTCCGGGAGATCCTGAAAAAAGTTCCGGAATGAAGAGCAACATGCACGGGATTTAGTACGCTTTAGCTGTTGGGGTTCAGGAATCACCTCAACCTGCAATTCGTTGAGGTTTTCTGGGGTAAAATAGGAAACCCCGATATTTTACCGGGGTTTCTGCGTTTCCATCGAATCAATTCTTTATCATCGCGAGCGAATCGGTCGGCACTTTTCATCGTTTTATCTTTCAGCAAAAGCTGTGTTCCTCATTATTTGTTCTGTATCTCTGCATTGACAGCATCATTGCCGGAAAGGCCCGCCTTATTAAAATCCGATTGAGCACCTTCTGTATCTCCTAGATAGCTTTTAGCAAGTCCTCTGTTTTGGTAGCCTTGAGCATCTACGGGAGTAGGGTCAACTTCTATAGATTTTTTATAGTCTGCCTTTGCTGCTTCAGTGGAGCCTATAGCGCGTTCTGCAACTGCTCGACTGTAATAAGCCTTTGAAAGGTCATCTGAACCAAGTTTAGGTTTACTTTCAATAGCTTTTGTGAAATCTGCTATTGCTTCCTTGTAATGCCCGGCTTTAAGCTGGGCTTCCCCGTGGGTCAGAGAGGGACTGTTATGCGCATAAACAGCATTACTTGCCAGCATCATATTAATTGCTGCAATTGATAGAAAACGGAATGAGCTTTTCATGGTATACCTTTTTTTTCCTGTTGATATATGATTAAAACGGTATTTGAAAGGTGTTTTCAAAACAGCCTTATCAAAAACCACACAGTTAATTGTAATCAACACTCCCTTAAAGGGTCGTTAAAAAATCCTTAAATGTTCATAAAAAATATACCGTAGCGAGCTGAAAATGGGTGGTGCAAGAGGTTAATTTCTATAACTAACGCTCATTGCCTTGGGCTTTAATGAACGTTATAGAACAGAAACAAATCCTGATTTTTTCTGTATGTTTATTTTATAAAATTCTTCCTGAATTGGATGGTATACATTTCTTTGAATATTAATTTTTAAACACACATCAGCTATGGCTAACGACAACAATGGCATCTTTTCCGACCTCTTTAATGCGGTTGGCACACCAGTCCAGAATCTGGCTGACACCTTGGGTAACGGGTTAAATTCAGCCACTGAGATAGTCCAGTCCTGCGCAACTCTCTGCGTCACAATCGTCACCAACACGGCAAATACCGCCATTCAACTCCTCTTGGGCGTTGCTACGGCCATTTCATCAGCCATTACCCCTAAAAAGTAAGCACCTGTTCACATGATAAAGCCACCTTGGTCTACAGAGCGCCAGGTGGCTTTACGTTTTGCGGCAGACGAACGGCTTCAGACAAATCAGTGCTTGAAGTCGAGTTTATGAACCCGTAACAAACCCGAAAGCTCCCTGACTATGTTCTCCCTCAATGTCCTGATTGTCGATGATGAGCCCAATATTCGAAAGACCCTCACGGTTTTTATGGAATCACGCGGGCATAAAGTCAAAGCCGTAAGCTGCTCCCGCGACGCATTGGCTGAGGCTGAATTGCAGGTTTTTGATATTGCGTTTGTTGATGTGCGTTTAGGGGCAGAAAATGGACTGGAGCTGATGGAGTCTCTTCTGGCTGCCAATCCATGGACAAAAGTTGTTGTTATAACTGCTTACGCCTCTATTGATACCGCTATTGATGCTATGAAACGAGGTGCTGTAGATTATATCCCGAAACCTTTCACACCAGATCAACTGGAACTTGTCACTGAACGTCTGGCTGCTGTATGCAGGATGGAACAACGTATTGTCTCGTTGCAGGAGAACCTTAACCGAAGTAACCCTGAAGAAAATCTTACATCCCGTTACCCGTCTATGCAGCGTGCTATAGCATTGGCTCGTCAGGTTGCAGATTCCGATGCCGTTATCCTGTTGCGGGGTCCAAGCGGAACCGGAAAAAACCTTTTTGCCCGTTCTCTTCATGTCTGGAGTCGGAGGTCAGAAAAACCGTTTACTGTGATTTCGTGTCCCTCATTACGTGATGATTTGCTTGAAAGAGAGCTTTTCGGCTACGCCAAGGGTTCTTTCCCTGGAGCTGCAAGGGATAATCCTGGCAAAGTATCTCAGTGCGAAGGAGGTACGTTGTTTCTTGATGAAATAGGGACACTTCCTCTCGCTATTCAGCCAAAACTTCTCCGTTTT
>JAPLFE010000115.1:8536-12371 GCA_026390855.1 Chlorobiales bacterium | reverse complement strand
ACCATCATGGCCTCCTCTGCCACCGCGATCACCACCATCATGGCCTCCTCTGCCACCGCGATCACCACCATCATGTCTACCTCGATCATAAAGATCCCGGTCACGCCGATCCCGGTCTTCCCAGTACATACGATCATGCCGGCGATACTCGATATCACGATATCTTCTTAAATCATCCCAGCGATGTCTTCTTAACCTCGGGGGTAGATTATACTCCCGAATTCCAATCCACGGGCCACGATAGTTTGAAGCACGATACCAACCGCCATTATTATAGAGGTAATAAATATCACCATAGTAAATAATATCATATGGGCTTCCATAGGATACTGAAAATCCCTTATCCTGGAGATAAATAAAGCTCGGTCGAGTATCGATAACAAAAGACGGCCGGTATCCAAAGACCATTGGATTGCTAACACCCACCTGAGCATCAGCAATCGGATTACCTAAAAACATTCCTGCAATTCCTGCTGCCAACCAGATTGTTTTTTTCATAGTTCCCTCCTATTAACAGGTTTTTAGATGAATTACATGCTCTTTAATAACAAATCTTGTGTATTAATTCCATTTTAAATTATTCTATGAAAAATTTATGCAATGACAGCATAATATAGAAACTTTATATAATCGCAGTCAAAAGACTGGATTAAAAACTTATCACAGACCCTCTTGAAACTTGTTCTCGCATTATTTCCATCCATCCTTCACCAGATTGCAATTCAGCTAACTCAACGATAATATGCCGAGGTTCAATTCCAAGATCAAGATTTCGTCCAAGACCTTGTACGCAAGACGGGCAGTTGGTAAGTATGACCGCCTTCTTTTTGCCGTGCATCACTTCCATGATGGTCTCCCTTTTACGATGAAGCATGGAATCGGTGATATCTGGACGTGACAGAGCCAGTGTACCCGCTTCGGAACAGCAATGAGGCACTGAAGTTAAACTACCAAAAACGCCAAGAGTGCGGATGGTTTGAGGTGCCTTTCCTGAAAGGGAATCATGGCATGGAGCGTGATAAAGGTAATCCCTTTTGCTGTCAAGTTTCATCCCTTTATCGAGGGCGTATGCCGCAATATCAATAATTTTTCCACCGAACAACTTTCCGGTTTCAATGGCATCCAGCCCTTCCATACAGGTACCACATGTTACAACGCAGGCATCAAAATCAAGGTAGGAAAACATCTCCCTGATTTGGCTGAACATCACGGTGTTGCGAAGTACAATACTCGAATATTGGTCAGTTTTGGCATTTACATGGGCCGGAAAACCACAGCAGAGAAATGGTGGTGGAAGAACCACTCTTACACCAAGCTCGAGCAGCACATGAATTGCGGCCATTGAGATTGAAGAGTTCATGCGTTCGGAACCGCAACCAGGAAAATAAAAGACATTGCTTTTAACCTCCCCGGAAGGCTCGAAAACAATCACTTGGTCAGGACCACACTCAGGAAGCACATCTCGCAAGGTTTCTTCGGGCACCGGTGGTACAGGAGAACGCAGAAGCCTTAAAGGATAAAGAGATGGCGGATCGTTTTCAGGCTGAAGCGGCCGAGAAATTTTGTTACTTGCCCGTTGCACAGCCCCACCAACTCGAAGTATAGCACTTCGAAAAAGAGTATTGAATGCCGGCGAACGACTATCGAGGTAACGCAAGGTCAGCTCTGTGAGCGGTGATGAGTGCTTGAACCCCCATTCCGAAAGAATTTCACGCTCCAGCACCGATACTTCACCTGTATCGATGTCGACCGGACAAGGCTTCAGACATTTATGGCAGATCGTACAGTGATCAGCAACCTCTTCAAGCCATTGTAAAAGGGCAAAGTCGGTAGATCGCTCACGTTGGGCATCAAAAAGCAGTGCTTCTATCAACGAACCAATTGCAAGATTTTTGTTGCGTGGATGGTAGAACATACCCCGTGCCGGATAATAAACACAGCAATCGGTTTTGCACTTTCCGCAACGAATACAGTAATCTACCTTTTTTGAAAGCTCCTCAATCTGCGCTCGTCTGAGAATATGCGCCTCAAGTTCAAGTAAATTGAACGATGGTGTAAAAATATGATCAAGAGCTTCATAATCGTCAAGCTTGCCGGGGTTCATGATCCCTTTAGGATCAACTTTGCGACGGTAACGGGAAAGCTCTTCAACAATAGCAGGATCAAGGTACTTAAGCTTGGTGACTCCGATACCGTGTTCTCCTGATACAACACCTCCAAGCGAGACTACTTTTTCCATAACATTGTCGATCACCTTGTCAGCCCTCTCAAGCATTGGTCTGTCGTTGGAAAGCACCGGCACATTGACATGTACATTGCCGTCGCCAGCGTGCATATGAGTAGCGAGCACTATACGCCTGTTGCGGATATGAATATATGCATCCTCAAAGGCAGCCTGCAACTCAGGATATCCCTGCACCAGCTCTCCAAGTTCACTGCTGAGTTCCTGAATGATTTCAAGAGAACGTAGAGTTAACTCAGGAGCTAGAAGAATTTTTTCGCCAAAAACACGACAAAGTTCAAGCCCTGCGGGAATTTTAGTGGCGAAGCGACCGCCATCCCCTTTTACTTTTATAGTTGCAAAAATATTGCGTGTACGCTCCACAAACCGTTGCTGCGCATAACGCTCCTCGGTAATATTGAGTTCATCAATAAATCGCGAAAACCCAGCAAGCGCTTCAAGAGGAATAACAATATCCTCATTGAGCTTGAAAGCATTTGTCCTTCGGGCAATCGCTCCAAGCTTTTTACGGTCGGCCCAGAAACGAACAGCGTCAGCATTGTCTCTGGCCAGAAACATCATGGTATTGGGGTGGGGCTTAAGCAGACGTTCCACACGTTCGACACCGCTCTGTACTTCAGCGGAAGTATTACCGGCGATATCGATAAGGAGCACAGCTTTTGGTATCTGGGCTCGTGGTGCTTTCACCTTATAGTCAATTGCTCTTATATATTCATCATCAAAATGTTCCAGTGCGAGCAGTGCTTCTCGATTTTCCGAATAAAGTGGAAATATTTTCGAAAGCTCAAGAATCACACGACTTGCTTCGTCCATATCAGGACCAAAAAACTCGAGGCAGAGTGTTCTTTTTTCAGGATATTTAGGGTAGAGTACAAAAACAGCTGAAGTTATCACTCCATCCGTACCCTCCTTCTGAAGACCCGGCACTCCACCAAGTGCCTTATTGGTAATATCTTTCCAAAGTCCTTTTTTGCGGATATCGGTGCCTAGCAACTCAATTCTATTAATCCGCTTGCCCGATTCATTCCAGACCTCGAAGATAACGGTATCCTCATGAAGAATTTTTCGGAGCCGGTGATCAACGCGCTTTACCGTCCAGTTTTCACCCAATGGCATTGCCATACGCCACTCAAGCAGATTATCGATACAGGTGCCCCATCGTACAGCCATCTTTCCCCCAGCATTTTCGGCAATGTTACCTCCGATGGTACAAGACCACTCACTGGTAGGATCGGTTGCAAAGACAAGCCCATGCTCGTCAGCCTCCTCCATAGCCTTTTCCGTAACAACTCCAGCCTCGACTTCAATCACCGAAGCCGAAGAAATCTGACCGTTTTCAAGCTGAAAATCCCTGACTGAAATACCCCGGATATGGTTCAATTTTTCCATATTAATAATCACACACCTTGACCTGAGCGGCACAGCCCCCCCGGTCAATCCTGTACCAGCACCTCGAGGAATAATGTTGAGGCCAAGTGCAGCAATCGCTGAAATCAGTGGAGCAACCTGGACCTCAAGATCCGTCGTAACAACCGCTGAGGTGAGATGAAGCCTCCAATCAGTAGCATCGGTTGCGTGAGCCGCTAAAGAAAA
>JAPLFE010000115.1:0-8530 GCA_026390855.1 Chlorobiales bacterium | reverse complement strand
TTCCGACAACAGCGCCAAGTTCTTTTTTCAAACGACGACGAAGTTCAGGTGTGTTCTCAACAGCGGATCGGAACCGATCAAGTTGCTCCCGAACTGCCGATACAATGGCCGAAACCCTGGCTTCTCCGTTTGCCATTTCGGAAATAGTATCAAGCTCATGGGTTGCCCTTTCAAAAAGCCGGCGGCGACGAGCCGCAGAATCAACCAATTCCTGAAAAAGGTATGGATTGCGACGATGAATAAGAATCTCTCCTATAATACCCATGAGGAGCCGTGCAGATCTGCCAGTAACCCGCAAATCTCGTAACTCATCAAGCATTCGTACAATATTCGGCCCCAAGAGAAACGATATTGCCTGGCGGTCGCCAGCTGATGTATAATTAAAAGGGATTTCGTGCGGAGAGCTCGATATTGGCTTCACTATGTCAAGGCCGGTTCGTATCGTCATTTGATATAAAAAGAATATTAATTTTCACGGTTTTTAACCAATGGATTCCTCAAGACTTATGCACGCTTCACAGTCTTGCGCCTCCTGAAATCTCAATTATCTGCCCTGTAATAAATGCAGCATCGTCGGAGGCTAAAAAAAGTGCGCATCGAGCTACATCATCAGGCATTGCGACCCTCCCAAGCGGATAACGCTCCGCGCAATCTTTCCGAAGCATTTCCCAGCGTTCGGGCCCTAGAACCTTGACGAAAGCCGGTACTTCCACAAGAGCTGGTGCAAGCGCATTAACTGTTATGCCATAACGACCAAGCGACATTGCAAGCGACCGGGTAAACGCATATATGCCACCTTTGGCAGCAGAATAGGAAAACTGATTCGGACTTCCCCGATATACGAGTGAGCTCATATTGATAATTTTGCCGAAATCCTGCCTCTTCATTACCCGAGACGCTTCCCGACAAGAAATGATACAGGATTTCAAGTTTAAATCAAGATTCGCACTCATTTTCGCATAATCAATATCTTCAACGTCAGCCGCAGGCTCACAGTCACCACCAGCAATGTTTACCACAATATCAAGCTTCCCGAACCGCTCCTCTATTTGAGTATAAAGTAATTGGATTTCATCTTCTTTTGTTACATCGGCCTTAATTGATAGGCCATTTCCTCCAGAGCATTCAAGGAGTTCAAGGGTTTCAGCACATCCCAATGCATTGATATCACTGACAATCACAATGGCTCCTTCTCCAGCAAAACAGAGGGCTACAGCTCTGCCAATTCCCCCTGCTGCTCCTGTAACGAGAGCTATTCTGCCAGAAAGTCGCATCATCACCCCACCTGTTCTCTTTTGTTTGTGAAAAAGCACATCACATTTCTGCTGTATGAGATTATCAGAGAATGCCTCTTTTTTTTAATTCCCAGAAACATTTCGCCGTAGCCTGAATATCAAGAGCTGCATTATGCACTTCTTCAAATCCCATACCGAATAATTTATAATGTAATTCAGATAACCTTGGCCATTTGTTCCCATACGGGCCCCGAATTGCACAATAATCTGTAGCCTTTTCCATGGTGCATATTTTTCTTTTTAAGGGTAAAGTGTTAGGCATTCCAACCCTTATGAATTCACAACCTATAATCTTTTCATCAAACTGCATATTATGAGCTACAAGAATTTCAGCTTCATTTATTATGGTTTGAAATTTCTGGAGAACATCTTTTAGCGAACTGCCTTCAATATTTGCTCTTTCTGTAGATATTCCATGAATGCCGGCAACTGTAGGTGGAATCACAAAGCCTTCAGGTTTAATGATATAATCGCCAGAAGACAAGAGATTGCCATCGCTATCACAGTATAAAAAAGCCAATTGCACCAGTCTTGGCCAGTTATTTACATCGGCTGCAGGTGCACGCCAGTTTACAGGCAATCCCGTTGTTTCCGTATCAAAAAATAAATACATAACGCTTTGTATGACTGAACAAAAAAACTATAAAAAGGGATTTTCTCGAATATTGTCTCAGAAAGGGCAATCATCATCAGCAATGACTCTCCCGCCTTCATGTTCAAAAATCGGAGCACGGTAAGAGCCTGCTTGCTGAGACTGAGATGATGCTGCATCATTGACTGACTCAATTTTCCATGCTTTTACATCGGTATACCATTTCCCATTAAATTCCCTACTTTCAATGTCAAATGAAATCGTAAGCCGGTTCCCTACCCTTAGAAGGTTTCTATCAAACTTCTCTCCCCACAAAGAAATACAAACCTTTTTCGGATATTGACCATCCGTTTCAACAATAATATCTTGTTTTTTCCATGGTCCATTCTTGCCTGCACCCGTTTGTTCAGGAAGAATTGCTGTAAGTTTGGCTGTAAGCTGCATATAATTATACCGTATTACATCATTACTAAAAACCCCGTTCTAACCTAAAAATTCAGAACGGGGCATCGTGACCTTTTGATAAGGCTTTAAAGTTTAATATATGAATTAGGATTTTTTTACATAGGAAAACCATTCAATTCATCCAGTCTGAGATATTACATCCACTTAACAAAGTCAGTTTTTAAGGTGTGCGCTCAGGATAAGTGCTACAGTATCGATTGATAATACGTAAAAAATAACGACCATAGCGCCGCAGCTTGACTTCTCCAATTCCTGAAACCGAAAGCATCGCTTCTGCTGTTCTGGGGAAAATTGTTGCCATTTCATGAAGTGAACGATCTGAAAAAACCAAGTAAGGAGGTATTCCCTGCTCTTGAGCTATCTGCTTGCAAAGCACCCTGAGAAGTTCAAACAGCTCTTGATCACAGGGTGCTTTTTGTGATTCAAGCGTGTGATAAAGTTTGTTTTCCTTTTTCTTTTCCACAACCCGAACAATATCAATACTTACTTCGTCTTTCAAAATTTGGACTGCTTTTGGAAGAAGAAAGAGAGTCGGATAGAACCCTTCTGATTTTTCGATAACTTTTTGAGCCAGCAGTTCATCAATAAGCTGACGCCAGTATTTTTTATTACGTCCTTTACCTACTCCGAAAGTTTTCAAACGATCATGTCCAAAATCACGGATTTTCTGGTTATTGCTTCCTAGAACGATATCTACAATATGCATTGCCCCAAAGCGTTCTTCAGTGCGAACAATAGCTGAAAGCAGCATCTGTGCATCGCGGGTGCAGTCAACAACTTCGCGGGTGCCCAGGCAGATATCGCAGGAACTGCAGTTTTCATGCTGGTAGTGTTCTCCAAAATAGTCCAGTAACGTTCTGCGTCGGCAAACTGATGTTGAAGCAAAAGAAATTACTTTCGAAAGAGCATCAAGTGCTCTCTTCCGTTCAGTTTCGTCAAGCATTGCATCGATAAAAAAGCGCAGTTTACTGATATCGCCCTGTGCAAAAAAAAGAGTACAATGCGCTGCTTCACCATCGCGACCCGCTCGACCAGTCTCCTGGTAATAGTTCTCAATGCTTTTGGGCAGATCGGCATGAATCACAAAACGGATATTGGATTTATCGATACCCATGCCGAATGCTATTGTTGCCACTATGACGTCGGCTTCGTCGCGAATAAACGCCTCCTGATTGCGTTTACGATTGCCATCACTAAGCCCGGCATGGTAAGGAAGGGCGCGAAACCCCTTGGCGCTCAGCATTGCTGACGTATCATCAACACTCTTACGGCTGGTACGGTAAATGATGCCAGACTTACCTGTATTTTGTTTTAAAAGCGAAACGAGCTGAACATCAGTGTTTTCTTTGAAACGAACGTCATAGAAAAGGTTTGGGCGATCAAATGAGGCCCTGATAATAAGGGGGTTACGCAGAGCAAGTTTATCCAGAATGTCATGCTGAACCATGTGTGTAGCAGTCGCGGTAAAAGCGGCAACAGGCACATCAGGAAATAATGTAACCAGGTCGGACAGATTTTGGTAATCAGGCCGGAAATCATGTCCCCATTCCGATATACAGTGAGCTTCATCTATTACCGCCATACTTATCTGTACACGGCAAAGCATCTCCCTGAAGTAGTCTAGGGTAAACCGCTCCGGGGCAACATAAAGCAGATCGAGAGAGTTGGAAAGCAGATCATGCATAACACTGTCACGCTCTTCGGGTAAAAGAGAGCTGTTAAGGAACGCCGCACGAATACCGTTGGCTCTTGCCCCATCAACCTGATCTTTCATGAGAGAGATGAGTGGACTGATCACCATGCAAGTTCCTGGAAGCAAAACAGCAGGAAGCTGATAACAGAGCGATTTGCCTCCACCTGTCGGCATGACAGCAAAAACATCTTTCTTATCAAGGATTGCCCGAACAATACTCTCCTGATTAGGACGAAACTCACGAAACCCGAAAACCTTGTGAAGAGTACCGAACAAGGCTGCATTGATACTCGATTTCATAGTTTCGCCCACCATCCCTGAAAACCATCAACAATTTTTTTCCAAGTCTTATTCTTGTCCACTGCCAGAGAAACATCATCGCAACCTGCAGAAGTCAGATTTTCAGGTATTGCAACAGTTGAAGCGAAACGCTGACTGCATGAAAGATTATCCTGATAAACATAAGCAACTAGCCCCATAACAGTAGCATCCATAGGGTTATTAACGGACGCTTGAATACCGCCCGATACTCCTTCAGGATAGCCGATACGAACATCAAGACCAAGAACAAATCGGGCAAGCTCCACTACTCCCGTCAGTAACGATCCTCCTCCCGTTATAATTGCACCAGCATTGATATCATCATAATAGCCTGAAAGCATCAAAGTGTCCCGAACAAGCTCCAAAATCTCCATCATCCTCGCCTCTATAATAAAGGTCAACGCACTCTTTGGATACGTTTTTTTTGAATAGCCATCGCTGAAATCAATAATAATATCCTCATCTCCACTGCATAACCGGCTATCAGCACAGCCATACTTTATTTTTATAACTTCAGCCTCATCCTCAAGTACCTGTAAGCCATGAGCAATATCAAGAGTAATGTCGTTAGCGGCAACATTGATGACCTCTGAGAAATGAATTGCCCCTCCAAGGTAAATAGCAACCTCAGTAGTCCCCCCCCCGATATCAATAACCGCAACCACCCCTTTCTTTTCTCGCTCTTTTATGACAGCAAGACCCAATGCATTTGGCTTATAAGTAAGGTTATTTATTTTCAGTCCAGCCCTCTCAACACACTGCCTGATATTGCGAATCTTGGTTTTCAACCCTACAACTATATAGACTCTCCCTTTCATTGTCATCCCAGCCATGCCTATAGGATCAAGAAGCTTATCTTGATCGTCAACAATAAACTCCTGCGGAATGACATGAATAATTTCCTGATTGATATCCAGATTCTGGATATTGGCCTTGGCCTTCTCTAAGAACCGATTGACATCCGACTCATTTACTACTCCCGTCTGATTTATACTGATCTCTGAACTACTTTGAACACAATGAACATGAGCTCCCGAAAGCGCAATATTGACACCATGAATCACAAGAGAGGATTCGCATTCAACCTCCGCTACAGCAGCCTTAAGAGCATCAACCGCCTTATTGATATTGACTACCTTTGCTCTTTTCAGACCATTTGAAGACACACACCCTTTTCCGAGTACTTTAAGTCTTCCATATTCATCTTTTTCGGCAACAACAATACGTAACGTTGTTGTTCCAATATCAAGACCAACAGCGATATTGCTGTCCAGCTTTAACTCTTGCATGATTTAAAGAAGTCTCTTCTCAAGGTAAAGTGGGAACTACAGCGACACCCTCTTTTACAACATTCGGCACCCCTACTGCTCCCGTATAAAAAACCACAAGTCTGGCTGGTTCGTCACCTGAATTATAACCATTGTGCAAGGTATTCATTACCTCAAGAATCGCATCACCTTTTTTAAACACATACGTTCTTCCACCCTTAATTTCCACGTTAAGCGTTCCTTCCAACATATAGGCATACACTGGAACTGGATGCTTGTGCCAACCAGTTGACCCCTTTGGAGGAACGCGAACGACAAGAACCGTTACCTCGGGTTGAGCGGCTTGAAGATAGGTCAGTGGCTGACCATTACTTGAGGTAGTCGAGGTAATCAGTTTTTTAACCTCAACATTTTTATACTCTTCTGCATTTAGGACGCCGCTCAGAATCAGCGACAAAAAAATCACGAAAATACCCTGAACCCTTTTCATCACTTACTCATTAATGGTTAATGTCAGCTGGAAAAATCGGTTGACCACCTGGAATTTTTATGTTCCTCCGTTCGCTTGCATGTAACTACCTCAAAAAAAACTTCTGCTAAAAAATCCCCGTACCCAATAAAATGCCCAACCGATCACCTCTCGTAAAGCTCTCTCCGACTTCTCCAGTGAGACTCCATGAGGCAAATAGCTTAACACTGTTAGCCTTGATATATCATCAGTCTGATAATCCACCCTATAGGGAACAACCTTAAACCCTGCCTCTTCAAACAACAAAACAGCCCTCGGCATATGAAAGGCACTGGTAACCAGAATAATATTAATTCTACTTTTCTTTTTTCTCCCACCCAACAACTTCCAGGTAGCCACAGCCTCATCCGCAGTATTTCCCACCCTCTCAGTTAAACGGATACCCGTTTCGGTAACACCAAGCATTACAGCCCTTTTTGCAAGTAGCTCACCTTCAGGTACCGCATTCAATTCCCATGGAGTCTGACCACGAGTAAAGATAAGTAGCGAGGCTTTTCCTGCTTTATAAAGCTCAATCCCTCCCTCAAATCGATCAGCGGCATCATCCCACTCACCCAAAGGAGCACCCTGAACCTGACGAAGCATACCACTCAGCACCACAATAGCATCAGCCTTACCAACGCTATTTACTGGAACCCTTTTTACATTACCTTCAACCATCTTCATCAAACTATCGGCGACGACAGGCATACTGAAAAACCAGAGAGCTGAAATGCCAAACAAAAAAAAGAACCTTTTACGCAAAACCAGCCCTGTCAGCATGCAAAAAAGACTGAATCCTAAAGGCAGAAACAGTAAGGGTAAAATTTTATTGATAAGCAGTGAATCTATAATACCGATGAGTTGAACTGATGAAAAATAGATGTTGAGAGTTTCATTTGCGTTTACTTGTCACTGAAATCCCCAAGGTTAAAACGTATACGCAGGGAACAAACTATGCAAAATAAAAAAGTAATAAAGAATCCTCGCAGCAGAGCTACGAGGTATTAATTCAAAGAAGATCGATTCATTCACGAAGCAAGCTTCGGGGAATTTACCCATAGAGATTAAAAAGCAAAATGAGCGCTATTTCTGAATAATTTACACTACTAATGCTTTCCTGTTAAACTATACTTCTCTGGAATTGATCAAAGCTTATTTTGTTTTTATGGGGGCACTTATGGATATTATATTGCCGACAGGTAACATCACTTAATCTCTAAGGCTTTCATGATATCTCATTTTGACTGAATTTTAAAATAATATAGGCAGTTAAAGATTCCATAATAAATCCCAATCCCCGTTATCCCGATGCCATGCAGCAACTGAGCGGATGTACCGGACTGTACCCGAAGCTGGAACTTTAGCGATCTTCATCTGTACTTATAAAGATGCTTCATTCTTCTCCCTATGCAGGCATCCCGACAGTTAAAGTATATCAAAATCGTAATATCCGTTTGCCATGGCATCCATGAACCACCCTCTCATCTTTTAATATTAGGTGATTCAACAGAGGTGTTTTACTCTCTTGTGCTTATTTTAGAAATCATGTATAGTATGACCATTTTTACTTCTACATTGGTAAGAGAGTAATTGCCTCCTTTTGGTGGCATCATGCCGTTTTTACCTTCGAAGCCAGCAATCGCTTTTTCAAGCATGACATCTTCTCCATCAACTATTCGATCACTCCAATCCTTTTTGTCACCAAGTTTTGGAGCTCCTGACATACCTATATCATGACATCTGGCGCAATTAGATTCGTAGAGTATTTTTCCTTCAGCAATCTTCCAAGGTTTTGAAGAATTATCGCTATCTAAAGGGTTTTGAATGTTGCACTCAACGAGAAAAACAAGTCCAACTAAAACAAGGTACTGAATAAGTTTCAAGGACTTGGTTAAGTAACTAGAATAGTGTTTACCCATATAAAATATTGCAATAAACTTTTATTTAGATAGTAAAGCTGTAATGTTAAACCGTTGTTAATGGTTTCCAGATAACATGCCCAAAGTGAAGCCGTCATAAATTTCTGTTGTGCCGATAGCCGTTCAGATCGATGCCTTGAAATGAAGCTACAATGAAATCTTAGACTCCTCTTCCGCGCTCTTGAAAGGGCGATAGCTTTTCTTCCCCGTGTTTCTTCCCTGCTCTCTTTTTGCTGGTGTTTCTAAATATCGCGTTCTGAAATACAGCTTTCTCTGTCTCCTCCGCGCCCATCTTGCTGGACGTCTTATCTGCACAAATGCCGCAGCCTGCTCGCAGATAGCTCGATATGTGCTGAACTTTGAAAGCATAAAGCTCGCGCTGAAGTGCAGGGAACTAATTCTCTGTTACTCTAGTGTCACATCACGCATCAATTGACGGATAAAGATGCAACAGTTTGATTCTCGC